>CALXQQ010000030.1 GCA_944390775.1 uncultured Alphaproteobacteria bacterium
ATCAAGCGTGTCACCAAAATGGGCTATTATGTCACTGACATGCCTTCTTTCTTTATAAAGATTGTCTGGCGATGAATGAGGATCAAAATTCATGCAAAAACCTTGGGAACATAACCCCGCCAACACCAAAATAAATAACTTATTCATAGTATAGTCTCCATTTATTAACAAATACGCCGAAACTATATAATAAATATATATAGGAGACAATATGAACTATATAACCATGTGTTTGACACTTCTCATAGGCTTGGGATGTGGAGAATCAGCTTTTGGATCAGCAGAAGCTTCCGAGATAAAGTTATCAGCTCCCACAGCGGAATTTAAAGTGTTACGAGTAGGATCATCACCTCACATTCCTGAAGACTCCAGCAATCCGTGGTATAGAGCAGGAACGTATGAACAAGAGTTAGAGTCAGTAGGATTACAATTGAAAGATGTGGTCCATGTCACTCTAGAAAATGCAGACTTTATCCACGACGATTATATGCATTATCAGGTACATGAGGATTTTTGTCAAAACCCTCTAGTCTTCCTCCCAACAAACTTAACTTTATTGGGCAAGATACCATTCTCAAGACCTTTAGCTTCTCTTGACATTATAAAAAATGCATGTGGTTCTGATTGTCGTAGCATTATGCAAAGCTGGTATAAATCGGGATTCTTTGACATAATCATCTCTGATAGATCTACTCTAGATGGATATGCGTGGCCATTTAACTTCTATCCCAGAGCGTTAAAAGTTGGAGGCATTTTTGTTGCTACTGACGTAAATAGAAATGGCAATACGACTGCATTCGAGACTACAAAAGAAGATGAGCCAGATATTGATAGCATTCTTATTGGGGGTATTACTTTCAAGATAAAATTGAAAGTAACCAAATTTCTTTCATTTGCAGAGTTTGAAAGGGCATATGCAACCAATAAACATTTCGCCAAAATAAAGAAATTGTATCAATTGGGCCATAATGACCCTAGGCATGCAGATCCACACAACACCAAAGGAAGAGGAATTGTTGTTGTGGAAAGACTTGGTGATCCAAAGCCTGAGGCCATCAAACAACCCGAGCCAGTCGTGCAACCTGCGCCAGTCATGTAACCTGCACCAGCTAAAAAATAAGGTGCTCAACAAAATATTTTGCAAATGTCCAGTTTGGATTATTTGCAAAATATTCTAGGGACTGCGCGCTATATTTCTAAACGATTTACAAGATCATACCACTGTTTGCACTAATTCCAGCGACATAAATACAATAACCGAGTCGAGCGGCGATCGAATAATGTGCGCGGAGCTTTACTCCAATCCTAGAATTTTGATCAATATATAGAGATAAAAACAAAACCGAAAAAAGCGTTGCAATCATCCAACAAATACCTCCTGCACCAAGACTTGCTGCTGTGATGTATCCACAAATGATCACAGCTTCGTTTCTGATAAACACCATCCATTACAACTTGTGTTGCAAGCTGATTTTCTTTATACTGTCTCGTTGACATTTTTTGTGGGGACGTATGAAGAAATTTGTTGGCGTTAGTGTTTTGTGTTGTGCAACAATTTCTGCAGATACTGCTGTAGGTAATTCTGAAGAGTTTCTTCCGCTGGGAGAGCCGGATCGTGTTATAAGTGGTGCCTACTATGGTATAGGCATTGGAAGCTCAAGTATAAAGCATGAGATTTGGGCATCGAAAAATAACGGAGCATGTAGCAAGTATAGTAGCACTAGCAATCAGTTTGAAATATCTGCTATTGCAGGATTTGGAACACCGATTTTAAAAAGGTACTATGCAGGCATAGAATTTGAAATTTTCAAGCGTCTCAGTGGAAAAGACCACTCTTTCGATGGCATGCACGTACAACACTGTGTTAACACAAGCATGAACATGGATGTTAGAATTGGCTATCTTTTCCCTTTGCGTGGCACTCTTGTATATTTCACTGCCGGATTTGCGCGCCTTTTCGGCAGAGTATCATTTGATCGCGACATTGGTGGACGTCGTCGTAACGAGTCAGGAGGTTCTTTTGGATCGTTTTATCCAACACTTGGCGTCGGTGTAGAGTACAAATTTAATCAAACATGGAATGGTAGATGTGACTACCGATATTGCATCACATCGAAAGACGATGAGCGTGGATTTAACACCGGAAACGCTGTTTGGAAATGGAGAGCGAAGCCAAATCGTATGAGTGTTCGGTTATCCCTCACGCGCAGTATGTAGGTATAAGTATTGAGTAATTATAGGGGCGATGTTAAAATTAGCGCGTCAGTTGTCAGGTAGATAGACAGGAATAAAACTATGAGAGCCAGAATAAAAAAGCAGGATATATTCCCCGCGATCATGAGGGCAGTAAGCATTGCAGATCGCAAGTCAGTGATGCCAATTCTATCCCACGTGTTATTGGATTTTCAGTCGAATGGCTTGACCATAAAATCTACGGATCTTGATCATTCTCTTATAGAAACAATACCTGCAGATATAGATACGTTCGGGACTGTTGCTGTTCCGGCAGCGACGTTCAACGATATTATCAGAAAAACCTTGGATGATGCTCCTTTGGAATTTTCGCTAGCAGATAAAGGAGAAAGGTTGGTAATTACCGCAGATAAAGCGAAGTTCGAACTTTCCACACTTGATTGCGCCGACTTCCCTGCTACTGCTCAGCTGAATAACTCCTGTAATTTCACTGTAAAAGCAGCAGATTTTAACAAATTAATATCGAGAACCAAGTTTTCGATTTCTCCAGAAGAGAGTCGTCACAATTTAAATGGAATTTATCTACATAAAGAAGAAGATATGCTCAAAGCAGCATCTACGGATGGGCATAGATTATCTGTTTCTGAAATGCCACTGAACAGTAAAGAAAATATCCAAGGTGTTATTATTTCCAAAAAGACTGTTCTAGAGCTAAAAAAGCTGTTAGACATCGCCATGGCAGATGTATCAATAAGATTTAACGCGAACCAGGTACAATTTACCGTAGACAATATTATATTTATCGCGAAATTGGTAGATGGAGTTTTCCCAGATTATAAGCGTGTTATACCCGATAAAACTGGAGATAGCTTTGTTGTAAAGAGAACAGATTTCATGACTATGGTGGATAGAGTGTCCGTTATGTCTGATGATAAGGTTAGAGCTGTACGCTTAGAAGCGACCGGTGGAAGTCTGCGTTGCTCTGTTGCCAGCAACAAGCTAGGTAGTGGTCGTGATGAAACAGCTATCGAATATAATGGCGCAGGATGGAGTGCTGGATTTAATGCCATGTATCTCTTGGATGTAGCTCAAACTTTGGAAGGAGAAAAGTTGAGAGTGCACATCAAAGAATCGCTTAGCCCTATTCTGATTGAGGATGAAAGCGAACCTCAGTCTTTGTTTGTAATAATGCCGATGAGAATTTAGTACTTTGAATCAGGCAATTACAACATTTTCCTGTAAGAATTTCCGCTCGTATCGTACGCTATTGTTGGAATTTCGCTCGCAGTTTGTAGTATTTGTCGGAGACAATGGAGCAGGAAAAACCAATATTTTAGAAGCGCTATCTTTATTTGGCCCAGGCAGAGGCTTACGTAACGCAGCATTATCCGATTTTTCTAACCGAGCATCTAACAATGATTCTTGGAAAATCGATATAACTGTAAGACAGCATAGTTGCGAAACATTCCTCAGCACTTTCATGCAAAATGGAAGAAGATGCGCCAAAATAGATGATGCTCCAATTAGCTCACATAAAAAATATGATGAAATTTTATGGATACTATGGGCTGTTCCCACAATGGATAGTGTCTTCACTGGAAACGCTGCAGATCGTCGCAATTTTTTCGATCATCTAACAAGCGGTTACAAGTATGGATACAAAGCACATCTTCGAAAATTGGCGGATTTACAAAAAGAAAGATTGCATATTTTATTAAATCGACCACAAGAACTAGTTTGGTTGGAAACACTAGAACGACAAATTGCAGAAGAAAATGTATATATCACAAAAATTAGACAAGAGTTTCTACTAAAAATTAAAGAAGTATTTTCACAATTTCCATCACATTTTTTGCGTCCTCAACTACAGCTGCATGGCACCATCGAACAGATCACGGAACATTATTCCGAAGAAGAATCAGTGCTAGAAATTGCTGAACAACTTTCCCGAAATCGTAACGACGATACAATTCGTCAATCAACTTCTATAGGTGCGCATAAAACATTTTGGGGAGCATACAAAGAAAACATAGATGCTGAAAATTGCTCAACAGGAGAACAAAAAGCGTTTCTTGTATCACTTATACTTGGCGCTCTTCGCATATATATCCAATATCGCAAAGGCTTACCCATATTGCTACTTGATGATCTCATGGTGCATCTCGACCAACAAAGACGATCATATCTGTTACAGGAATTATCAACCATTCCTGCACAAATATTTTTAACCGGCACAGATCATTTCTTATTTCGAGATATATATGAGACTGCTCAATTCTTCACAGTACGAAAATCCATGTGCCAAGAAATAGTGCTCTCGAATATTAATCATTAACTATTTATTTACTATTTATTAACTATCATTCAAACATTATTTTAGAAAATGAGGTTGGATTATGAACATGATAAAATATATATTAGGTGCTTACGGTTTATGTAACATTTTATCAGGCACATCTGCTATGAATATTCCACATAGCATATCTTACGTAACTGACACAACGCCTCAAGTTTGTGTGGTTCATAATCTTAAAACTAAACAAATCAGTCTAGATGGTATCACTTCACACAGTTTGCAGATAGCAGCAGGGCAGTACAATGGAATTCCGCTCTATAGCCCGCTATATCTTGATGGAGATATGAACTCAGACAAAATAACATCTGTACTGAAAAAGTCTTTTGGACAAAGCATACAAATCACAATTCGAGAACATTAAAGAAACGCCGTGCACAAAAGCACGGCAACACTTGTTTATTTTTTCTGAGCTTTTTTCGCTCTAATCTTTGCGATATTTCTCTTGTGCTCTTCGAACGTTTTCGAAAAGACGTGACATGATTCATTATTGTATACAAAATACAGATATTCCGTATCCTCAGGATGCAACGCAGCCAAAATAGACGCCTTACTCGGATTGGCAATCGGAGTCGGCGGAAAACCATGATTAACATAAGTATTGTAAGGATCCACAAATTTCAAATCTGATCGCCTTATTGGTCTGCCCAATCTATCTCCACGCGCAACAGCATATATAACTGTAGGATCTGTTTCTAATTTCATCCCTATTTTCAATCTATGAGCAAATACACCAGCAACAAGATGTCGTTCAAAAGGATAATGTGTCTCTTTTTCGACGATAGATGCGAGTATCAAAGCTTCATGCGGAGTCTTAGCTGGACAATTTTTAGCACGTTTAGGCCACTCTATCCTCATAAAATCTTGCATTGCACGCTGCCCTCTCGCGATAATTTCCATTCTGGTAGTTGGATAATAGAAAAAGTAAGTATCAGGCATAATTGAGCCCTCTTCAGGTGTTTTCTCAATATCCCCAAGCAAATTTTTGTCTGCTTTAAGACGTCTTACTATCTGCAATGATGAAAAACCACTCGGCAAACAAATCTTATGTAAAACTCGCTGTCCTCTATTTAAAATAATAATCACCTTTAATAAAGATGCTCTAGACGGCACATTATATTCACCAAATTGGATTCTATACCCTAGACAATGTGCAACCTGCAAATAGAACAGTGCCAAATTCTCACTTGATACTACATGCTCCCTTTTAAGGAATTCTGCAACTTTGCGAAGACTTCCCTTTTCCAACACAAAAGTACGATCAGCAACATATGATGATCTCTTACACAAAAAAAATGCAAACAACAAAGAAAAAACAACAACGAAGCCAAAGACCAGCGATACTCCCTTTGAAAAGTTCCTATGTCGCCTCATCTGTCCTCCTATGCTGTTTACAGTTTATTATTTCACACCTCTAAAAACTAAACTGGCATTTGTACCACCGAATCCAAACGAATTCGATAACACCACCTTAACTTCACGTTGTTTAGCCTGCAAAGGCACCAAATCAACAAAAGTCTCTTCTGAATCATGCAGATTCAAAGTGGGAGGCACGACCTGATTACTAAGAGCCATGACAGAAAAAACTGCTTCTACAGCTCCTGCCGCACCAAGCAAATGTCCAATAGACGATTTTGTCGATGACATAGAAGCCTTACTACCAGCGCCTAGAATACGCTCAACCGCTCTTAATTCTCCCAGATCACCAGGTAAAGTAGACGTTCCATGAGCATTAATATAGTCGATCTCATCGGCGTTAATTTTTGCCATACGAAGTGCATTACGCATAGCTAAAAACGCCCCTGCCCCATTCGGAGCTGGTGCTGTCACATGATATGCATCGCCCGACATACCATATCCCACGATTTCGCCATAGATCTTCGCTCCACGTTTCTTAGCATGCTCCATTTCTTCCAAAATCAGAACACCTGCTCCTTCACTGATGACAAATCCATCACGTCCCTTATCCCAAGGCCGAGATGCTTCCTCTGGCGAATCATTATATTTCGTTGATAGAGCACGCGCTGCTGCGAATCCTGCGACACCAATGCGACATACAGCTGCCTCAGTACCACCTGCAACCATAATATCAGCCGCACCCACCTGAATCATACGCGCAGCATCGCCAATAGCATGAGTACCGGATGCGCAAGCAGTAACCACCGCATGATTCGGCCCATTAAGACCAAAACGCATGGAAACATGTCCCGCTGCTAAGTTGATAAGTGATGCTGGAATAAAAAACGGAGATACTCGACGTCCGCCTTTTTCGTTCAATACAATAGACGTATCATATATACATGGCAAACCACCAATACCGGAGCCAATAATAACTCCGGCATTTTCGCGATCCTCATCTGCTATATGCTCCAGCCCAGCATCCCTCATGGCATCTGTTGCCGCTGCGATAGCGTATACAACAAATCGATCCATGCGATCCAATTCTCTTGCACTAACATATTGCAGAGGATCAAACAGAGTCGCTGCTTTTTGCTCTACATGTTCAGATGGTACTTGTCCCGCAATTTTAGAAGACAAATCGTCTGTTGAAAAAGAAACAATCTTCTTTACACCAGACTCACCATTAAGCAAACGAGCCCACACCTCGTCGACCTTTACGCCCAAAGGACAAACGATACCCAGACCCGTAATAGCTACTCTTCGCATTCTTCAGACACCTATTGCTTCGCACATGCATTCTGTATGTATGCGATAGCATCCTTAACGGACACGATTTTCTGGCCATCTTCTTCTGGAATTTCGATACCAAATTCATCTTCCAAGGCCATAACCAGCTCAACAGTATCCAAGCTATCAGCACCCAGATCATCGATAAAACGAGCATCGTTGACAACCTTTGAAGCGTCAACACGCAACTTATCAACGATCATGCTTTTCACTTTCTCCTCTATTTGTAGGTTATCAGTCATTTTGTCCTTCCTCTAAAAACGTCGTAAACTAGCACAAAACGGAAATAAATGAAACAGTGTTGTGCCTAGATTATATTCTTTAAGTCCTCTTTATTTATTTTAGGTAATGATTTTGTGTCCTGCATTTTATCGGCCAGCTTCTCAATTATCACATCTGATAAACGTTCTATTAGCAAGTCACGCTGACGTGTCAGCTCTGATTCCAACTGCGCTTGCAATTGTTCTTTATGTCGCTTTTCCAAAGCCGCTACGTACTTTTCATTTTCCTCGCGAATATGACGAATACGCTCTTCAGATTTTCTACGACTATCTTCAATAGCTGCTTCCAACTGTCCCTGCTTCCCATATGCGTGGTTCAAAGACATCTCCGCGCGCTTTTGCAACGACTGCACATCATGTATTTTCTTTCGTATGGAATCGATATAATCATCCAAACTTTGCACCAATACTGGATAAAGCTTCCATACAAAAAATCCTGCAAAGATTATAAAGGCAATAAATACAGAAAATTCTGCAGACATGATTATGTCCCTTTACCATCTACAATAGCTACAGCTTCATCGACTATAGCTGAACAATTCGATGCAATCTCTTCGAACACTGTTTCAGATGAACGTTTCAACTGCGCCAACTCTTTTTGCATTGTTGCCTCAAATTCCCGACGCAAAGCTTCTTGCCTTTCCGCATGATATGTCTCCAGCTCTGCTATAAGCTGAGTCTCTCTTGCGGTGGTCTCCGCCTTAACCCCGTCGAGTTTTGCTTGCGCAGCACGTTCCAACTGTTCTGTTTCGAACACAAGATACTCTGTCTTCTCCTGCATTGTCTGCAAATACTGCTCCCGAGTTTTGAGAGCTTGTCGTAACCTAGGCACAGCAAAATATTGCATAAATAGATATACACATGCAAAACCAGCCAATACCCAGAAAACTTGAGATGGAAATGTGCTAACCGCAAGCTGAGGTAACATGTAAACCTACTTATTTAAACAATATAAGCATGGCTATAATAAATGCAAACAAGCCAATGGATTCTACCAAAGCAAAACCTAAAATACCCTTCATGTTAAGTTTTTCATCAGCTTCAGGATTACGAGATACCGACGACAACCATGACGAAAACAAATTTCCCATACTCATTCCAACACCGTACAGTGCCAACGCAGCTACTGCTGCACTTAAATAACGAGCCGCTTCTGGTGATATCATAAAAAATACTCCCTTCAATAATCAGTGCAAATGTACCGCATCCCGCAAATACACACAAGTCAATATAGTAAACACGTATGATTGAATAATAGCAATAGCCAATTCAAATCCGGTCAGTAAAACATTAATGAACAACGGAAAAATTCCCCATACGCCTAACATTGCAGCGAAACCTGCAAATACCTTCAAAACTGTATGACCTGCCATCATATTGGCGAATAGTCGTACAGAAAGACTTATTGGTCGAGATAAGTAAGAGATCATCTCTATTGGGATCAATAGAGGCAACAAAAATTTCGGAGCACCACTTGGAGCAAATACGCCTAAAAACTTCACTCCGTGTAGCATGAACCCCAGCAAAGTTATAACGCAAAATACCATCCCAGCCAAAGCGAATGTAACAACTATATGGCTCGTGGTGGTAAACATATATGGTATAATTCCGACCAAATTAGAAAATAAAATAAAGAAGAATAAAGAAAACACAAACGGAAAATATCTACGACCGCCCTCTCCAGTGTTATTATCCAGCAAATCCAACACCATATTGTAACAGATTTCCAATGCAGCCTGCAGTCTAGAAGGAACCATTCCACTGTTTATACCGGATGTTCCCCATGCAAACAAAATCCAAATCCCCAAAACAGCCACGACAACTGCCAAAGACGAATTCGTAAATGACAGATCAACACCACCTGCACTCATCTTAACTATTGGAGAAATAACAAATTGATGTAATGGATCAACCATACCGACACTCCCTAAGTGGTGGGTAATGCAGGATTCGAACCTGCGACACCCTGATTAAAAGTCAGGTGCTCTACCAACTGAGCTAATCACCCACGTTTAATATTATAGAACACAATCTTACGAAACGCAACTTATAAAGTTAAAACAAGAAGATTGTTACTCCATTTTTTCATACAATTACTACACAATTCTAATCGCTATCACCATAAAGCATGAAAGACGCAATTTCATTGGAAAAAGACGCTACTCCACCTTTGACTTCCAAACGCAGAGGATCCTTACCCTCCTCAAGAAAAATCTTTATCACTCCAGGATTCATAGAAGTTATAAGGGAAATGTGATGAGGCAAAATACAAGCTTCTCCCTGTATAGCAGGAAAAGCAACACGCAACGCCTCACCATCAAATAAAGTTTTTCCCAGCTCCATGACACGTACTATCATCGTCTAGCTTCCTAAATTTTTGGCCTTTTCGAACGCTTCATCTATTGTACCAACCATGAAAAATGCCGCTTCTGGCAAATGATCACATTCACCCGATATAATTGCTTTAAACCCAGCTATTGTATCAACCAAGTTAACGAATTTACCAGGAATGCCTGTAAATACCTCTGCAACATGGAAAGGCTGAGACAAAAATCTTTGTATTTTGCGCGCTCTCCAAACAACAAGCTTATCCTCTTCAGATAATTCATCCATACCGAGAATCGCGATAATATCTTGCAAAGATTTATAGGTTTGCAAGATTCTTTGCACTTCTCGAGCTACTCTGTAATGCTCTTCACCAACAATAAGTGGAGTCAAAATACGCGATGTAGAATCAAGAGGGTCAACAGCCGGATATATACCAATTTCAGCAATTTTTCTGCTCAACACTGTCGTGGAATCCAAGTGAGAAAAAGATGTAGCAGGTGCTGGATCTGTTAGGTCATCGGCAGGAACATAAATAGCCTGCACACTAGTGATAGATCCTTTTACTGTACTCGTGATTCGCTCTTGCAACTCACCCATATCTGTCGCCAAAGTTGGCTGATATCCAACTGCAGATGGCGTACGCCCTAACAAAGCCGATAACTCAGATCCCGCTTGTGTAAAACGAAAAATGTTATCTATGAACAATAATACATCTTGACGCTCTTGATCGCGAAAATACTCAGCAAGAGTCAAGCCAGTCAGAGCAACACGAGCTCTTGCACCAGGCGGTTCATTCATCTGACCATACACAAGCGCAGCTTTCGAGTTGTTGTCTTTGGCATCGATGACGCCCGCTTCCTTCATTTCATTGTAGAGGTCATTACCTTCTCGAGTACGTTCTCCGACACCAGCAAAAACCGAATATCCACCATGAGCCTTCGCGACATTGTTTATAAGTTCTTCGATCAAAACGGTTTTTCCGACACCTGCTCCACCAAATAAACCAACCTTTCCACCTTTGGCATACGGAGCAAGCAGATCCACGACCTTAATTCCTGTCACCAACACCTCTGTTTCCGCAGCCTGCTCAGTAAAAGACGGAGCTTCACGATGAATTGGCATACGAACTTTGGCATTAATTGGACCTTGTTCATCTACCGGCTCTCCAACCACGTTGATAATTCGTCCCAATAGCTCTCTTCCAACCGGCACTTCTATCATCTTGCCAGTATCAACCACCTCTTGACCACGATATAAACCGTCAGTCACATCCATAGCTATCGTGCGAACAATATTATTCCCCAGCTGCTGAGCTACTTCTAACACAACCTTATGCCCATTATTATCAACCTCAAGAGCATTCAAAATTGCCGGAGCTTCACCCTCAAATTCAACATCAACGACAACACCCAATACTTGAGCAACTCGACCTATATTCTGCTTCATATCCTACCCTTTACTTATAGCTTGTGTACCAGAAATAATTTCTGTTAATTCTTGAGTAATTCCATACTGACGTAAACGATTATAACGTATATGTAGTTCATCGGCTATTTCATCTGCATTACGAGTCGCACTATCCATAGCTGTCATACGAGCGCTCTGTTCGCTGGCCATGCTTTCCAACGCCGCCTGACGTATCTGAACCGCAATGTTATACGGAAAAATATGCTCCAGCAGTTCTCGAACATTCGGCTCAAAAATCGTAATAGTGCGATCGTCACTATCTATACGCTCCCCCGGAATAAGCCTGGAACAAACAAGCTGTCGCTTCATCGCAGAAAAATACTGGTTGTATACAAGAGAAATATGATCAGCATCTCCATCTACGAAATGCTTTATAACTCTATGGGCCAATTGCTCGGAATTCTTGAACAAACATCCCTCTTGAAAAAAATTATCCACCAGTTCTATGCGATCATTATTGTTCAAATGCGCCTTCAATGAATGATATACCTTGCTACCCACACACAAAATAAAAACATTCTTACCTGCAGCATGGGTAGAATCAATCAAATCGCGAACAAACTTATTAATCATGTAGTTAAAATTACCACATAACCCCTTATAAGACGCAAATACGACAAACATTTCCGTGTTAACAACAGATCGTCCGACCAATAGCTCGCTTTCCACATCCGAAAAATTGCGCCTCAAACAAGATAATATGCGCTGCATTTCTTTCGCATAAGGACGCGAAATCAACACGCGATTCTCCGCTTTTTTAAACTTCACGCCGGCAACTAATTTCATTGCCATTGTTACTTTTCGCGTTGTCTGCACCACATTTATTTTGTTGCGAAGCTCTTTTAGATTAGCCATCAACTCTCCTCTGTAAACTCATCTAGATATTGCTCGACTAACATTTGTAGCTCTTGCGCAGTAGAATCTGTCAATTGTTTATGCTGACGAATATCGTCAAAAATAAACGGTGATTCCTTACGAACCTTATCCAAGATAAATTTCTCAAATTCTCTTATACGCTTCAACTCAATATTGTCTAAAAATCCACGCACACCGAGGAATATGCTCACCACCTGCTCCTCCACACTGAGAGGCGCATACTGATTTTGCTTTAACAGCTCTGTTAAACGTTCTCCTCGCGCGAGCAATTGCTTACTAGATGCATCCAAATCAGATGCAAATTGAGCAAAACCTGCCATCTCACGATATTGAGCCAAATCCAATTTAATCTTACCAGCAACCTGTTTCATCGCCTTAATTTGGGCAGATGAACCTACTCGGCTAACAGATTGACCAACGTTAATAGCAGGACGTATGCCTTTATAAAACAACTCGCTTTCTAAAAAGATCTGACCATCAGTAATTGAAATAACGTTAGTGGGAATGTATGCCGATAAATCCCCAGCTTGTGTTTCAATGATAGGTAGAGCCGTCAAAGATCCACCTCCATGCTGATCATCCAACTTAGCCGCACGTTCCAAAAGACGAGAATGCAAATAAAACACGTCTCCAGGATAAGCTTCTCTTCCCGGAGGACGACGCAACAATAATGACATTTGTCTGTAAGCAACCGCATGCTTAGAAAGATCATCATATATAATAAGAGCATGCATACCATTATCTCGGAAATATTCTCCCATAGCACAAGCTGTATAGGGAGCAAGATACTGCATTGTCGCTGCATCAGATGCCGTAGCAGCAACAATAATCGTGTAGTCTAAGGCACCACGCTCCTTCAATGTTTGTACAATTTGCGCCACAGATGATTTTTTCTGACCTATCGCCACATATATACAATATAACTTTTCTCCTTCATCACCACGATCAAAAGCAGCTTTCTGATTGAGTATGGTGTCTATCGCAATGGCAGTTTTTCCCGTCTGTCGATCTCCGATTATCAGCTCTCTTTGCCCGCGACCTATCGGAACAAGAGCATCAATAGCCTTTAATCCAGTCTGAACAGGTTCATGTACCGATTTGCGCACGATAATACCCGGAGCTTTCACATCAGCAACCCTGTGCTCCTCCGCTTTAATTGCACCTAAGCCATCTATCGGATTGCCTAAGGCGTCAACGATACGTCCTAACAGCGCCTTCCCAACAGGAACTTCCACGATTTTCTGAGTGCGCTTCACTTCCATGCCTTCATGAATTTTACGATCCTCTCCGAAAATCACAACATCAACAGTATCTTCACATAGGTTCAATACCATGCCCATAACACCGGACTCAAAGATCACCATCTCGCCCATAAAGGCTTGCTCCAAACCGTATACCCGAGCAACACCATCTCCAATGGACAACACTCGACCAATTTCAATGAACTCCGGACCTACATCGAATTGCTCTATACGCTTCCGAATGATAGACTCTACCTCGGCAGACTTAAACTCCATAACTCTCTCCTCTAATAGATCTGCGTAAACGCTCTAATTTCGAGCGCAATGAATAATCCAGTATTTTACCATTATGCTGTAACCTTATCCCGTTGATTAAAGAAGGATCTTTCTCAACAATTAACTCAATACTGTCTCCTAGTGCAGACTGCAAATTCTGCATCAAAGATTTTTTCTCCTGTGCACCAAAACGCCCAGCATAGGTCACATATACCGTCCTCTTCCCCGAAAGCTGCTCTATGTATGGCGCATAGGCAGAGCAAATTTCAGGCAATAGATGTACTCTCTGATTCTGTACTAACAATCGAATAAAATTCCGTGTTATCTGTGAAAATTGTACCTGCTCAGTTAACTCATCAGCGAATTTTCTGCCTAAATCTCGCAAACGCGATATCTTCCGAAAAAAACCATCAGATAATCCCATACCAGCTATCAAATCACGAATCACTATCATCTCATCGTGCACGATCTTCTCGCTATGTAACCGTCGAGCCACAACATAGAGAGCCCCAACATACTTTCTCACGATCGGATCTTGGCGCGCTAAATTACAGCCGCTCACTCTACATTCTCCTCTAAACGCTCCGGCGGGAGTGTAGCATATAGGAGCACAAAATACCATCTTACAGCGAAGAAAATACTCAACATTTTACTCAACTAGTTGTTTACTTTTTCTTAATAAACCACTTGTTAAATTTAAATACTTATTTATGAGGGCAAGAGATGTTCACGGAATTAGCTCCTAACGACGTAAAAGATGATATTGATAATTTACCATCATATAAATGGCTAATTTCATCCGACAAAATATTCTCAAGCAAAATAGAAAAATTTACAAACTGCGCGGAATTTCTTTATATGGAATTTCAAGTAGCTCGTTTTGGAACATTCGAAGGAAATAAATTTGCTGAAAGCATTGTCGCTGCAAATGACGTAAAAATTTACATGAGACCAGGCAGTTATTGTGCTGCAATTCAAGGTAAAATGGCCGCTGGAACTGTCATTTCTAAGATCACATTACAAAAAATAGTAAGCAATTTCAGTGCTGTCGTAGTTCTAGAAGAGAAAACATTTTCATCATGCGTAATTCAAAGTTTTTCCCGAATTAAGGAAACTGTTTGTTTTTCGTTTCGCTATGCTTCCTACTCAGATTCCTATACGGATTATGGTGGAGATGGCAGCAAAATCGGAACATCTGCTGTAAATGTTGACGTAACCAAATGGGAAATAAAGGAATCGTAGTATGACACAAATGGTACACATGCCTTTATTTAGTCGTTTAATAGATGAAGACATAGATGTTAGTTTTGAACAAATTCCCAAGAGATATGTCTCCGTTGAGGAATGGCAACAGCTAATAGCTCAAGACTTATCACGATTACTAAATACTAGAGTTGCAAATCTATGGAAGCAAAAACATACTCCGTACTCGTATGGAGCAAACCTAGTATGTCCCATAACGGCAGATAATGAATTCGAAATCCAAGCATTGGAATCATATATTGATCATGTGATTAGTGCGTTTGAACCGCGGCTTAAAAATCCAAAATCACGAGTGATTAAACAAGAATATGGTCACATATACATTACCATAGATGCTGTGGTTATTTATTCTGAACGCAAAATTATGCTGTCTTTTCCTGTGGTGGTAGAATATGAGTAAAAAAGATATCGATATACTATCCGAATATTACCAATATGAATTATCGTATTTGCGTACAGCGGGAAGTGATTTTGCTGCACGTTTTCCAAAAATAGCGCGGCGTTTAGACATCTCATCTCATGAATCATCTGATCCACAAATAGAGCGCATGATAGAGAGTTTTGCCTTTTTAACGGGCAGGCTACAAAAACAAATAGATGATCAATTTCCGGAAATCGCTCGCACATTATTAGATGTCATATATTCACCACTTCTCAGACCAATTCCATCATGCGTAATGGTAAATTTTGACTTAGATATCTCAAGAGCCTCCAAGACTGCTGGAACAGTCATTCCGCGCAACACACGTCTACAAACAATCAGCTATAGCGGTGAAACTTGCTCATTTCGCACAGCACATGATGTGGAACTATGGCCTGTAGATTTTGTAAATGTACAACTAATTCCACGTGAGGAAATCCCCGGATATTTTGCACGCGCAATATACTATATAAAAATGGATTTTCGATACATGTCTGCGAGTTCTCAGCCTTCGAAGCTGCGTTTTTATATTAATGCTAATGCGCTTGCGAAATCCAAAATATACGCAGCTCTTTTCAGTTGTGAAGATCAAGTTATTTTTCAGAAAGAAAACGAATTACTTTTCACGGGGAATATTTCTCCTATTGGGATAGAGGATAATGAAGCGTTATTGCCCTACCCTGCATCAATTCACAGAGGAGGACGCGTATTGCAAGAATACTTTGCGTTTCCCGAAAAATTTTACGGATTTGATGTACCACTACCAACGGATAAAAATCTTACGGGGGAATTTAGTTTATATATTCCCCTAGGAGATTACATCAACATTGGAATCAGCACGAAGAATTTTCGTTTATTTTCAGTACCTGCAGTAAATCTATTTTCCAAAGTATCCGAACCATTGAGACTTACTTATCAACAAGTAGAATATTGTCTTGTGCCGGATTACCGACGATACAACTCGCATGAAATCTATTCGATCGACAAAATGGTCGCCATTGATGCCAACACCAATGACGAAGTCGATATTCCTGAATTTTTTGCGAGTAATCATGAAAAGCAATCGATTTTCTGGATAGAAAAACGCAAAAAAAGCTATATACCTGGCTCTATCGGAGAGGATGTATATGTGTCCTTTGTAGATTCTGCATTTGATCCTCAACAACCTGCAGATAAAGTCTTTTATGCATACACTCTATGTACTAACAGAGGCATTGCTGAACAAATCCCAGCATTTGGCGCCCTTCAGATGGACATATCTGCTCCGGTACACAACATATATTGTGCTGATCGCCCTACTGCGCAAAAAGCATCTGCCACAGGGGGTGACATGTTATGGAAACTCGTATCTTTATTATCGCTGAATTCATTTTCTTTTGGTGAAAATAGCCTACAAAAACTAAAGAGCGTTTTGAACACATTTGCTGATTTATCGTCAGCGAGTCATCTTATGGGAGAGATTGATGCTTTAGTAGGAATGCACTGTCAGTCAGCAGTAAAGCGAATAGATGAACAAACATGGAGAGGTTTTGTACATGGCACTGATGTCGAACTTATCTTTGATGATAGCCTTGCAAATTATGGCTTACCACTCAGTCTTGTAATTTCCAAATTTCTATCCATGTATACGACAATCAATACTTATTGCGACGTACAGGTATGTCGCGACGAAGACGATAAGGTAATCAGAACATGGCAACGGCAATTCGGACTAAAGCACTACCTCTAAACAATGAACTATTGAAGCACGGAGGAAAATTTTCATTTGAAACGGCTGCATATATCTTAGGACACAATTCCAAAGTACAATTTGGGCATGAAATATCGATAGTAGATGCTCCTTTTAAAACACTCAGCCTATACGAGTTTCATATTAAGGGGAACGAAATAGAAAAAATTACGCAAGACAATAATACAAAAGTCATACATATTAGCAGATTGCCTTTAGCGGGATTAAATGCTCCTCTTCCAACGCCGTACTCAGAACTAATCATGCGAAGGAGCCTAGAGCAAGATCAAGCTCTCGGAGCATTTGTTAACATGTTTAACACGCGCATATTGGGAATTTCGTATAGAATAAGCAGCAAACGATATATTGCTCTGCAAAACCACAATAATGGCAACTGCCCTCTTGTTTGCTCTATTGCCAACTTTATAGGAGCATCTGATCCAGGTAATAGTCCCCGCAAATTTTCTCGCCTAGCCTATCTATTTTGGACAAAAGAACGAAGTGCTGTTGGATTAGAAACTCTTATTACGTACTGCACTCAATTAGAAACCCATGTAGTAGAATTACAACCTCAGTGGATGCCGTTCAAAGAATCGCAACCACTAGGGAAAACACATCTTAAAAAAAACAGCTATCTTGGAACCAAGGTTTCCACGGTAAATTATTCGATCAAAATACAGCTTTCCCATAAAAATTACGACTATCTCATGCAGTTTGTCTTCAACGAACAACTACAATCAGAATTGAAACATCTAATCATTAGATATTTAGGAAAATGCTATACATATCAAATTGATCTGCGCCCTAAAAATCTACCTCCTCTGACGATAGGTTCAGCAAAACTTGGACAAAACTCATGGCTTCCGGGCAAGACAGCAGATCCACTTCGAATATTTTGCAAGTAATTACCATGCATCTTTCCGCCAAAGCTTCCATTGTTTTTGTTTAGTAAATAACAGACCGACGGTAGTGATCGCAAAAAATATTAATGCTCCACTAACAAACAAATATGCTACTACGATCCATTTTATATGACTCGTTCCGTATGAATTATCCCAGATATAATATGCTTGCAGTTTTAAAATAAAAAATGTAATCACAGCTGCAATACACTGACAAAGGAATTTACAATAAAACTCTGTGGAAAATTGTAATGAAAACCGTCTCATAGCTATACAAATCAGCAGCACAGCATTCACCATAGCTGCTATTGCGCTACACAGAGCCAAGCCAAAATATTTCAAAAATGGAGGCAATACTATCAAACACACTATATTCACTAACACCGATGCAACACCTATGAACACAGGTCTTTTAGTATCGCCAGCGGCAAAAAACAACGTAGAAAACACTTTAGCCAGTACATAGAAAGGCAAGCCAATAGCAAATCCTTCAACTGCTGCTGCAGTGATAATGACCTGCTCTCCTCCAAATGCTCCTCTTTGAAAAGCAGTTGCCACACAAGGAACACTAATTGCAGCCAACAGTACAGTTGCATATAAAGTAATAAACATTGAAAACAGCAGACCTTTATGCATCTCTCTATTGACTGCTTTAAAATCCTCAACTGCAATTGCCTTTGATAAAATCGGGAGAAGAGCTGTCCCTAAAGCGACACCCAAAGTACCTAACGGAAACTGATTAAGACGATCAGCCAAATTAATGCAAGTAATTGTACCCGAAGGAAAATAAGAGCATACAGTCATATCAATGACCAGATTAAATTGCCATATACCTGCAGCGAAGATACCTGGCAGCATGTGCTTGAGAATATCCTTCACTTCCGGAGATAAACATGAACCAGATATCCAAACTCTAAAACCATGCTGCATGACATTAATATAAAGTATCGCTACCTGTAAAATACCGGCGAGCACAACGCATATAGACGCAACAAACACGATTTGCTCATGTGATGAACCTAACCAATAACTTGCTATAATGCCACATATGATAAACACACTAAGAATACAGTGCACACCACTAGCCCATGCAAAACGATCAACAGTATTCAGAACTCCTGCAAATAAAGATGTAATGGAAACCAGCAACAAATACGGAAAACATATGCGTCCTAATTTCACAGTCAAAGCGAATTTATAACTTGATTCATCAAATCCAGAAACCAACACGCTTAACACTTCAGGAAAAAATACCAGCACGATCAGCGAAAACACACCAATGATACCCAACATGACCGTAAAAACATTGGCAAGTGTTCCATTTGCTTTTTCCTTACCATCTCTCACTAAAATCTTTGAGAATCTCGGAAGGAATGAAGCAGCAAAAGCGCCTTCGGCAAACACTCTGCGCAATGTATTCGCTAGCTTTAATGCCACAAAAAAAGCGTCGGCATACACACCTGCTCCAAGGCAATAGGCGATCGTGATTTCACGACAATAACCAGAAAAACGACTGAGTAAAGTAAAAATCCCTACTGTACACGCAGCTTTTATTAATTCCATTGAGAACCTATTGGCTCAAACGTTTTAGTAATGAGTCTAGTTCCTGCAAATCTGTAAAATCGATTGATATCACACCACCCTGACCACGTAATTTTATGCTCGCCTGCAGTCCAAGCAAAGCAGATAACTGCTGCATAATATTTTGCAAATCCGGATCAATACCCGAGGGAGTCAATGCAGACTTTTTCTTTTTTGCGAACTGTTCCGTCTGACGAACATTCAATGCCTTCTTTTCGATTTGCTCGGCGACTTGTTCTGCATTTGGCAGGCCAATCAGAGCTCGTGCATGTCCAAATGATATCTTCCCCTCACCTAGCATTTGTTGAACCTTACGAGGCAGTGTCAACAAACGCAACATATTCGCGATGTGACTACGGCTTTTTCCTAAGATTCCTGCAAGCTCTTCTTGTGTATGATTAAATTCATCCCTCAGACGTTTGTATGCTTCTGCTTCTTCAATCGGAGAAAGATTTTCTCGTTGAATATTCTCTAACAACGCCACTTCTAATTGTTCTTCATCTGTGAGTTCACGAACAATCGCAGGAATATGAGTCAAGCCAGCCTTCTCCGCAGCTCGCAGTCTTCTTTCTCCGGCAACCAATTGATACGAATCCTTGCCCTGCTTAACAGTAATAATCGGCTGCAATATTCCTGTACGCCGAACAGAATCGGTTAAATTTTGTAACTGCTCCTCGTCAAACACTCTACGCGGCTGAGATGGATTAGGATGAATATTCTCAATGGGCAATTGCAGAACATCTGTCTGCTTTGCTTCAACATCCAAAAATGCAGCTAATCCTCGACCTAAATTTTTTCCTGTCATGCTTCATTTTCCCTGGCTAAAAATTCCCTCGCCAACTCAATATAAGCCAAAGCACCCGCTGATTTCATATCATATAACAGAACCGGTTTACCAAAAGACGGCGCTTCACTCACTCGAACATTTCTCGGAATGACCGTATTAAAAACCAGTGTCTTAAAATGCGAACGTACATCGTCAGCAATCATATGACTAAGGCTATTACGACGATCATACATTGTCAGAACAATACCTGCAACTATTAGTGAAGGATTTATCGCACTCTTTACATTTTCTACCGTTTTAAATAATTGAGCTAATCCTTCCAAAGCATAGAATTCACATTGCAAAGGTATAATAATTTTACTTGATGCATTCAGAGCATTAATGCTAATTAATCCAAATCCCGGAGGACAGTCGATAAAAACATAATCATAATCGATATTGCAAAACGCTTCTCTTAATTTTTTTTCTCTGTTTTCCTGATCAAACAACTCAACTTCTGCTGCAGAAAGATCTATCGTGGACGGAACAATATCCAAATTATCGACATAGGTGTTACGAATCACCTCACTTGGAGACACAACATTCAGCAACAAACCGTAGCTGCTTTTTATGCCTCGCTCTTTCACGAGCCCAAAACCAGTTGTGGCATTGCCTTGCGGATCAAGATCCACGACCAAAACACGCCTTCCACTAGCTGCTAAAGCTGTAGCAAGATTTACAACAGTTGTAGTTTTACCTACACCACCCTTTTGATTAATTACGGCTACAACTTGTCCGCTCATAAAACAGCACCTTCAATAACGGCTAAGTATAGCTATTGCTAACGTGGCCCGCAAGACAACAGAGACGGTTTTCACGTACGATAAAATTCACTGATCAGCGACTCACGAGCACGCATTACAAATTCTACATGATAAACAAAGATGCTACCATTGCGGCGATAAGCAGCCACACAACGACTCTAGCTGTGACAACTTTCATAGGCGCCCTATTATCGTTCACATGGGTAATTTCTATATTTGAGTATGACACAATATCCTCTATCGAAAATCTTTCTTCGTTAAAATCTCTAACTTCTGTATTATTCATAGCACATTACCCTTAACAAAAAATAAATTTCACAAAAAACCATTATTTTACGACATCACCAGGAGTCATAGCGCATGCTTTTTCTGTCCAAATGCTTTTGGGACAGTGGGATTGCATAAAGACTCGCATACTATATGCATCTTCTTTCATACCCAACGAATTACAGCATTCGACTATTCTATAGCATGCTTCCTCGGCATGTTTTGTTTTTGCGAACCTATTCACCACTAGATTATACCGACCGATAGCTGCGAGTGCGTTCTTATTTTTCTGATAATAGCGACCAATTGCCATTTCGTGTGCAGCAATCATATCGTCCAACAGCAAGATTCTTTTGATACTATCTCGATAATATGGGGACTGAGGGAAGCGATTTACCAGCTCTACGAAAGCTTCTTTTGCATCCAAAGCTCCTGAAGCATCTCTACCGATTGTCCCCACCATCATATAGAGGCTCATAGCCTTCAGGTACAAAGCGTATGGCACGAGTTCATGACTCGGATGGTAGCGCAAAAATATATCGACGGCTTGTATTGCGTCATTGTAAGATTTTGCTAAGAAATAGCTATAAGCGGCCAACACTTGTCCATCCACAGCTTTTGCGGAGTAAGGGAAATAGGCTTCTATATCCTTAAACTCTGAGGCGGCATCTGTATATTCGCCGGCTTTGAGCAAATTTATACCTTTTTCGTAGATAGTTTCGGGAGAACGTCCTGACAATTTATTTTCATTTGAAGAAGAACATCCGACTAGAAACAACAATGCGGGCAGCCACAATTTACACTTCATATTCAGCCTCCAACTCACCTAATGCCGGTGGATCCGTATCCACGACCACTTCGTTCTGTATTAGACAAATCATCGACCTGTCTCCATTCTACTGTAGCATATTGCTGTAGGACCAATTGAGCAATACGCATACCGCGTTCTACGATAAAATTTTCGCTACCGTGATTGATCAGCAAGACTTTCAACTCGCCGCGATAATCGCTATCAACTGTTCCTGGGGTATTCAGCACTGTGATACCGTATTTCAAAGCCAAACCGGATCTTGGACGAATTTCTCCGTTATAACCTTTAGGTATTGCTATAGAGATACCGGTTGGGATCAAAGATCTTTCACCTGGCTTTATTTCGACTGGATTTTCGACTGCGGCTTTCAGATCCATACCTGCGCTACCTTCTGTTGCGTAAGAAGGCAAATCCAAGCCCTGACCATTCTCCAATAATTTGATATCTATTTGTTGAATCATTGAGCCATCTCTCTTTCTAACAATTTTTCTATACATTTTGAGGGAGATTCAGCGCCTGATGTACTCAGAACATTTTCCAACTGATCATGCAGAGCAGTTTTCATAGATATTCCCTCGCTTTTTGCGTCAAAAATTTTGCTATTGGCGGATTCTGCGCCGCTTAGCACCCACATGATATCATAATTTTTTGTTTGGGTTGAGACAACGCTATCGATCCAGTACTGACATGATACTACTCCGCCTTGAGTAGCCTTTACCTTGCGAGATCTCGACACTTTAAATCCGGCATTACTATCTGAGCCACATGATTTAAATAGGGAAATACAAAAACGTGTTACCATACGGCGGAACAAATCGATTGCTTTTTGTTGTCCGACATCGTTACAAATCGCCTGGTAATATCTACCGTAACAGAACACGGCCATTTCTTCCAAATTGAAATACTGGGATAACATTTGAGACAACTGTGCTTCCTGTTCTGCTGGCGACAATTTTTTACGAGCTAAGGCCAACACATTTTTTGCGAAATTTGCGACCAGCTGTTTTTGTTCCGTTGTCTTACCGACCACTTGAACATTATCCTCTACGCCGACTGCTGATGCATCATCAACGATTGAGCACGAGTAGCACATCATGCACAAAGCTATCATTACACCCTTCATAGAATCTCCTAATCTCTACGCGGCGATAATATAGCATTTTATTGAGAAAAAACACACAGATAAATTAAGGCTGCCCTCACACAAAGAGATGGCAAAGGACAGCCTACAAAAACAACAACACTACAAAAACTAACTTTTTTCAGCTGTCAGTTTTTGGAACTCAACGCTCAATCCCTTAACAGCATAGAACCATACTAGCATAATGACTGTGAAGATTCCAGCGACAATTGGCGCCAAAGAAGACAAACTTGAACCAACGAACAAAACGTTCAACAAGAGGTAATTGATAGCTGCACCACCGGATTTACCTGCACGACCACCGACAACGTCGACTGCAGCTTTTCCTTTTGATTTCAGCTCATCATCCAAAGGAATGTAGCTCATTTCCTTGGTAGCATCAAACAGGGAGTATTTCACGCCTTTACCGAGAACATTCTGACACAAACCAACATAAGCGATAATTTCTAATATTGTTAAACCACCATAAGTGATAACCTGACCTGCGGTACCAGCGGCTTCCAGCGAATTTTTGAAAATTATACCGCCGAAGAATATCAAACCGGTGATAAAAATCATCAGAGGAGTAATCATAGCGGATGTATACCAGCTGCAACGTCTCAAGATATTTGCACCGACAGCCATGAAGAAAATCGTAACCCAACCTGTCCAGATTTGGAGATCACCCATAAAGGCTTTGAAAGCTTCCTTAGTTGGGCACAGCAAGCGCACCTGATCTTTCCATGTAACCTCGACCAAGTTGATACTGACACCGTAACATACGACTAACAGAACGATAAAGCCGAGATATCTTGAACTGAAGATATATTGCAAGCTATCACCCAAGCTCAACTTAACTTTTTTCTTAGGCTTTTTGATTTCATCAGGATTAAAGAATCTAGGATCAGTTAATACATATTCATTTAACCAGTAATAAATTCCCATGATGAGCAAACCAACGATAACAGCAAGTATTGTAACTGTTTTAATGTCCTCAATTTTCTTTAGGATACCACCGGAAATAATCAAGGCACCGTTAGCAATGAATCCAAACATAGAATAAAACCGCTTCGATTGCTTCAGCGATGTCACGTCGTTTGCAAAGCGCCAGAACATCAAGCTAACCATGGCGCTACCCCACAATTCTGCCATCACGTAGAAAGAGCTATACACCCATCCTTGGATTGGCACAACAAGGCTTTTCAGCAAGCCTGCTTCCATATTGTCCGTCCAATGAGGAGTAAGGGCATCGTGACATGGGTACAAAACTGCCGCAAATAAAGCGAAATAAATTATGAAAAAACTTACGACAGTATAGAACACCGTGTTTTTAGAGAAAACATTCGATAGTTTTGAGTAAGCAATCATAAACAATACGGCACTGGCCAACACGAAGAACAACTTCAGTGTAGGGATAGTATCCGCTCCCATGCTGGTGACGACGAGAGAATCTTTCAATCCTCGCATAATACTGTAGTTAAACAGTATACCCATCATCATAAAAGCCATAGGCAAAAATTTCTTCAACTCACTATTATAGATTGGCCATATTATAGAACGCCATCCTGTAAATTCATCAGCAGACGCCGCTTTAGATTGCGAGCTGCCACTTTCTTTCTCAGCCATCATTTTCTCCATAAAAAAAACGGAGGTCATTATATAAAAAAAATATGATCAAATCAATAGAGAGCAACCATTAATCTAAGCATGATTCTATAGAATAAAAAATAGATTTTTACTGATAAATTTAATAAGTAAGACCGCATATTCCCCCCAAAATTATGCAATAACTCATTGATTTAACAGGAGAAAAAATAAAATGTTTGCGCACCTATAAAAACTATGTTATACATATAAATAATGCATGAGGAATGCATTGTCTATTTTTATCATAACAATTAGGAGTTTATTTATGCAAAGATCAAGTTCTAAAAAAATACCTGCTTACTTACAAGCGTTATCTGCGAATCGTAGTCGCTGTAAAAAATGGCCTACTCGACATTTCAAGCAGCTCGCTCGATATCTCAAGTATCTGATTCGACATTTGAATCATCTATACAAATCACGTAACAATACAATATACGCAATTATTCCGATCTCACTAATCAAACAATATCGCCAATGTGCTTATCAAAACAACATCGATTATGAACGAATTTTGCGCAGTCATGATCCGCCTAAATACAAATGCATGACTGGCGCTATTTGTCTATTGAGCTCGCTCATCACCAAGGTGCTGAGGCCTCCTATTTAAGACATATTCTCCCGGGGCATTGCGAATGCTTTTACCAATTTCTCGAGCCTTGATCATGGCTCCAGCCATCGGTTTTAGCCATTCGAACCAATCCTGCCACCAGGAACCGGTTTTCTCAATAGCTGTATTTAGCCATTCCAAAGCTGTTTCCTGCACCTTGTCATTAACCCAATAACTATACTTATTGCGAGAAGGTGGATTAATTGCTCCAACCACATGGCCAGAACCTCCAAGCACAAATCGAATATTTGTTGCAAATAGCTTCATGCCATCATATGTGGCTTCCCAGGGAACCAAATGATCTTTCAATAGCGATATCATATATATAGGTGTCTTGATCAAATTCAATTGCATTGGCACACCAAAAATTTCCAATTTTCCTGTTTTCAGCAGATTATCGCGGTACAGATCTTGTGCCAAAAATGTCTGCATGGCATTTGTCAGATTTGTAGAATCGGCATTCCAATAGAGCACATCATGCGGTGCTGGCTTTTTCCCCAACATGTAACTGTTGATCAGATAACGCCATACCATGTCTTTTGCTTTCAAAGCACTGAAAGTATTGTACATGATACGACCATCCATAATGCCTTCTGCTTTCAACTGCGCTTTTATGCATTCCATATATGCATCAGCCATGAAAATAGCCATATCTCCGGCGCGTGAAAAATCGAGCAAAGTTGCTAACAAAGTAGCTGATTCTATTTTAGCCTTTGGTTTCAGTGTCGCCTTGGGATTGGAAATATATGCAAGAAAACTGGATATTAGTGTTCCGCCGACACAATAACCCAATGCGTGAACAGAATTCATTTTTGTTACATCATGAATTATGTCCAAAGCAGCAACGAGTCCATCTCGGATATAGTCTTCAAAACCAATTTTGCTATATCTTTTATCGGGATTGACCCATGAAATCATAAAGACTGTAAATCCTTGATCTACAGCCCATTTCACTAGGGATTTTTCAGGATGCAAATCCAAAATATAGAATTTGTTAATCCAAGGAGGGACAAAAAGTATTGGTTTTGCAAAGACCTTAGGTGTCGTTGCTTCATATTGAATAAGCTCAATAATATCGTTTTGATATATTACCTTTCCTGGAGTTGTTGCAAGATTATCACCGACCGAATAGTAGGTACTATCGTTTGTAGTGATTGCTCCTTTTTGGAAATCTTCTATAAACAACTCCCAACCTTTTTTAAAATTTTCACCGTTAGACTTTATCATTTCTCCTAGTACGGCGGGGTTCAAAAAAGGAAAATTATCAGGAGACATCATATCTATATATTGTTTCATGAAAAATTTAGCGCTATGCAATTGTTGTGGATCCATATCTTCCATATGATCCAAAATATTCATTAGCCAATCAGAAACAGTCTTATAATACTGATGAGAAAAACGAATCATAGGATTGTCACTGACATTTTCAGCAGAAAAGACACCTGTTGCAGAATCTGCTTTTGCCTCAATGCAATTATCGTTCTGTTTACACAGTTCTGTCACAAATGTTTTTTGCAATGTTAGCATACGATCAAAAAAATCCTTTTGCATTTTTTCGATTTTTTCAGGTTGATTTGCTAAGGCTTGTCCAACCTTTAAAAAAGATGAAAACGCTATCTGCGGATTCAATACTGCACATTGAAAAAGATCAATATAGTTGAAACGATCATTTCTTTCATCAGACATTGGTTTGCTCCATAACTCCAGAATAATGTACAGCAAAATTTGTTAAAAATCTATTTATATGCATGACATTAAACAGACATGGTTTTGCTATTGAATACTCTCTACTATTGCCGTACGCAATGTAGAAATTCCTGCATTATTCATTGAACTAGTTACGATAATTTCGGGAAAAGCTGCAGGATGTTCCGGAATGATTTGCTTTAACTGTTCAACTGCTTGTGCTGGATTTTTTATTTTATCCGCTTTGGTGAGCACCATTTGAAAAACGATAGCATAGCTATCCAGAATCTTCATCAATTCGACATCATTTTTCATTGGGCCATGCCGAGCATCTATCAGCAAAAAAACTCTGCGAAGCTGCGATCTGTCCTGCAAATAAGACAGGACCAAATTATCCCACACTCGACGTGTCAATTGTGAAACAGCGGCATAGCCATATCCGGGCAAATCTACCAACAAAAATCGGTTATCTATGCTAAACACATTAATTTGCTGAGTACAGCCTGGTTTTTTGGAAGTACGAGCCATTTTTTTAGAATTAACCAACGCGTTCAGGAGAGAAGATTTCCCCACATTAGAACGTCCGACCAATGCCACTTCCGGATAGGCCATATTAGGCAGCTGCGAGACATGCTCGGAAGCAGCTGCGATAAAACGACACTCGGAAAAGTCATAGCGCTTCATGAGATACCACTAGTTTAGCAATCCGGCAGTGGAAAATCTGCGCACAATTTCGCGACAACAGCTCTAACTCGAGTCTTTACCGATTCATAATCATCTTGACCATATCTGCGCAATACTTCTACTATCAAATCTGCGACCATTTCAAATTCCTTGGTAGTGAATCCGCGTGTAGTCATAGCGGCGGTTCCCAACCTTATACCTGATGTACGAGAAGGTGGAAGTTTATCAAACGGAATAGCATTTTTGTTACATGTAATACCGACATGTTCTAGCTCATTAGCTGCAATATCTCCGGATATACCCGTAGAACTTAAATCTACAACCATCATATGAGAATCTGTTCCGCCTGAGCACAAATCAAGCCCTAATTCAAGAAACCGATTTGCCATCGCCTGAGAATTGCTCAAGACAGACTGTGCATATTCTGCAAATTCCGGCTCCAACGCTTCTCCAAATGCAACAGCTTTTGCCGCAATTGTATGCATCTGCGGTCCTCCTTGAACACCTGGGAAAACCGCACTATTGATTTTCTTAGCCAGCTGTTCATCATCGGTTAGAATAATTCCTCCACGAGGCCCTCTCAAAGTCTTATGAGTAGTGGATGTAATAACATGGGCATGTCCAACCGGCGAAGGATATAATCCTGCAACAATTAAACCTGCATAGTGGGCTACATCAGCGAGAAGATAAGCCCCGACTGAATCTGCAATCCGCCTAAAGCGAGCAAAATCAATTTTTCGCGGATATGACGAAGCACCACAAATGATCAATTTTGGCTGATGCTCTTTTGCTAGACTTTCTACCTGTTCGTAATCGATATATCCGTTAGCGTCCAATCCGTATCCAATGGCATTGAACCATTTTCCAGAAATTGTCGGCTTTGCTCCATGAGTTAAATGACCGCCCATATCGAGCCCCATTCCTAGAATTTTATCTCCTGGCTGAGTCAGTGCATACAACACGGAAAGATTAGCTTGAGCACCAGAATGAGGCTGCACATTAGCAAACTTACAACCAAACAATTTGCATATACGATCAATTGCTAGTTGCTCTACCTTATCGACAAATTCGCAACCATTGTAGTAGCGTCTCCCTGGATACCCCTCCGCATACTTATTTGTCATGACACTTCCAAGTGCAGCAAGAACAGATTGCGAAACAAAATTCTCTGAAGCAATCAATTCTATTTGAGACTGCTGTCTCTGCTCCTCCATTATTATTGCTTGAGCAACTTCTTCATCATAAATAAAATCAGCGAAATATCCTGCCATTTTCCGACTCCCCTACTCTAAATTTACCACGCACATTGTAACACATTACTATTTAGCTGACTTAATTAATTCGACAGCTTCTTTCAAAGTTAAACGCAAACTTTGCTCTACCTTGGGCAATGCATACCGCTTCTCTCGATACATTAAATACGGACCAAAACGCCCATTGTATAGCATTATATCTTCTCCGTTATATTGACCTAACACTGTCGGCAATCTTAACAATATGGAAGCTAATTCTATATCAATACTCGACTCATTAACCATTTTGGGTAACGATGCACGTATCAATTTCACTGATGCTTTTTTCTTTTTACGTTTACCCTCTTCAGGATCAGCAGCCTCTTCTACAGCCTTCTCTAAATATAATCCGTATGGACCCTTTTTCAATAAAATCTCTCTCTGATCTACGGGATCATTTCCCAAAACTTTGGGATAGGGCGACACTTCCTGTAGCTCCACCTCAGGAGTAGATGATGCCCCTAACTGCTTTACATATTTACAATCAGGATAGCGCGAACAACCGATAAACGCACCGTACCTGCCAATTTTTAACGATAATTCTCCATCTGCACATTGGGGACACTTTTGCTGACCATTCCCATCTGCGCCAAATAAAAAGTCATGCAACAGCTGATTCATTTTATCTATAACTTCAGCCAAGGATACACCTTGAACCTGATCAATATCTCCATGAAATTGCTGCCAAAAATCTGTCAACACATCCAGCTTGGATTTAGCACCATTTGAAACATCGTCTAATGACTGCTCTAATGCTGCTGTAAAATCATACTCCAAGAAACTACCGAAAAATAACATTAAAAACGCCGTTACCATGCGTCCACGCAATTCCGGAACAAAGTATTTTTTTTCCATACGCACATAACCACGATCCTGCAATACTTGTAAAATAGTGGCGTACGTAGATGGACGACCTATACCTAATTCTTCTAATTTGCGCACTAAGCTCGCTTCAGAAAAACGAGGAGGAGGCATCGTAACATGCCTAACAGCATCTAGCTTATTTAAAGATGTTTCTTCGCCTTCGTGTAATTGAGGTAATATATTGTCATCTTCTTTTTCTGCAGAGTCACTGCCCTCAACATATAACTTCAAAAAACCTTCGAAAACAATGGTACTTCCATTTGCACGAAACACATTGTTGTTATCATCTACTATGTCAACCTGCACCTTGTTCATATCAGCAGATGCCATCTGAGATGCTACAGCCCTTCGCCAAATTAGTGCATACAACTTTATCAGATCACTCTCCGATATTTTCGCTGCTCGACTCACCTTAATACGCCCATGCAATTGCTCAGGCATAATACTAATGTTAATCGGACGAATAGCTTCGTGCGCTTCTTGCGCATTTTTCACTTTTGTTTTGTAAACACGCGCACTTGCAGGAACAAATTTCTCGCCATATTCTCGACCAATTAAATCACGAATATCCTTCAACGCATCTGCAGATAAATTCACACTATCCGTTCTCATATAGGTGATAAGTGCTTGAGTTTCACCATCTATCTCAACACCTTCATACAATTGTTGAGCAATCATCATTGTTTTTTTGGCACTAAAACCAAGCTTGCGACTCGCTTCCTGCTGTAATGTCGAAGTGATAAACGGAGGGGCTGGATTGCGTTTAACAATCTTAGACTCAATAGATCCTACGTTAAACCTATTGGAAATAAGAGCCGCACGCATGCTTTCTGCCATTTCCACGTTTTGTATGGACATCTTCTCAAGTTTTTTCCCTTGAAAATTGATCAGTTTTGCATCAAATGGTGTCCCATCTTTCGAAAGAAAAACAGCATCTAACGACCAGTACTCTTCTTCTTTAAACTTTTCTATCTCTTGCTCACGATCCACAACTATCCGTAACGCAACAGATTGCACCCTCCCAGCAGACTTGCTTCCAGGTAGCTTCCTCCACAATATGGGAGAAAGAGAAAAACCAACTAAATAGTCAAGCGCTCGACGAGCTAAATAAGCATCAACTAAAGCTAAATCTATAGAGCGCGAATTCTTAATCGCATTGCTAATCGCCGTCTTCGTTATTTCATGAAATACTATTCGCCGAAACGGAACTTTTACCTTGCCATCTGCTTCCAACACTTCTTTTATGTGCCATGAAATAGCTTCTCCTTCACGATCAGGGTCAGTCGCAAGTAATAGATCATCACATTGAGTAAGCTGCGCTTTGATCTCTTTTATGCACTTCTTGCCTCTGTCACTAAGTTCCCAGGTCATCGCAAAATCATTGTTGGTGTCAACACTGCCGTCCTTAGCAAGCAGATCACGAATGTGTCCAAAACTCGCCATGACTTTGTAATCCTTGCCCAAATATTTGTTTATGATTTTAGCTTTTGCGGGAGACTCAACAATAACAAGATGCATCTTACATCACTCCTTCTCTTCAACAGACAAACATACCCTTTGTCCATGTAACCGAACTATTTTATTCGTAAGTTCTAATTCCAATAGTGCAGCCAACACTTCTCTCGGAGATACTTTAGCGAAAGAAATTAATTCGTCAATAGTAACCGGAGTAACACTTAGATATTTCAACACTTTCTTCTGTACATTTTTCATGGATTCACAAGATATAGCAGCTGGAATATCCGACTCTTCAAACGATTGCTGAATGCATACCCTGCTCTCAAGATGATCCAACACATCTTGAGCACTTTGTACCAGTATCGCCCCTTCTTTCAATAGACGATTGCTCCCAATACTACGCGCATCTAATGGAGAACCAGGCACAGCAAATACATCACGCCCATACTCTAACGCCATGCGAGCAGTGATCAATGATCCAGATTGCTCCGCAGCTTCGACAACCACTGTCCCAGCACTAATTCCCGCAATTATACGATTGCGACGAGGAAATAACTGCGGATGCGGCTTCGTGTTAAACGACATTTCTGCAAAAATCCCTCCTTCTTCGCTGATTGCTCGATACAACTTTTCGTTCTCCGCCGGATAAGGAATATTGATACCACACGCAGTCACCGCAATGGTTCCATATTTCAAACTAGCATTATGCGCAACAGCATCTATGCCTCGAGCCAAACCTGATACAATGGTAACCCCTTTTTCTCCTAACTGCTGTGCTAATATCTCGGCAAATTTCAACGCAGAAACAGACGCATTGCGCGCCCCAACAATCGCAACAATACGATCCTTGTATAAAGATAAAACCTTTTCCTTATTTCCCAAAAATGCTAATACCGGAGGAGCATCAGGAATCGTTCGCAGCAAAGGAGGATAAAGCTCATCTTCTGCAAATACAAAACGAGCCCCTATTTTTTTCATACCTTCTATTTCTTGCTGTAGAGAATTTTCATCCCAAAGCTTAATAGGCCCACGCTTAAATTTCTCTAGTGATTGCAAAGCGTTAGTCGCAGATCCATACGCTGAAATTAGATCCCAAAACTTGCAGGTCCCTACAAATTCACAGCGACTTAACCTAAGCCACGCTAGTTTTTCCTCCTTTGATAACATGATAACCTCCTCCTCTTGCGGTGAAGGTTGAATTCCATCAGATACTAGCGCAATAACTGTTTCACATTGGTGTGATGCCTGATTACTATAACCGCCACCGAGATAATTAGAGCATATAATTCACTAACAAAATCTAAATTCCAAGAATCACAAACATAGTAAAAAATTATGACACTACATAAACAGCTAGTGATACTCGCAACAGCAGATATTTTCGTTACCATGAATGTCGTAAACCAAATGAAAAGTGTCGCAAGAAACGTTGCAAAAAGCATAGGACAATGAACATCCTGCATGACTACCTCATCTGAACGAAAAACACTCGCTCCAACCACTAGCAAAATTCCAAAATAGGTCGAGACGCCTTTTCCTCCTTTAAACTTTAACCATATAGGAAATACATGCCCCAAAAGAGGCATCACGTATATAATGGAATCTAAAACACGATCGCCCGTTTGCAAAAAATAACAAGGTAATACGCCTTTGATAAAATCGCATAAAAACGTCAATGCTCCCAAAGTTTTCCCTTGAGTTCGAACAACATTCGTCGCGCCAATATTGCCTGACCCCATTTTTTGAAGATTGCCTTTTCCCCACAAACGCGTGAAAATCACTCCAAATGGTATCGATCCAATCAAATAAGCCAATAACGGATATAGATAAGTCATAGCGCTACCCTTTGCTTAAAAATTTCATAAAGTGCTAAAGTTGCTGCTTGAGCCGCATTTAAAGTGGAAAATTTTTCATTGCAAGGAATACGAGCTAAAAAATCACAATGCTCTCTAGTTAACCGCCTCATTCCTTTTCCTTCACTGCCAATGATACATGCAAATTTTCCCGATTTCAGAGGTAATTCATGCAGCGATTGTGTGCCTCTCTCATCCAATCCAACGATCCAAAAACCTTGCTTCTGCAATGTGTTAATAGCTTGGACAAGATTTCCAACGCGAATAATCGGAACAAATTCCAACGCTCCAGACGCAGCTTTTGCTAAAGCCGCAGTCAATGAAGGCGAGTTCTTTTTCGTCATAATAATAGCTTGTATATCAAAAACAGCCGATGCTCGAATAATGCTCCCAATATTTTGAACATCCTGAACCTGATCCAATATAACAAAAGGACGATCGTCGTCTGATTTTCTCAGAAAACTATCCAAATCCCAATCAGGCAAATTGTTCACTAACACAGCGCATCCTTGATGCACAGCATGTCGACCAAATAATTCCGCAAACGCTTCCTTTCCTACAACTTCATACTTTATCGAGGAAGGAATATCTAAACATGTTCCCTCACTCAATAAAAAACGCAAAATCTTGCGACGTGGATTGGATAGCACAGCTTCAACCGCTCTTCGACCATAGATCCACATACTATCGCTCAAAATCATTCTCCTATTTCTACTAACAAGATGATATTCTTCACTCTGATAAACGAGATAATTTCGACACAATCCTGGACAATACTTTCTCTCGAGATCCTGCAGCATTAATCAAAACCATACGCCACGAAAAAATATCGACCAAACGTCTAAAACCTTCCCTTATCACTCGCTGCTCCTCTGCATCCATCCTATCATATTCGTCATAGGCGTCAAACTGCAAACTTCTATTCGCTATGCGTTGAGTACTGGACGAAATGTCAAGATCAAGCACAAACGTAAGATCCGGCTCAAAATCCCCAATAGTAATCTGCTTTAACTGCATAATAGTCTCTATAGAAACATTTTTTAACAGACCTTGATACACTAGTGAAGAATCATAAAAACGATCACTAATCACCCAATATCCTTCGCGCAATAAAGGCTCTATCAGGTCAACATAGTGACTCCTACGCGCCGCAAATAATAATAATAGCTCACATATCCCATCTAAAGATGCACAAGACTTCAAAAGCGCGCGAATCTTTTCTCCAACAACATCTCCGCCAGGTTCTCGCGTAATCTTAGTTTTAATATTGAGACTTTTCAGATAATCTGCCAACATTTGAATCTGCGTGGATTTACCAACACCGTCCGCACCTTCAAACGTAAGAAATTTACCTCGCATCAATCATACACCTTAATGTACCGGATCCTTATTACCCTTTACTTCAGTAGCAGATGAGCTGGCTTCATTACCAAAAATTATACGCTTTATCTCTGCAATAACATGCTCTACGATGCCTAACCGCTCCACAGATTCACAGGCAAATAAATCGTGCTTCTCCGACACAACATCACCATAACTGTAAGTAAGAGAACCAAGTCTCGCGCCAATCAATATCGGTGCTTCCACGGGTTCATCAACAGATATCACAACCTTAACACTATCTTTATACTTCTTTCTCAATGTCGCAGAAATGTCTTTGTGCGTACATACACGTACTACACCACTGCGCCCCCTATTCACTTTTACATCAGCAATGGGTTTTCCCGCTTCCGCTACTTTTACAGTGGTAAATTCTTGAAATCCTGACGCTAATAGACGATTGGCATGCTGAGCCCGACTACGATTGTTGGTGCATCCGTTGACAACAGCAATCAATCGAACGTTTCCATGCGCCGCAGAAGCAACCAATCCATAGCCGCCACTTTTCGTCATTCCTGTTTTTAACCCGTCTACACCTAGAGAATTCCCTAGCAAAGTATTGCGACTATGTTGCGTAATACCGTTAATGGTAAAGGTCTTTTCCGAAAAATAATGATAAAACTGAGGAAAGTCTATAATAAGTCGTCGAGCAATTTCTGCTAAATCATGCACACTTGAATAATGTTCATCAAGAGGTAATCCCATGGGATTAGCAAAATGAGAATTATGTAAACCAAACTCTTGCGCTTTGGCGTTCATTTGATCCACAAATACAGAAACATCTCCACATAACCCCTCAGCAACTATAACACAAGCATCATTACCAGAATGCACTATTATGCTGCGAACAAGATCTTCAACCTTAGCCTTGGTGCCTTCACGAAAAAAACTCCTGGATCCTTCCTGAGATTGAGCCAATTCACTCACAAAAAATTCATCTGTTAGTTTAACACTACCCTTGGCTAACTCTTCAAATAATAAATATAGCGTCATCAATTTCGTCATCGATGAAGGAGGAGATCTTTCATCAGCATTATTGTTGATAAGAACTTCTCCTGTTGCACAATCGATCAGAACTGCATAGGGAGCATCTGCTACCTTGGAAACATTTTCAACAACATTCGCTTTCTGCGCTACACGCCTCTTCGCTTTTTTCGCATGCAAATCATTTGTAAGAATAACAAGACATGATATAAGAACTAAAAACTTCTTCATATTCCACCCTTTGAAGATATCGAATCATACCAACCCTATGTTTAAAAACAAAGAGTAAAATGGTTAATCAAGATAGAGGTAATACAAAAATATTACATGACAACCGCCAAAACCTAATCTTGCACACCCCACAATTCGTTTTTTTTCACCCAACCCTTGATTTTGTTGACCTCTATTTTTACCCAATCTTCCTCTTGCTTGATACAATGTACAATCACACCTTTCTCTAAACGAGCAATAGGATGCGCATTCGAAGCAGAACTGTACAAAATCACATTCTCTGAAGCAACCAAAGCATTATTCTTGTGCGAAACCATGTTTTGATGTATCCAGCCCTCAGTATTGTCCGGTAAGCGCACTTTGCGCCATTGACCAAATTCTGCCAACACTTCAACTGGCAATCCAACTCGAGTTAAGACCCAAATAATAGGATATTCCCTGCCCGGTCCAACTCTCATGTTAATTTCTGACGATTTCAAGGTGGCATAGCCTATGCCCCAAAGATTGCAAGTAATACATAATGCAAATATCAATAAACGGTAGATCATATCAGCATTTAGTACTCACAGGATCTTTAAAATGTCGACGACACACAGAAATATACCGATCTTTCGCAATCTCAACTTGATTACCCTCAACAATTTTATGTCCATGCCCATCAAGACGCATATTCATAGTAGCTTTGCGTCCACAGTGACAAATCGTCTTCAGCTCCGTAAGAACATCGGCAATCGTTAGCAGCCTCATGCTCCCTTCAAAAGCATCGCCCTTGAAATCTGAACGTAATCCATATGTCAAAACAGGAATATCTAACCGATCAACAATATCCCCTAATTGATCAACTTGCACAGATGTAAGAAATTGCGCTTCATCAACCAAGACACACGCTATGTTTTTTAAACCGCGCACGTAATCGAAAAAATCAAAACGCTTATCAAACGTAATCGCTTCCTTATTCAATCCAATGCGAGACTCAACAACACCACAGGCGTCTCCACGGCTATATACCTCCGGCACAAATATGACCGTATCCATACCACATTCGTGATAGTTATAGTCCGTCTGTAATAAAGAAGTAGTCTTGCCGGCGTTCATCGCTGAGTAGAAAAAATACAAACTTGCCATATTCCTCTCCTGAGTACAGCAACTACACACAACCCAGCTCGAGCATAGCTCTTTGCGCTCGATCTACTGAACTTAGCGCAACTAGCCAGCTATCTTACTTTGCAGTATCTTCTTCATCCGATAAAATTTTGTTGATAACAATTCGTCTTTCGTGCTCAACAAATAAGCATCAATCCCGCCACTCTTCTCAACAGAACGAATAGCATGCACAGACATCCTTGCACGAACCCTTATGCCTAATAAATCACTCAAAAATGATACACTCTGCAAATTCGGCAAAAACCTACGATGCGTCTTATTGTTGGCGTGACTGACCTTATTGCCACCCAGCACCCCTTTTCCAGTCAGGGGACACACTCTAGCCATAATTCTTCCTTTCTCCAAGTTGAAGTATTCTATCGAAGAGCGGTTCTTCTGTCAATTTTATTCCCCTGGTTTTTCATCAGATTCTGCCGAAAATGTATCAGATTTACGAGCAAATGTGTTAGCTTCTTCGCCTCCACTGTCTGCAAGATCAGCTTCATCCAATATTTCATCCATCTTATTCATTTCTATCGCACCCTCGCCCGTAGCATGACATGTTCTCGGAATACGCAGTATGAATTTGGATCCAACCCCAAGCTCACTTTCAACCGCAACAGATCCTCCCATATACTCCACATACTTTTTCGTAATAGAAAGACCTAATCCTGCACCCGCACCTTTCACATGATTATTTTGGAAAGATTCAAAAATGGTCGCAACCTTGTCCGGATCAATACCAACACCATTGTCTATAACCGCAAATTCAATATGATCTGCACCATCACGCACAACAGCTGTCACCCGTAAAGTGATTTTTCCAAACTCCGTAAACTTCGCTGCATTTCCCAATAAATTCAGCAGACATTGCCGCAACTTGGTAGTATCCGTATACATCTCGCCAATATCTTTGGCACATTCAATGAAAAATGAGTTGTTGTTGTTCGCAACAAGAGGCATAGTTAAACCTTCTATGTCTTTGATAATAGTACTAATACTAACCGTCTCAAAGTAAAGCTGCGTTTTGCCCGCCTCAATATTAGATAGATCCAAAATCTCATCAACCAAAGATAATAAGTGCTTAGCAGATCCAATAATCTTGCGTAAATCATCCGCAGATACCGTATCTTTGCGATCTAAAGCTTCTTCCTGCAAAATCTCACTATACCCAATTATCGCATTAATCGGTGTTTTTAACTCGTTACTCATGTTCGTTAAGAAGTTACTCTTCGCATTGTTCGCTGCATCAGCAGCCATTTTTGCTCCCTCAAGCAAAGAATTTGACTCTTCAAGCTCCTTGGTCTTTTCTTCAAGATCAGCTGTGCGAGCCGCTACTTGCTGCTCAAGTAATTCAGCGTTGTTGGCCAACTTCTTCTCTATTTCTTTACGACGATTAATATCCAAAATCGCAACTACTACATATCTTTCACCATTTATGTTAACTGGGCTTGCTGAACAAATAGCCCAGAACGTGCCTCCAGCAAAATTTTGTATCAACACCTCATAATTAAATACATTTATATTCGCTCCAATAGCTTCAGTTAAGTAATCGCGATCTTTTTCTGAAGAAAAAATCTGCCACATATCCATGCCATCTTGCTTATCACGCTCCAACCTCAATAAAGTTAGGGCAGACAAATTGATGCGCATTATTTTTCCGTCTGAAACTCGATAAATAACAATTGCCAACGGAGTGGATGCAGAAATCGAATCTGCTACTTCTAGCTGCTCCTTGATGCTGCTGTAAAATGTCGCAACAAAACAACTTATTATTACAAAAATAAACGCTAAATACCCAATAAAGCTGCTCGCAGTATTGTTGATATAGTTCACCGCAGATACAGCCCGCTCGTCAGTAGCAATAACAATAGATAACCTCTCTCCTTGCATCAATGAAGGGAACTTAATCTCGTGCTTTACTACTCTAAATTCAAAATCTTCTATATTTACTGTTGATATTCCCGACTGAATACTTGCATTTTTCTCAACTAAATGCATTCCCAAAGCCATGACATTCCTATTACTCTCATGCTGCTTCGGTAGCGAGTTCAAAGACACATAACGCTTACACTGCGGAGATATAATGTAGAACATACGAGGGAATGAACCTTCCTGCAATTGCTGCAAATACTTTTCATAGAATTTCCACGAATAGGTAACAGAAAATATATATTTCTTCGCCTCCTTCTGCTTAAAGAACATTTTGCGCATAAAAATATATCTAACAGCAACAGAACCATCCTCTTGTTCTTGGAAAAGACATGAAATTTTATTTTCCTGCTTACCGTATTCTGCTGCATTTTCCAAATTCGATAAAGCAGTAGAACCAGAACCAACACAAAAAGAACCATCTTCATTATAGACATTGATTGATATCAGATTTTTATCTTTCTCTACATAGCGAGCTAATGTCTTTTTTATCTCCTTTACATTTTGAAATTCTGCCAAACGCAAACGCGCAACTGTTCTTTGTAACTCCTTCTGTGTGTTTTCAAATTGCAAACTTAAAGTATTGGCCAAAAAATTACACTCTGACTCTGTAAAACTATCAAGACACTTAACTGCATCAGTTTTAGTAGATGAACTCATAAGCCATGTCGCTATCGCCAGCGGAATCATTACGCAAATCCAAACCAACAACGCACTTTTTAGAGTAGTAACTATTTTTTTCACAATTGCATTTTCCATAACACACCTGTTATACAACACCAAGCTATGCTATTGTATAAAAGTTATTTTTATATTAATTTTGCGTATGAAATTATCATTGCGTACTATTTGATCGCATATATGCTAGCTTGGAGAAATTAATTCGATCTAGTAGAATGACATTGAATTGGGTTTGTTACATGAAGATATCTGTTATAGTTCCTGTTTATAATGTAGAAAAGTTTCTCGAAAAATGCTTAGACAGTCTGATAAATCAAACACTGAAAGAATTAGAAATTATCTGCATAAATGATGGATCAACAGATAGTTCTGTAGATATACTCAATCAATATGCGAAAAAAGATGCACGAATCAAAATAATCGATCAGCCGAATTTAGGGGTAAGCGCAGCGCGCAACGCAGGTATGAGGATCGCCTCAGGAAAATATATAGGATTTGTCGACAGCGACGATTGGATTGATGTCGATTACTTCGGACGATTATACAACGCCGCAGAAAAACATGGTGCGGATATAGCATGCTGCAGTATCTTACGCGCCTACTCCGGAGGCAAGCTAAAAACCAAACTGAAAATCAAAGAAGAAGCAATCTATACAAATGCAGCAGAAAAATTTAAAAAATTAGAAATCCCTCGTAAATGTTATGTTTACAACAAAATATATCTGCGAGAAAAATTACAGCAGCTAAATTTGAATTTCAAAGAAGGAGTCTATTTCGAAGATATAGGATTTACAATAAGAGCGCTATATCACATGCAAACGGTTGCAACTGTACCTGGACCCACCTACTACTATCGAGTCAACACCCAATCTATTACAAGACAAATGACCGATAGAAAACAACAAGATCTACTTGCTGCTCGTGAAGATTTTTTAGAATTTGCGCAAAAGCATCACTTGTACGATTGTGGAGAAAAGTGGTATATCCTTCGTAAGGTTTTTTACAATTTTATGGGAATTCCTGTTATGAAAATTCACGAATGGAAAACCATAAAAAAATACTATTTATTTGGACTGATAAAGGTTTTTGAAAAGCGAATATCGCTTTAATGTAATAGGAGGACAACTATGGAATGCAAAGTCTATTCTAAGGCAGATTTTAAAGGTCTTCGCAAAGCAGGAGAACTCGCAGCACATATTTTAGACTACATTACTCCTTTTATTAAACCTGGCATTACCACCGAAGAACTCGATGTACTATGCCACGAAGAAATTTGTCGCAATGGTGCTATTCCTGCTCCTTTAGGTTATCATGGGTATCCTAAATCTACGTGTATATCAATAAATGAAGTAATTTGCCATGGAATTCCTTCGAAGCGAAAACTGAAAAACGGAGATATTTTAAACATTGATGTTACTGTCATTTTAGATGGATGGTACGGAGATACGAGTCGCATGTATACGGTGGGAAAAATTTCCGCAGAAGCATCAAAATTGATAGATGTGACTTATGAAGCAATGATGCAAGCAATAGAGATAGTGCGACCTGGTATTCATCTCGGAGACATAGGTGCAACGATTCAACAATATGTTGAGTCACACGGATTTTCTGTCGTACGAGATTATTGCGGACATGGTATAGGACGCGTTTTCCATGATGATCCTCATGTTTTGCATTTCGGAAGAGCAGGTACAGGCATCGAACTAAAACCTGGATATGTATTCACTATAGAACCAATGATCAATGTTGGCAGCTATAAAACAAAATTACTAAATGATGGCTGGACAGCTGTAACAGCAGATAAATCACTGTCAGCCCAATTTGAACATACTCTAGCTGTAACGGATACAGGCCACGAAATTTTCACACTTTCACCTAATGGTATACACAAACCGCCTTACACTCTTATCTAGTATAAGAATGTTTTAAGCGATTGTGTCGCTGATAGCGCTCGAAAGCAAAATCCACTAAGCGATCAATTAAATCGCTGAACCCAATGCCACTTTGATTCCAAACTTTGGCATACATGCTGATACTGGTAAATCCAGGAATCGTATTGATTTCATTGAGAAAAACTTGCCCATCCGCTCTAAGAAGAAAATCTACACGAGCCATACCATCACAGCCTATTAAACGACACGCTTTTAAAGCATACTGTCGTATTTTCTCGGAAATCTCCACAGGAATATCCGCAGGAATACTAAGCTCAGAAGCATCTGGTTCTACATACTTTGCATCATAATCATAGAATTGCTTACGCACAATAATCTCCCCACATACGGAAATTTCAGAATCCGCTAATAAACCGCATTCTATTTCCCGACATGGAATATATTCTTCAAATACAAGCTTATCATCATAATTAAGCGCAGTAGCAACAGCATCAGAAAACTCATCAGCAGATTTAGCCAGAGTAATCCCAACTGATGAACCGCCATTAGCAGGTTTCACAAATATAGCACTAGTCCCCACACAAGCAGTAACCGTATCATACGATACCTCATCACCACGATGAAATATCATAAAACGCGCCTGAGGAATGTCTGATGATTTTAACAGCTGTTTTTGCACCGCTTTGTCCATGCATACAGATGAACCGGTTATGTCCGCCCCAACAAAAGGAATGTTAAAACTACGAAGTAATCCCTGCAAAGCACCATCTTCTCCGCCGTATCCATGAACAATAGGGAAAACGATATCTACGAAATCACCCAGCCTATCCGAAATAGAGTCGGGGAAAACATCACACTCTTGCAAGGATCCACCATCAGCACGCACGCATGCGTTTAGCATCGTATCTGCAACATTCCGAGAATGTCGAGCAATGGCATCAAATCCAATATGAAAAAGACCATCCTTATCAATGAAAATCGGTAACAATCTATAGCGAGACTCATCTAAATTGCGCACCACACTCTCTGCTGACAATATAGAGATTTCATGCTCTGTAGAACGCCCGCCAAAAACAACACCAAGCTTTATCACGAACTAACTATCTCGTCTCTCAATAATATTATCTATCAAACCAAACTTCATAGCATCTTCTGGCGGCATAAAATTGTCACGCTCCATGGCTGCTTCTATAGCAGATAAAGACTGACCTGTATGCTTCTCATAAATTCTATTGAGTCGATCACGCAAGCTAAGTATCTCTCTAGCATGAATTTCAATGTCTGTAGCTTGTCCCCTAAATCCTCCAGATGGCTGGTGAATCATAATGCGAGAATTCGGCAACGAAAAACGCTTTCCAGGTGCCCCCGCAGCAAGTAATAACGAACCCATCGATGCCGCTTGCCCCATGCAAAGAGTAGTCACCTCCGGACGAATATATTGCATCGTATCATAAATCGATAAACCCGATGTGACCACACCTCCAGGAGAATTAATATAGAACGATATGTCTTTCTTCGGATCTTCAGATTCCAAAAATAGTAACTGCGCACAAACCAAACTGGCCGAAGCGTCATTCACTTCGCCAGTTAAAAAAACAATGCGCTCTTTCAGCAGACGAGAATATATATCATAGGAACGCTCTCCCCTCCCCGTCTGCTCTATGACCATCGGAACTAACATATCTTCAACCGCATTCATTAGCTATTCTCCTTCAGCAACATCCGCTTTCTTTTTAGTAGAACTCTTCTTCGTTGACGCAGCCCTCTTTTTAGGCGCAGGTTTCTCTTCTTCAGTCGCATCTGCAGAAGAAGCCTCTACCGCCTTCTTTTTGGATGATTGCTTGGTCTTGGATTCAGATGCTGCTTTTTTGGTCGCTTTCTTAGGCTCCTGAGATTTATCCTCACCTGCCTTGTCTCCTTCATCCTGGAAAAAATCAAAAGTTTCTTCATCACGAGCTTTCAACTCTTCAAAAGAAACTTCTTTCTCCTTGATCTTTACCTTCTCTAGTAAAATATCAATAACCTTATTCTCCTTGATGCTCGCTACCAAGACATGAAGCATTTCCGGCTTATTAACATATGTGTCTATGACAGCTTTTTCCCTACCAGGATACATAGATGCAACATTGCGTAGAGCAAGATCAATTTCCTGATTTGTTGCTTCAACGTTGTACTCTTTCGCTAACCGCATAAGCACAGAAGTCACTCTGATTTTCTCCACAGCAAGTTTAGTACACCCCTCTTCAACCTTAGAATTGAACTCTTTTCCTAGCCTCTTCGCTTCACTTTCAAGCTGCATACGAATGTTCTTCTGCTCTAAATTCACCATGCTATCAGGAACAGGGAAATCGTACATCTGCGCAATCTTCTCCATCAGATCTCTTTTTAAGATATCCCTCGAAGTTTTATCATACGAAGCAGATAAATAATCGCGAGCCCACTCTTTCATTTTTTCTAAATTGTCGTATCCACACTTTTTCGCAAAATCATCATCCAAATCCGCAATGTAGCTCTTCAAGATCTTCTTCACATTAGCAGAATAGGTTATGTTCTTACCCGCCAAAGTCTTATCGCCGAAACTATCAGGATACTTCACGCTAAATTGACGTACTTCCCCAATTTTCGCTCCAACTAAATTCTCGCGGAACACATCTAAAATATGAGGACTCTCCATCTCTATTTCGACTTCGCCAGTGTACTTCTTGAGTTTCTTAGGACCATTTATAATACTAAGATCAACTACAATCTTTCCAGAATTTTTTACCTCTGTCGCATCAACATCGTCACACCAATAAGGCGTATGTTGACGTATGTTTTCCAAAACCTTATTAATAGGTTCTTCTGTCACAGGAACAACTAGCTTAGTAAGCTCAATAGAAGACATATCCTTTAGCTCGACTTCAGGTTTCAATTCAAACTTCACCTCGAATTCAATACCCTTTTCGTCTTCTTTCAGTATGTCATACTTGTAACCAAGAAACGGATTCAGTTGCTCCTCCTTAAATATCGCAATGACCGTATCATCTATCGCTTTCTTCTTGCTCTCAGCAACTACACTAGCTCCATACATCTTCTTTATTATGTTCAATGGAACTTTGCCCGGACGAAATCCATGCAACTTTGCACGCTTCGCTATTTGCTGTAATTGTATCTGCTCAGCACCATCTAATTCTTTTTGTGATAAAAACACTACATAGGCCCTCTTCAGCCCATCGCTTGTTCTACTTAAAATCTCCACAACTTATCTCCAACTGTATGGTGCGGATGAAGGGACTTGAACCCCCACGGCTCTCGCCACAAGAACCTAAATCTTGCGTGTCTACCAGTTTCACCACATCCGCATAACACAAAACCTATATTACTTTATAACATTTGTTTCTTTAACAAAAGACTACCATTTAAAATAAAAATCCATCGTCCGCTGTAATAAATCATCAATTCCGACAATTGGCTCCCATCCTAAACACTCCTTAGCCCTTCTAATCGAGGGTATTCGCCTCGTTACATCTTGATACGAACCACCATAGTAATCCGCAGAATCCATCTCAACAATGGATACTCCATCAAGATGCTTCTGCAAACTACGATAATTTCTCGCCATATACAAGATCTTTTCTGCTAAACTTCTTATACTTAGCTCATTATTCGGATTACCTATGTTGAAGATTTTACGTTCCGCACACTTATTTTCGTTCTCTAAAATTTTTATCAAAGCATCAATACCATCGGATATGTAGGTAAAACAACGTTGCTGCTGACCACCATTAACCAAGACAAGATTTCTGCCGCGCAAAATATCACTTAAAAATTTGGTAACAACACGAGAATGTCCTGCCGATTCTATATTATCAAGTCGAGGCCCTATCCAGTTAAATGGTCGAAATAAGGTATAATTTAAACGATCACCATAAGCATATATCACCCTATCCAACAATTGCTTAGACGTAGAGTAAATCCAACGCTGTTTGCAAATCGGCCCTGTAACACAATTAGACGCCTCTTCATCAAAACCATCCACATCTGTACACATACCGTATACCTCTGATGTAGATGGAAAAATCAATCGCTTGTTATGCTTAACAGCTAGTTTAACTATTCGCAAGTTTGCTTCAAAATCTAACTCAAATACTCTCAATGGATCTGTTACATAGGTCGCAGGATTTGCAATAGCTGCTAGCGGAAGAACAACATCACATCGCTTGACATGTTCTTCTACAGATTCTTTCAAAATATCTAAAGATACAAAATTAAAATTCTTGTTGCCTAATAAGTGACTAACTTTTTGAGAGTCTATGTCTATCGAGGTCAAATACCAATCAGAATGTCTATTTAGTATCTCTTCTGACAGGTGACTTCCAATAAAACCACCCCCTCCTATGACAAGTATATTCATTTTTCGTTTTTCCTTTCTAAAATTTCACGAATTATAAAGCGTGGATGACCACAAACCGCAAAATAAGCGCGGCCTATATATTCGCCCAGCAAACCAACACCTAAAATTAGTAAACTAAGCAGCATGAATACAAAAGCAAAATGTAAACCATATGTTTGATAGTGATGCCCACATAATTTCTTAAATACTTCTACAAAAAAATATATTACACTAGCAGACGTGATCGCCATCCCTGTAAAGGTAAATATCTGCAATGGCGCCAAAGAAAACCCCGTTAATAAATCGAATGTAATACGAATCAATTTGTATAAATTATATTTGGATGTCCCCGCTAATCGTTCCACGTGTGTTACTGGCACATCAATCGGATTGCCAGCAAATTTCTGCGCTAATGCCGTGATAAAGGTAGACGTTTCTCTCGTTTTAACCACCTCATCTACAATAAAACGACGATACGCCCTAAGCATACATCCATGATCTCGTGTTTGAATGCCCGTAGCTCTTGCGCGAACAAAATTCACAATGCGAGATGCATAGGTACGAAACATATTATCATGACGCTTGCGCCTGTACCCCGCTACTAGATCATAGCCTTCATCAATTTTATCCAGCAACATTGGAATCTCTTCCGGTAAATTCTGCATATCAGCATCTAAAGTTACGATTACATCTCCGCGCACATGCTCAAAACCAGCCAAAATAGCAACATATTGTCCATAGTTACTGTTGAAGGTAATAACACGAATCACATCCGAACGTTTTTCAAACCAACTACACAATAGATCATGACTCTTATCAGCACTGCCATCATCAACAAATACTACCTCGTAAGTTCGCTTTGTTTTATCCATCGTATCAAGAAGACGAGAGCAAAGATTATCAATATTGTCTTCCTCATTAAAAATAGGAATCACTATCGATACTTGCGGAGATTTTAACCTAATATCATTAGTGCTACATGTACTTTGCATTAAAAAAATCCTTTATATTGTCAATAACATAACCTTGCTCCGATTCTGTTAAGGTTGGATAGAGAGGTATGCACACTACCCTATCGCCAATAAACTCTGCTTTCGGGAAATCTCCTCGCTTATATCCAAAAGTCTTTTGATAATAACTAAATAAATGCAGAGGAATGTAATAAGGCGTGGATCCAATTTGCTTCTCTCTCAAAAATTGCATAAGAGCATCACGCTTTTCCGGCTGTCTCACACAAATGGAAAATAAATGTCCTGAGTGCACAAATTCATAAGAAGGAATAGGCGGAAGAATAATATGTTCTTCTAAGCACGATAATTCTTTACGATAGTTTTCAATAAGAACACGACGCTTTTCATTCATATCCTCCAGTTCTTCCAACTGATGCAAGCCTATCACAGCTTGAATATCCGACATATTGCTCTTTGATCCTGGAAATACCACATCATAATGACAATTTGCACTGCTGGAAAAACGTGCCCATATGGATCGATCAATTCCATGAAAACGCTGCAAATGTACACGATATAACTCATCAGCTTTGTCGACATTCATCACAACACAACCGCCTTCTCCAGTCGTCATATTCTTGATTGGATGAAAACTGAAAACTTGTATGTCGCCCATCGAGCCTATTCTTTTCCCTTTGTATGTACTTCCCATTGCATGCGCAGCATCTTCAATAACACGCAAATTGTACTTTTGAGCTAAATCGTATAGCCCATCCAAATCAACAGGCACTCCGGCATAATGCACAGGCATAATTGCTTTAGTTTTGTCTGTAATTACTGCTTCTATCTTAGAGATATCTATGTTGAAATCGTCTCCAACATCTACAAAGACTGGACGAGCCCCCATAGATGCAACTGTATTGGCTGTCGCTGCAAATGTCAGTGGCGTCGTTATAACCTCATCGCCACGATCTACCCCAATCGCCATGAGGGATGTCTGCAATCCAACAGTATTTGATGTTAAAGTAGCAACAGCTCTTCCTCCAAAGTATTCACTTAGACTTTGTTCGAACTCTTGCGTCTTAGGACCTGTAGCTAGCCAACCAGAACGCAACACACCAGCCACCGCATCGATTGTTTTCTCACTGATATTCGGGCGTGACAACGGTATAAACGATTTAACTTTTTGCAACAAACAATACTCCTGTAAAAATTAATCCTATTCCAAAAATTCTATAATAATTTAAATCTTCGTTGAAAAAAAACCAACCACCTAAGGCCGCCAAAACAAAGGTCAAATTATTAAATGGATACAAAAAACTTAATTCAAATTGATTTAACAAATAAATCCATAACAGAAATGATATCACGAAAATAAATCCACCACCCCAAATGTATAGATTCGATAATAGTGATAATAAAATCTGAAACGGTGGCTGAGAAAAATTCACAAGCTCCGCGCCTCGCTTCAGTAACAACTGCGCTGCCGTATTAATCAAAACCTGGAATAATATCAATCCGTATTTCATCTGTTCGATATCACAACGAAATATTCATCACAATCTAACAGTCTATGATCGCTCATATGCTGCGCAAAAATCTCTCTATAATGCTCACGAGATGATAGCAAAAAAATCCTTTTTTTGGTAGTTCTCCACAGTTTCCATAACTCCTCTTGATTCATTAACATAGACTTATGTGTATCGATAGATGCTCCATATTCTAACTCTCCGACATAATCAACAACTTGTACTGTGCGATTCAAATAAACAGGAAAATCTTGATAGTAACGCCGATAACAACACACTATGTCATCTGGAGAACTGTTCAAACTTATAAAGTCTGCCATCTTTTTCGTCGAAGGCTTTTTTATCTCTTGATAAATCGCTGCAGCATTATTAAAAATCCACATCATATTACATGTCATAAAAAAGAAAACCAACAACATCGCCCAACGTTTACGAGGAACAAAAACCGCAACTAATAGTACTGCCGCTGACGCGGCTACCAGAACGCCAAAAATCTGCATTAATAAAACAGCATCAGGATTTTTGAGAACGTCGTTGATTTTATGATGTGCGAAATAATACCCGACAACAAGCACTATAAAAAACACTATGGTAATTAAAACAGATACTTTGAATTCTGACTCAGACGCACTCACCATATAATAAGCTGTAATCAATGCCAATGGCGGAAAAATCGGAACGATATAGGGAATCAATTTTGATTGAGCAAACGAAAAGAAAATGAAAATTCCACACACCCAACAAAGCAAAAATATGGCATTCGAATCTCTTTTAATTGCTTGACGAAAGGCCTTCATCAACCCCATCAATACAAATCCTGTATAGGGAAATAAACCAACCAACACAATAGGCACAAAAAACCAAAACGGCTGATATCGGCAATGTATCGTCGTGGTATAACGCAAAAAATGCTCCACAACAAAATATTTATGGAAAAAATCCTCATGACGATATGCCATCAATATATGCCACGGCAAAAATATCAGTAAAAATAGTGCAATAGCAGGAGGATAAAGCATGTCTGGAATCTTTCTCCAATTTCGTGTAAAACAAATCCAGAGAAATATAACCATACCAGGTAGAATCACTCCTATCAGCCCCTTAACCAAACAAGCCAAAGCCGCAAATACATACATTAAACATATCAGTAGTTTAGAATGATGCTTGGATGGCTTTACAAATGATTCATAAAAACACCATAAGGTTCCACTCATACACACCGCTAGCACCATGTCGAGGATAATCAATCGACTATGACTGTAGTACAACAGATTAGTGCTTAACAAAACTGCCGATAATAATCCGACAGAGTCTGAAAATCGCCGACGACCTACCACAAACACCATAAGACATCCCAGTATCGCAAAAAACACAACCCAGAGCCTCATGGACACCTCATCTATACCAAATAATTTGATATTTAACGACTGTAACCAATAAAAAAGTGGCGGTTTTTCAAGATATTGTAGGTCATTCAAACGCGGAGTAACAAAATCTCCGGATAACACCATCTCGCGAGGAATTTCAACATAGCGTCCTTCATCCGGATCTGCAAAATTGCGATTGCCTAGTTCATAACCAAAAAAACAGACTAATAACATCGCCAACGCAAGAACACCTTTTACTCCCGCTGGCCAAAAGCGATGGCTCGCTTCCATAGTAACCTCCGATGGAGCGGGTGAAGGGAATCGAACCCTCGTCACAAGCTTGGGAAGCTTATGCTCTACCATTGAGCTACACCCGCAATGAGCTTTCAATATACAACAAAAAAAGACACTGTTCAATCTCAAGATCAACGATTAGATAATCAGAAAAATATCAAATACCATTAATCCAGACCACTGATTGCTGCTTGCAAAAACTGATCTATTTCTCCATCCAACACAGCCCCAGCATTGCCTTGCTCGCATCCTGTCCTTAAATCCTTCACCATTTGATAGGGCTGCAATACATAGGAACGAATCTGATTCCCCCAGCCAATATCGGCTTTATCTTTTTGCTGATTTTGCTCGTCTCTCTTTCGCAATTCCAATTCATAGAGACGAGAACGTAACATCTCAAAAGCAATACTCTTGTTACGATGCTGTGAACGATCCGTCTGAGATTGTACCACTATGCCTGTCGGAATGTGCGTAATTCTTACTGCACTGTCTGTCTTGTTAACATGCTGACCACCAGCACCAGAAGCACGATAAGTATCAATGCGCAAATCACTATCTTGTATGTCTACCTGTATTTTTTCATCAACAACAGGATATACCCATACAGATGCAAAACTGGTGTGCCTCCTAGCATTTGAATCAAACGGCGATATGCGAACCAATCGGTGTATTCCTGATTCATGCTTTAGCCAACCGTAAGCATTTAAACCTAAAATCTTGATCGTTGTCGATTTTATCCCCGCCTCTTCTCCAATGCTTTCTTCTAAAAGCTCGAGTTTATAACGATGATTTTCAGCCCAGCGAGAGTACATCCGTAAAAGCATTTGAGCCCAATCTTGTGCCTCGGTACCACCCGCTCCAGCATGGACTTCCAAATAACAATCATTTTTATCAGCATCACCGGAAAAAAAACTCTCGATTTTATAAAGATTCACAAAATCATGAAACTTTACCAATGACTTTTCCGCCTCTAACAAGGTATCTGAATCATTTTCCTCTTCCGCCAATTGTATCAATACCTTTAAGTCAGATAACTCTGTTTCAGCATTGCGAAATTTGTTGAGTGCCCCCTCTAGTTGAGATTTGCGTTGCAACAATTCTCCCGCACGTTTGGGATCATCCCAAACATCGTTGGACGCTGTCTGCTCTTCTAAGTCTTGTAATTCACTAGCTAACTTAGTCGGGTCAAAGAAACCTCCGTAATAAAGCCAGGGAATTTTCACATGATTCTATCGTTTTTCTTACTTCTTCTTTCATTTATGCCTCCTGCGTTTTATTCGGCTTAATAAACATAATCGCAACAGCCGCAACGAATGCAAACCCCGCCATAATGGAAAATGTAAATTCAGGACCGTGGCTCTTCCAAACCTCGCCCATAATTATATTGGACACAGAAATTCCCAAACAATAAACTAAATTGAAAATACCAATAGACGTTCCTTTAATCTGCGGAGGAGCATAATCCGACACTAACGCATAAAAAGTACCTTGAGTCGCACCATAGTGGATTCCATATATAGCAACACCCACCATAACCTGCCAGACTTCTGTAGCCGTTGCCATCACAACACACGAAACAACCATCATGCAAAATCCAAAGGCTAGACATAATTTCTTCTCGTGTTTATCAGACCAATTCCCGATAATTTTCGCAGTAGGTGAATTGAAAAGATACATCACAGCAAGCACCAATGGAGCATAGTGCAAATCCATCCCAAGCCGTTGAGCCCGATATACTAGAAATGTCTCACTAAAACGCGCACACATAAAAATGAAACATACAAACATGTAAAACCAAAAAGGACGTCCCAACTGTTTTATATCCTCTTTACGAATAGGGAATCCTCTTCTACGACTCACACTAATGATTTTCGGCTCTTTGATCCCGAAGTGTATTAAAGCAACAGCGATCAATAAAGGAATTGTCATTGCCAAATAGGTCGCACGCAGCACTGTTTCAGATGTTCCAAAATACAGTAACCCAACAAATGCCAATAAAGAACCTATCATAGATCCCAAAAAAGCAAAACTTTGCCTAATACCGTAACAAGCACCCTTTGTAGACTTCGACGCACAATCCGCGATAAGAGCATCACGCGGAGTATCTCTCAATCCATTTGTAATGCGCTCTAAAACCTGAGCACTGATATACAATCCGAGTCCTTGGCACATAGCGAACATTGGCTTGGCAAAAGCAGCACATAAATATCCAAACAACATGAGTATCTTTCGCTTGCCCAAGCAATCACTAATGACACCGGAAAACATTTTCATTAGGTAGGATAATGCTTCAGAAACACCGCGAATATACCCCATCGCAGCAGTCGTTCCTCCTAAGATATGTATAATAAATTCTGCAGAAAATGCTGTGATAACCACAGAAGAGATATTGGAAAAAAAACTCACAATAGCAACAATCCAAACCGTTTTTGGAATAGCCAATGACTCTGCGTTTTGATCACCGCTCTGTTCAATCTGTTTACCCATTTTCATTATAATCCGTGTATTGCCCCAAACAGGCGTATTTCTATCATATTTACACTGTCTTTTGAATCAAAAAATTAAACAATAGTAGACTATCGTGAAAGAATAATGTTTGATATAATGCGTGTTTGGGATGATTGGGCATGTAGGATTGTAAACCCGGTCAGGTTCGGAAGAAAGCAGCCGTAGCAAACACCATGTGGGTCAGTCATCCTTAACAAACAATGGGAAAAATTATGTATGTTCCACTAGCTACCAAGTATCGACCACAAAAGTTTTCTGATGTTGTGGGACAAGATATTGTCGTGAAAATTTTGATGCGTGGACTACAAAAAGATCGCCTTGGATCAGCCCTATTGTTTGCAGGCACACGAGGAGTGGGAAAAACGACATTGGCTCGAATATTGGCCAAGGCATGGTGCTGCAACAATCGCCAAGACGGAGAACCATGCTGCAAATGTGAGTCATGTGTAGAGTTTGCCAGGGGCGGACAAATCGACGTATTAGAAATTGATGCGGCCAGCAACACAGGTGTAGATGATGTTCGTGAAATTATAGAATCTAGCAGATATCTTCCTACATCGAGCAAGTATAAAATCTTTATTATTGATGAAACGCACATGCTTTCAAAAAGCGCGTTTAATGCCTTATTAAAAACGCTAGAAGAACCTCCTGCTCACGCGAAATTTTTAATGGCCACGACAGAACCGCATAAAATTCCAGATACGGTGCTTTCTCGTGTTTTGCGATTTGATTTAAGATCTCTTGATGCGGAATTAATCGCACAGCATTTATCATCTATTTGCAATAAGGAAAGGATTCCTATTCCTGCAGAATCTCTTGCTTTGATTGCTGACAGTGCTGATGGTTCGGTACGAGACGCGTTGTCACTGCTGGATCAAGCAGCCAATTTAGTAGAAAATGATTCTATCCAAACAAAAGATTTATTAGACATGCTACACATGTCAGATGATACAGAGATATTGACACTGCTAAAACTATTATTAGCTAAAAATACGCAGGGAGCCATACAACAATATCGCAAAATACTAAATGACGCATGTACTCCTGCAAATATTTTAGAAACATTGATGAATTATATACATATACTGACCTGTCTACAGCTAAATGTAGAACCTAGGAAAAACATGGCAAATGAGCATATTGTAAGGCAATTGCAAGACGAGTGTTCTTCAGTATCAGCGCCTGCATTGTCTAGAATATGGCAACTATTGGTCAAAGGAGCAGAGGAGATAAACATTGGAGAACGCGCAGACGTACTCTTAGAGATGATTCTGATAAGAATCATATATGCGACTACTCTACCGGATTTGAGAGATATCTTACATAATAACGCGAAGAATTCTCCTCAAAACACGCTGAGCAAAACTGAAGCGCAAGATCTTCCTATCAACTCTGTATCTGACTCATTGCTAGAGAAAGCACGTAAAATGTTCCCAAATGCAAAAGTAGAAGAGTAAGGAAAAGGCTATGAATAATATCAATCAACTTATGAAACAAGCTCAACAGATGCAGGCTAAATTTTTAGAAATGCAGAAGCAAATCGAAGAGCTCGAACTAACAGGATCCGCTGGTGGAGGTATGGTGAAAGCAGTTATCTCCGGAAAAGGAGCACTCAAGCAACTCACTATCGATCCAAAATTGCTTAATCCTGATGATGCGGAAATTGTATCTGATTTGATTGTTGCCGCATTTAACGATGCCAAATCAAAACTCGAGGAAAAAATTTCCGAAACAGCAGGAGGATTTTTACCTGGAGGAATGAAATTACCTTTCTAAATCGATCATTGATTTATACGTCGGTTCTTGTTTCTGTTGTAAGAACCGACTTTTTTAGCATCAAATTGTTTTGCTAATCGCATCTAAGCGCTGACCACTCAGTCGTGAGTTGATAATATCATCAAGGTAACAACCGATATGTTTTTCCATATCTCGTCTTAAACTCAAAATCGTATCGATATCCTCTTGGGCAATGGCTGTTTTTATGCCCTCAATTCTCTGCCGCATAGCATTTCGTTCATCTGCTGGAACTTCCTCAATGATAGATTCCCAAAACAGAAGAATTCTTTCTGTTTCTACTTTAACGAAAATCTTGTGTGCTTTTTCATCGTCAGCTTTTCTGTTGGCATATGCTTTTTCCAGCAGTTCTATCATTTGTTCTTGCGTTAGTCCAGTCGAGGGAGAAATCAGAACTGTCTGAGATACACCTGTCTGTTTTTCACGAGCAGACACAGTCAGCAAACCATTAACATCAACTGAAAACAATACTTCGACCCTGGCTATACCCGCAGGCAAAGGAGGAATATCTCTTAGTTCAAATTTAGCCAAAGACCTACATCCTTCCGCAAGAGAGCTCTCTCCTTGCAAAACATGAAACTGCATGCCTTGTTGATTATCACAATAGGTTGTATATTCCCTCTTTTCAACAGTTGGAATCGGAGTATTACGATGGATAATTTTATCCACACCCCCTCCAAATGTTTCGACGCCAAGCGTAAGCGGAACAACATCAATTAATAGCAAACGTTTGTTTTTCGTTTGAATTGACTCCGCTTGTAAAGCTGCTCCCAATGCTACTGCCTCATCAGGATTAATATCGCAAAATATCTGTTGGGCGAAATGTTCACGAACAGCCATCCTAACCGATTCCAACTTTGTCATTCCACCAACCAATACAACACCGTTCAGCTCAGAAGAATTTAACGATGCATCTCGAAGAGTATCATCCGCTATACTGAATGTCCGCTTCAAAAGTTTATCAATCAGAGTCGATAAAACAGATTGAGAAAGAGAAAATGTATAAACTGTTCCCCTGAAATTGTAGTGACCATCTATGCAACCATCTGCACTTGAAGCCAAATGTTCCTTCATATGTTTTGCTACAAGCTTTGCATATTTCCTCTCATCAGTAGTGAGATCATGAAGAGACAATTTTTCTACATTATAATCCACGATTAAATTATCTATATCATCTCCCCCTAAATAATTATCACCACCCGTAGCTAAAACTTGAAACACACCACTCTGTAAGCGCAAGATGGAAAAATCAAACGTCCCTCCGCCTAAATCATATACAGCAAATATGCCATCCTGTTCCTGATCTAATCCAAACGCAATGGCTGCTGCTGTTGGCTCATTCACTAATCTTAAAACCTTAATCCCCGCAAGAGATGCAGCATGCTGTGTAGCTATTCTCTGTGCATCCGAAAAATGCGCCGGAACCGTTATCACCGCAGATGTAATCGGCTGGCCAAAATTGTCTTCCGCCGCTTTCCTGAGACACATAAGCAGCTCTGCAGAAATTTCCTCTGGCGTCCTCCCTAAAATTTTTTCACTAGATCCCATCAAACGTTTTACAGAAAAAACAGTTGAACTATTATCCTGCTGCATAACAGCCGCACGCCCCACAAGAGGAGGATTGTGAACATAGCTCACCACAGATGGTAACGTTTTGTGTCCACTATCAACAGATAAGACATAAGGTTGACCATTCTCCACAGAGGCTATTACAGAATTTGTTGTTCCTAAATCAATACCTATCGCAATCACTACGCACCTTTTCTAAAAATGAATTAATAAACTTAACTTCACTAAAAATCTCAGCAAATTCTTCTACAGAAATAGATTTTAACTGCTCGATTAATTGCTGCTTACACTGATCTAAATCATTATAAAACTGATGACGTGCCTCCTCATTCGTAAGTGAATTATATCGCTCCCTTATCTCAAACATTTTCATAGCCATATTCGGAGAGAGCCTCTCTGTATCTATCCCCTTCAAATCCAAAAAATGCTGCGCACGCTTCAAAGGATCAGATAAAGTTTTATAGGCTATGTTCAATAACGCAGATTCATCTGACGTTCCCCCACAATCGGGGTGAACGTCCATTTGATAAGCCAAATAAACCCTCAACAAATTAGAAACATCTATGTTGTAGTCTACCGGCAGATCAAAATATTCAAAGTAGTTGTTCATAGGCCTAGCAAGAGCAGCACCCGCCACTACCACATCCATTTTCATCTACTCTGAATGATTTTCCACATCCGCAACAAGCTTTTGCATTGGGATTCTCAAAAGTTATATTACCTCCCATAGGCGTCTTTTTATAGTCGACAACCATACCTGCCGCAAATAACACTGCTCGTGGCGCTACATATATTTTAACGTCATACTGTGTAAGTAAGACATCTGCAGGATCTTCTTCATAAACATAATCTAGTTCATAAGTCATGCCTTGGCATCCACCTGATCCTATGTTTATTCTAACCCCTAAGCACTTCTCTTCTTCTATGGATTTGCGCATAAATTCTAATGCTGCATCTGTCACTATAATAAAATCATCCATTATTTCGCTCCTTTTTTCGCTTTATAATCCTCAATAGCTTTGCCAATCGCTTCTTCCGCTAAAACAGAACAATGCGCCTTAACAGGTGGTAGCGATAAATATTCCGCTACCGAAGTATTGGTAATTTTCTGAGCTTCGTCCAGCGTCTTACCCTTTACCCACGAACTGATTAAAGCACTGGAAGCAATCGCTGCACCACAACCAAATGTTTTAAAACGAGCCTCCGATATACGCCCATCTTCTCCAACCTTAATCTGAAACTTTATAACGTCTCCACAACTGGGAGCCCCAACAACAGAAGTTCCAACATCTGGTGAATTTTCGTCCAGGCTACCAACATTTTCCGGATTAGTATATAGATCCATAACTTTTTTTGAATATTCCATAATTACCTCCATAGTGGACTCATTGAACGCAGTCGGGTTACAACCTCTATAATCCGACCAACCGCATATTTCACTTCTTCCTCAGTAGTGAAACGACCTAAACCAATACGCACAGAAGAATGTGCAAGATCTTCTCTGGCTGAAACAGCACGCAATACATAGGATGGCTCTAAAATTTCAGAAGTACAAGCAGAACCAGAAGATATACATAAATCTGGAAGTCCCAGCATTATGGCTTCTCCCTCTACTCCTTCGAAGCTAAAATTAAGACAGCCTGGTATCCGTTTGTCAGGATCACCATTGAGATATGTTTTTTCCAAATTCTGCATAATTTGAGTGATAAAAAACTCTTTGAACCTATTCAGTCGAGCATTTTCATCAGCCATTTCTTTGCCCGCCAACTCGCACGCAGCACCAATTCCGACACACAAAGGAGTTGCTAAAGTGCCAGACCGCACACCTCTCTCTTGTCCTCCTCCATAAAAAATGGGCGATAAACGAAGCCTAGGCTTACGTCTCACATAAAGAGCACCTATACCCTTCGGCCCATAAATTTTATGACCAGATATACTCATCAAATCAACCATAGATGCATCTACAGGTATTTTCCCCACAGCTTGAGCAGCATCACAATGAAATAACACGCCTCGCTGCCTGCACATAGCACTGATCGCATCAATCGGCTGAATAGTGCCTATTTCATTATTAACTGCCATCACAGAAACTAATAATGTCTTCTCATCTATGTGTTCATCTAGAAAATTCAGATCAACAAGACCGTTTTTTTCTACGGGCGCATATATGAGCTCAAAACCTCCATCCTTTGCAAGAGTATAACAAGTTTCTAGAACGCATTTGTGCTCTATATTACTCACAATAATCTTAGAACGATTAGCCCGATCTCCATAAAAACGAACAACACCTTGTAACGCCAAATTATTTGACTCTGTAGCACCAGATGTAAATACAATACTCTCGCTATCAGAAGCGTTGATAAGCTTGGCTATCTGTTGACGAGCATGCTCAACTGCTAATTTGGCTTCTCTGCCCATACTATGAGAGCTTGAATGAGGATTGCCAAACTTTTCGCAAAAATACGGCAGCATTTGCTCTAAAACTCGCTTATCACATGGAGTTGTCGCCTGATAATCCATGTATATAGTTCTATCCATATCACTACCTCCTCCTTACTAATGCGTCCGATGTAATTTCGAAACACATGGATATGTATATGATGTTTGATTGTATATAGCAAGCATATTATAGAGGATATATCACGAACATTCGATATCATAAAAGTGTGTTGCAATTGCTATAAATGTTCTATTTTTAGCCTCCAAAGTTGACTTATCATTTGAAATATGTAGACTATACAGCGTAGTTTAATGGAGTGAGAGATGGCTAAGCCTACCTATAATCCTAGTAAGTTAATTCGCAAGCGGCGTCATGGATTTCGTGCTCGCACGTTGGCTGGTGGACACGTTTTAAAAGCACGCAGAGCAAAGGGTCGTGCTAAATTATCAGCATAGTCGTGAATAAGAAACACAGGTTGCGGAAACGACGAGATTTTGTTCATGTTTCTGCAAATGGTGTTGTTGCACGCTCCAAATTTTTTATTTTGTTAGGGTGTGCAAATAACTTGGAAGATTTTCGCGTTGGATTTACTGCTTCTCGTCGTGTTGGAGGTGCGGTAGATCGCAATCGTTGTCGTAGAAGAATGCGTGCCGTTGCTGATTTGATCTTTAGAGGTCATAGCATTTCAGGTGTGGACTATGTTTTTATTGCGAAGAAAAATTTAGTTCACTGTAAATGGAATGATTTATTGAACGCAGCTCTCGGCGCCGTTAACTTTCTGCACAGACACATGCAGGTTCAATAGCAATGCTATCACGTTTTGCTCTGATGCTAATATCTTGCTATCAAAAGGTGATTTCGCCTTACTTGCGATCATGTCAGTGCAGATATTATCCAAGTTGTTCTTGTTACGCAGCAGAAGCCATAAAACGTTATGGCATCTTTCGTGGCGCAATAAAAACTGTGTTTAGGCTTTTACGATGCAATCCGTTCAGCAATGGAGGTATAGATTTTCCATGAGCAGCAATAGAACAGGTAATAAATCTCGTTGTCCTGTTTGCGGCAAGGATTTGTGTGATGTTTTGTATGCTCCGTTTTGTTCACGACATTGTAAAAACGTCGATTTATTAAGATGGTTTAATGAAGAATATAGTTGTGATGTAAAAAAAAGTGAGAATAGGGCTGGACAAAAGCTAGAAAGCCTATATTATGTAAGGCGGAGCCCAGATAGCTCAGTCGGTAGAGCAGAGGACTGAAAATCCTCGTGTCGCTGGTTCGATTCCGGCTCTGGGCACCATGCGGTCATTTCTCGTATGGTTAATAGAGAGATATTTAATTGTTAAATCTGTTTTGAAAGGGAAATATGAAATTACGCGAACTAAAAGTTAAATCTCCTACAGAGTTGTTAGCATTTGCTGAGAGCGTAGAGGTTGAAAATGCATCTGCCCTTAAGCGTCAGGATTTGATGTTTGCTATTTTAAAGAAATTAACAGATAACAATGAAGAAATGTTTGGAGATGGCGTACTCGAAGTACTGCAAGACGGATTTGGCTTCTTGCGTTCTGCTGAAGCAAACTATATGGCAGGATCTGATGATATATATGTATCCCCTTCTCAAATAAGAAAATATAGCTTAAAGACAGGCGATGCATTAGAAGGAGTAATCAGGCCTCCTAAGGAAGGAGAACGTTATTTTGCTATATCTAAAATTAATCTAATAAATGGAGAACCATTAGATAGAGCAAAGCATCGTGTAAATTTTGATGATTTAACTCCTCTATATCCAAATGAAAAGTTATGTTTAGAGATAGATAATCCTCAGGAGAAAGATCATACGACACGTGTTATAGAGATCATATCCCCTATTGGAAAGGGACAACGTGCGCTAATAGTGGCACCGCCTCGTACAGGAAAAACTGTAATGTTGCAAAATATTGCACGTGCTATTACAACAAATTCTCCCAATGTTCATCTTATCGTATTACTAATTGATGAACGTCCTGAAGAAGTTACCGATATGCGTAGATCAGTCAGTGGAGAAGTCATTAGCTCGACATTCGATGAAGTACCTACACGACATGTGCAAGTAGCAGAGATGGTCATAGAGCGCGCAAAGAGGTTAGTCGAACATAAGAGAGATGTAGTAATATTGCTAGATTCTATAACGCGCTTAGCAAGGGCTTATAACACAGTATGTCCATCATCAGGAAAAGTTCTAACAGGTGGTGTTGATGCAAATGCATTACAACGTCCTAAAAGATTTTTCGGTGCCGCACGTAATATAGAGGAAGGTGGTTCATTGACCATCATTGGCACCGCATTGGTTGAAACTGGTTCTCGTATGGATGATGTTATTTTTGAAGAATTCAAAGGCACAGGTAATGCTGAAATCGTTCTAGATAGAAAATTATCTGATAAGAGAACCTTCCCTGCTATTGATATTACCAAGTCTGGTACTCGTAAAGAAGAGTTGTTGGTGGATAAAGCAACCTTAGCTAAGATGTGGGTATTGAGACGTATATTGATCCCTATGGGCAGTAGCGATGGTATGGAATTCTTGCTGGATAAGATGAAGAATTCTAAGAATAACGCTGATTTCTTCATTAATATGAATCAATAATATGGATGAAACTCCACTCATTGATACAGATTTATTGCGCTTGCTAGTAGATCCTCTTACAGGGGAAAAATTAGAATTTGTTGATGATAAATTAGTCAGTAAATCTCATATTTACCCCGTTCAAGAAGGAGTACCAATTTTACTGTGGAAATCAGCAAAAACACATAAGTGAAGCAGAATCTCTCTGCTTCACCAAAAAAGAAGAAAATTTATCGAAAAAATACAAATTTGTTACCAACATCATTAAGACATTCGTAACAAACTAAGCTTCATGTATAAAGAAAAGAAAAAACACAAATGAAAAAAACCGAAGCCTACTAGATCTGGCAACGTGCTACTCTCCCACGCAGAACGCAGTACCATTGCCGCAGGTGACTTTCGCTTTCCAGTTCGGGATGGAATGGAGCGTTTGATTCACCGCTATGATCACCAGATCAAGTAGACTCCGAGACAAACCAGTGAGGAACTTAAGACTGATCACTGAGAAATATCAAACCAATCGAGCTATTAGTATCAGTTAGCTTCACTCGTTACCGAGCTTCCACACCTGACCTATCAACGTGGTGGTCTTCCACGGCTCTGATGGGGAGAACTTATTTTGAGGCGAGTTTCCCGCTTAGATGCTTTCAGCGGTTATCTCTTCCGTATTATGGCTACCCGGCGCTGCAACTGGCGTCACAACCGGCACACTAGAGATACGTTCATTCCGGTCCTCTCGTACTAGGAACAACCCCTCTCAATTCTCCGACACCCACGGCAGATAGGGACCAAACTGTCTCACGACGTTCTGAACCCAGCTCACGTACCACTTTAATTGGCGAACAGCCAAACCCTTGGGACCTGCTTCAGCCCCAGGATG
>CALXQQ010000031.1 GCA_944390775.1 uncultured Alphaproteobacteria bacterium
AAAAACAAAAACCATGTTCCAGAATAAGTATATGGTAATAACCAAATCGAAAAACCTGCATCATGCAAGCGTCTGGCAGACATAGCCATCCAAGGGATGATCAATACAATGGTGTACAATTTTCGAATGTAATTGAGCCCTAGTCTCATGGCCGAATCAGGAGACACAACTTTATACAACAATAGTGAAATCGCAGCAATTAACCCGAATATTATCCAGTAGAACACAACAAAAGAAACATATTCTTTCCTTGATGCGGCCCCTCTGAAATCGGCATATTTTACCGTTACAGCTTCGATAAAATAACGCCATATGCTAGCACATAGTTCACGAATGTCTTTCATCTCAATCTCCTTCTTATACTTATATACCAGTCAAATCTCTCAATTGAAACACCATATACAATCAAGTATATGTCTCTTTGTATAACTTATGTTTATTCTCCACAAAATTCGCGACTTTTTGAAATAACTCAGAGGTAAAGATTGCTAATCCCAGATATATAACACCCCCAACAATAATCACATTTTTCTCCCACCGTTCCAACGGAGGACATTTAAGATACCTACTGTTAGGGTCTGAGGGCAATTTACTCAAAATAAACAATGAAATAAGAGGGAATAAATCACTAAAAAGCAAAAATATTTCAATTGGAGAAACTAACGGATCTAAAATATATGAACCATAATCTGCAATCAAAACCAATAAAAACCAGAATATAGCATAGCCACTCATTATTTCATCATCATCAATGCTATACTTCCCCCATGTTATCAAGCAAAAAAGCCACCACCATAATACAATATGATTCAAAGGTAATAACCAAGCCGAAAAACCTGCATCGTGCAAGCGTCTGGCAGTCACAGCAGCAAAAGGGATAAATAATACTACTCTGTACATCTTGCGAATAAAATCTAGAAAAATATCTGCTGTTGGATAAGTCGACAAAATTTTATAAAAAAGCCACGAAATAAACAATGATACTACATACATTATCCAGTAATACACAACAAATGATGCATACTCTCTCCCAGATGCATGCCCACTAAAATCAGCATATTTTACCGTTATAGCTTCGACAAAATAACGCCACATGCTAACACGTGGGGCATGAATATCCTTCCCCATCTCAATCTCCTTCTTATACTTATATACCAGTCATCAGTTAAGTATCTAAATCACCTCATAAACTTAGCGAATAGCAACAGCTAAATCCCCCAGTGTTTCATAATAGATCTGCGTGACCAATCAACTGAAATTTCATTTGTTAGCTTATTTCTACTCAATGAGTACTCACCATGAGGATCGACATATATCGTCTTCAAATATCGATCATATATGTAATCGTATATGACCTTTACACGCCTAGCGCGTATACGTTTGTATAAACCATATTGATACTTTACGAAGTCTATGGTCTCGGAGAATAAGTCAGAAGTAAATATTGCTAATCCCAGATATATAACACTCCCAACAATAATCACATTTTTCTTGCGCCGTTCCAACGGAGGACATTGAAGATATCTACTGTTAGGATCTGAGGGTAATTTGCTTAAAATAAACAATGAAATAAGAGGGAATAAATCTTGAAACAGTATAAATATTCCCAATGGAGTTAATAAAGTCTTGAAAATAGAGAAAACAGACTCACCATATGCTAAAGCACCAAAAACCCAGTATATAACATGTGAATCTGCTGTGTGGTCATACTTAATTCCATACTTACCCCATGTTACCAAGCAAAAAAGCCACCACCATACTACAATATGATTCAAAATGCAGAACCAAGCCGAAAAACCCGCATCATGCAAACGCCGGGCAGTCACAGCTGAGAAAGGGAGAAATAAGGCAACATCACACAAACCAACAGCACACTTCGTACCTTTCCATAGCGGTATCCAAGCAGCCACAAAGCAAACAGCAACAAAGGCAAAAAAATACACCATCCAGTAACACATAATAAAGGAAACATACTCTCTCCCAGATGCATGCCCACTAAAATCAGCATATTTTACCGTTACAGCTTCGACAAAATAGCGCCACATGCTAACACGTGATTTACCAACACCTTTACCACCAACCATATCAGTCCCTCACCACAATTGTACAAAGCGCGGGGACCACACTCCCCGCTACATAACAGATCAGCGATACATATCTGCTGAAATCGCTCTAGCAGAACCTGCTCGACTCAATGGACATCTGCCGGGTGTTCCATTAGATTTCTGTTGTGATATCCCTGAGAAATCAGAACTACTGCTGCTTCTTCTTAACGCAGGTCTTCCCCTGGAACCAGACAGATCAGAACTGCTGCTGCTTCTTCTCAACGCAGGTCTTCCCCTAGAACCAGACAGATCAGAACTGCTGCTGCTTCTTCTCAATGTTTGACGTGCAACAGGACTTGGTGCGGGGATATAGGCATCATCAGCTCCATCATCTTGTGAGAAGTCATCAAACTGAGAAAAACTGCTGTCTTCATTTAATATATCCCTATCATCAGCGATATTATTATCTGGTGGATTTGACTCTGCATTTCTAATGGCATTTGTATAGATTCTCGCAAATGAGATTTTATCTTGCAAATCATTAAACGCGTTAATTACAAGCGTATCATTAGCTGACTTTTTCTCGAAATTTTTCAGCTGAGACTGCGCTGTTTTCATCGACTTGTTCAACACATCGATTACTTCTTTTTTCACGCGATTATACTCTTGCTGCAATTCCGTAAGAGCAGTTTTAGCATCTGCCAGCACAGTCCTTTTATCTTCAACATGCATATTGGCTTGTTGATCCTGTATTGTATGCAAAGTTTGCGTATTAGCTTCTAATTTGTCCACTAACTGCTGTATCACAACTTTTCTCTTAGCGATACTTGCAGAAAGCTTGGCCAATGGTTTCACATTTCCACTTGATTTAGCTCTGGCAAGTGCAGCGATATCTCTTTCCAATGCAGCACGTTCTTTCTGCAATCTATTTGAGGTTGTTTGCTGATCTATTTCAGCACGCACCACCGCATTCTTACCAAGTTTTTTGAAAAAACTCAGACCATCAGCAGAATAACCGGTCACCAACAATGACAGCATAAGTGCACGTAGTATCATATTTTTCATGTATATCTCCTTCTAATAACACCATACACTTTACAATAAAAATATTAATAAATAGTGAATAAAGCGAAAATGCACAATTTGAAAAAATTGCTATATAGTCCGTCTATAGCTCAAAGCTTCGGATATATGTGTTGCTCCTATGCTACTACACTGTTCGAGATCGGCTAAGGTCCTCGCGACTTTCATAATACGATAATAGCCTCGCGCAGAAATTTTGCCTTTTTCGACACATGCCAGCAAAATCTGTTTTGCCTCATCTGTTAGATAGCTCTCCAACTCATTACCACGAACTTCTGAGTTTGTTCTATTATTGCCATATCGAATCCTTTGTATATCACGAGCTCTCGTAACACGTTCTCTTATAGACGTAGAAGGTTCACCAGCTGAAGCCTGAAAATCACTGACAGTTATATCAGGCACATCGACATAGATGTCTATTCTATCTAACAAAGGTCCGGAAATTTTTTGCAAATATTCGCGACCACACTGAGGCGCTCGACTGCATTCTTTATCAGGACGCCCCAAATAACCACAGCGACAAGGATTCATAGCCGCTATAAGCTGAATACGTGCTGGATAAGTAAAGTGATTATTTGCTCGTGATATGGTGATATCCCCAGTTTCAAGAGGTTGTCGCAGAGCTTCAAGCGTTGCCCGCGAAAACTCCGGCAATTCATCTAAAAAGAGCACGCCTCTGTGAGCCAAAGAAATTTCTCCAGGTTTCGCATTTGATCCACCTCCAACCATTGAAGCTAGTGATGCCGAATGATGAGGCGCTCTATAAGGGCGCTGCGTAATTAAACTGGTAGTACCTAACCGTCCAGCCAAGCTGTGAATCATGGTTGTTTCCAACGCTTCTTCTGAAGATAAAGGAGGCAAAATTCCAGGCACACGAGCAGCCAATAGAGATTTGCCAACGCCAGGAGGACCTATCATTAGGACGTTGTGTCCGCCGGCAGCAGCAACTTCTAATGCCCTTTTAACAACCAATTGCCCTTTTACTTCAGAAAAACATCCGTGCATATCAGGAGATTCGATATTGGGTAAGGATTCCAAACTCACTGAAGGCAAAATCTGCTCGCCACGAAAATGATTTACCAATTCTAATAAGGTTTTTGGAGCCAAAATAGCCTCTATACCCGACCAAGCTGCCTCTTGTGCGCATTTGTAGGGACACACCAGCACTTTTTCCTGAGATTTCGTGAAAACAGCCGCAGGTAAAACACCTAAAACCGGCGAAATTTGACCGTTTAACGCCAGCTCACCTATCGCCACACAGTTGGCAACTTCTTCAGAGCTAATGACGTCCATTGCAGCTAAAATCGCAAGCGCAATTGGCAGGTCGTAGTGACTACCCTCTTTGGGCACGTCAGCTGGAGCAAGATTCACAGTCAAACGTTTCGCAGGCAAAGTGATGCCCATAGCAAAAAATGCCGCTCTGATTCGCTCTCGCGATTCTGCGACGATTTTGTCCGGCAAACCCACAATTGTAAAAGCCGGCATACCGTTCAAAATTTGTACTTGAACCTCTATGCCTATCGTGGACATACCTAAAAAAGAAACAGTCTGCACAGAAGTTTGCACTAGGATTCCTTCTTTTTAAGCCTTATGTAAGATACTACTTCTTTTACCCCAGATGTAGTACGAGCATGATTCAACACGATATCACGCTCAAATATAGAAGAAGCCGTGCCACAAATGTACACAATTCCTTTAACTGTAGTGACATCGTAGTTGAGCGCTGAAACATTGCCATCACCTGTCATTGCCGCTTTAATGCGAGATGTGATCATGCTATCCTGAGCAATATCTCCGGCTTTTGGATCTGCTTGAATACGAATTTCATCATAGACAACTGTACCGTAACCTTTCACGCTATTTATTATCTCTAGTATTTTTGTATGCTGCTCCTCAGTCTGTACATAACCAATTACAACGACCACGCCATGTTTTACGCACAACTCAACGCTGTCGAACAGATTTCCATCCTCTTCTATCAGAGCTTTGTTGATAGTTGCTTGCAAGCTAGCATCGGCCAAGCTTCCGCCAATTCCTTTATCATTACGAACCATAACAGTTCCGGCAATTGCTGTCCCGCCAAAGGCCAATGTAACAGGGTCACACGCACTGCAAGCCAATAAAGGCAAAACAGAGATAATTTTGTAATAATCCATCCTACTCCCTTCCACAACCAGTTGAACTATAACATATCTTAAAAATCACTCATATTCTACAGCATTTAACAAAGACGACTACACTGCTGAATCATACGATTAGCAAACCCCCATTCGTTATCGTACCATGCAACCAAATGTAATATATTGTCGGCGGCGATAGAAATCGAACTTAAATCAACTATGGCACTATGAGGATCATGATTAAAATCGCTGGATACTAATGGCTCAGCAGAACAAGCCAATATCCCTGACAAATCTCCATCCGCATATTGCACGAACTTCGATCTTATAGCCTCTTCTGAATGATGATCTGCCAAAATCACTGTCAAATCCAACAGAGAAACATTAGGTGTCGGAACTCGAAACGACATCGCAGACATTTTTCCGGATAATTGCGGGAAAATCTGCGCTATTGCAACAGCTGCACCTGTAGAAGTAGGAATAATATTCCCTGCTGCACAACGAGCTCGACGCAAATCACGGTGAGCAGAATCTATTAAACGTTGATCACTAGTATAAGAATGGATTGTTGAAATATTCCCGCCAACTACTCCAAATTCTTCGTGTAGCACTTTAATGATAGGCGCGGCACAATTGGTAGTACAAGAAGCATTAGAGATTATGACATCGTTTGCGGAAAGATCATGATCATTCACTCCACATACGATGGTCTTATCGGCCTCTAGCGAGGGAAATGACAACAAAACCTTCTTCGCTCCAGCTTGCAAATGCCACTCAAATTCTTCACGCTTTTTGAAAACACCGCTGCTCTCCACAGCGACATCTATTCCCATAGCTCCCCACGGTAATTTGCGTGGATCGCGCTCCTGATAATATCGAATTGAATGACCGTCCACAGAAAATTCATCGGCAGAAATTTGCTCAACACGCTTAGCAAATCCACCATGCACAGAGTCATGTCGCAGCAAATAAAGCGCGCTTTCCAATGGCTGAATATCATTCACAGCACCAATAGAAAAACCACAATCAGAACAATTCTCAAAATATGCTCGCAGCAACATGCGACCAATGCGTCCAAATCCGTTGATTGCTACTTTTTTCATATGTTTAGCTTCTCCTTAATTTTGTTAAATATGTTAATCGCGGTAAGCCCAAAACTTTTGTAATTCTCTGATGCACTTGCAGAGTAGCCAAAATCATCCACTCCGAAGAATAGATCTGTATCTCGTAGATAGCGTCCCCATCCGAATCTCGACGCCGCCTCTATCCCAATACGCAGCGAATCTCCAAGTAATTGTTGTTTGTACTCCTCGCTCTGTTGCTCAAAAAGCTCCCAACACGGAATGCTGATGACATTGGCACACATGTAGGCGTCATTGAGCATCTTTTTCACCTCCAGAGCTAAGCTAACCTCTGAACCTGTGGCTATCAAAGTCAATGTCATATCGCAACTGAGCGTTTCCTTGTTCAACATATATCCGCCTTTAGCACACAAGTTCGTTCGCGCAGAGAACCTTATGCTGGGCAAATTTTGCCGCGACAATATAATAGCTGATGGAATATTCGACGACAAAGCACATTCCCAACATTCAACCGTTTCTAACGCATCTGCAGGACGAAATACTTGCAACCCCGGCATCGCTCTAAGCGAAGCTAACTGCTCTACAGGCTGATGAGTAGGACCATCTTCCCCCACTCCAATTGAATCATGGGAAAATACATAAATGTTCGGCAATTTCATCAAAGCACTAAGCCTTATCGCAGGCCTCATATAATCACTGAACGATAAGAAAGTGCCTCCACAAGTGCGCAATATTCCACCAGCACAAATGCCATTCATAATTGCGCCCATAGCATGTTCACGAATTCCATAGTGAATATAGTTGCCTGTGAAATCATCTGCATGAATCGCACGCATACCTGCTCCTAGGCATCCTGTCGATGATCCCAAATCACATGATCCGGAAATAAAAGTATCGCAATTGCTAATCACATTCTCGATTATCTGCTTGGAAATATTACGAGTGGCCATAAAGGGACGCGAAATGAAATATTCCTTCTTCAACTCACGCAATACTTGTAATACTTCTGAATTGCCCACACCTTTTAATGTCAGAAGTTTTTCTTCCTGCTCTGCTTTCCATTTTTCGCACAATTCATGATGACGAGCGCCGATAACTTTCCACGACTTCTCTATATACTCCGGAACAACAAATTCGTCTTCGTCCCAGTTGAGTTTAGCTTTAGTCTGCTCGATTTCTTCTTCGCTTAACGGACCTCCATGTGCAGCAGACGTGCCTTCTTTCGGAGAACCATATCCTATTTTTGTGCGAAACATGATAATCGAAGGCCTATCATCCTCTCGAGCCTCAGCAATAGCCGCGTTTATCTCTCTGGAATCGTGACCGTCTGCCCGTAGAACCTGCCATCCATAGGATTCAAAACGCTTTGCTACGTTTTCGTTGCTCGAGCAATCGACAGAACCATCTATTGTGATGTTGTTGTCATCAAACAGAACTATCAATCGACCTAATTTCAAATGTCCGGCTAACGCTGCAGCTTCATGAGATATTCCTTCCATTAAATCTCCATCCCCTACACAAACATAGGTGTAGTGATTTATACAATCGTCACCCAATCGCGCATTCAGAAGACGCTCTTCAATTGCCATACCAACAGACGAAGCAAAACCTTGTCCTAACGGCCCTGTGGTCATCTCTATTCCACAAGATGGATTGTATTCAGGATGCCCAGATGCCACAGAATCTTTCTTGCGAAAATTTTTCAGCGCCTTAAGAGTCATACCTTCATAACCGGTAAGATATAACAACGCATATAAGATGGCAGATCCATGTCCTCCTGATAAAACAAAACGATCTCGATTCGCCCAAGTTGGATTTGCTGGATCAAATATCAAAAAATTGCGAAATAGTACAGTTAAAACATCCGCCATGCCTAAAGGCATTCCCAAATGACCACTATTCGCACTCTTAACTTCATAGATCGATATAAAACGCAATGCATTTGCTAGGTTTTTGTACATTAACTCCTCTGCACACTTCAACAAAACACCAAAACTCCAGGAATTATAAATATCTGTTAATTACTCTGCAACATAAAACAATAACTTAAGTTGCCATAAATAAATGCAACTATGTCTATTAACGGTTGTTGCAAACTTTTAGAGCAGAATCCTCTTGCAAAGATAGCGAAAAAATGCTATAAATCTTTGTTTCGTATTATCGAGGTTTAGTATGGCTAAGAAGATAGTCGGCTATATAAAATTACAAGTGCCTGCTGGCAAAGCAAATCCGTCGCCTCCTATTGGTCCGGCTTTAGGACAAAGAGGCCTGAATATTATGGAGTTCTGTAAGGCGTTTAATGCGCAGACTCAGTCTTATGAGCCTGGCACTCCTTTGCCTGTGATTATCACGGCTTTTGGAGATAGAACGTTTTCCTTCATTATCAAATTGCCACCGGTCACCTATTATTTAAAGCAAGCTGCCGGCATAACAAAAGGCACCAAAGCGACTGGTCGTGATGCGCCTGTAGGTCAGGTCACCATGCAGCAAGTCCGAGAGATTGCCTCTAAAAAAATGAAGGATTTAAATGCAAATGATGTAGATGCTGCCAGTATGATGATTATTGGCTCAGCACGTTCAATGGGTTTGGAGGTCGTACAATAATGGCTGGAAAAAGATACAAGAACATGGCTGAAAAAGTTGGCACTGCGACTGTGTTCAGCTTGAAAGATGCCGTTGCGTTTCTCAAAGACAACAGCACTTGCAAATTCGACGAAACTGTTGAAGTAGCAGTAAATTTGAATTTGGATCAGCGTGCTGCAGATCAAAACATTCGTGGCATGGTTGCTATGCCAGCTGGCACTGGTAAGTCTGTGCGAGTCGCAGTATTTGCAAAAGGCGCCCTAGCTGATGCCGCAAAGGAAGCTGGAGCAGAGTTAGTAGGAGATACTGACTTAGCAGATAAAATCAGCGGAGGCGATATCGATTTTGATATATGCATTGCAAGTCCAGATATGATGGGCGTTGTAGGTCGTTTGGGTAAGATTTTGGGACCGAAAGGTCTGATGCCAAATCCCAAGCTCGGCACAGTTACAACGAACATAGCTGCCGCGGTTAAAAGTGCAAAAGCGGGACAAGTCGAGTTTCGCTTGGATAAAAATGGCATTGTTCACGCAGGTTTGTGCAAGCTCAGTTTTGCTGCGGACCAGATTGAGCAAAACATAAAAGCCTTCTTGGGAGCTATCGTCAAGGCGAAGCCCAATGGAGTAAAAGGCGCCTACTTGAAATCTGTCACGATTTCCAGTACAATGGGCGTAGGATTAAAGCTAGATACCGCTGAGGTGTTAGCTTTCTAGTTGGAAAAGCCTATCGAAGACCATCGGTGTGGATAACATAATGTTGCCGTTGCAGATAGGAAAGTGTATCTCTTTTCTGCTCACTGATGTGATGCTTTTCCGTTTTTTTGATTGTGGAGAAGATTGTGGAAAAGAGTAAAAAAGCTGAGTTAGTGAGCGATATCAAGCAGCGGTTACAATCAAGCGAAGCAGTGTTTGTTGTGACCCAAGATCGCATAACGGTTGCTGATGCTGAGGTTCTTCGTAAGCAACTGAGAGAGGTCAACTCTTCGTATTTTGTATCAAAAAACACTTTAGCGAAGATCGCGCTTAAGGATACAGATTTTGAGAGCATCTTGCCATTTTTGTCAGGACAAACAGCAATGGTGTTTTCGAAAGATATAACTGGAGCTGCGAAGGTTATATTTGATTATGCATCCAAGAACGAGGATAAGCTAAAGATAACTTGTGGTGGTTATAGCAAGAGACTGCTGTCATCTGATGATGTAAAAACGCTTGCGACATTACCATCTATCAACGAACTACGTGCCAAAATTATCGCCGTCATTCAAACACCGGCGCAACGTTTGGCTACGTTGTCACAGGCGCCAGCAAGTCAGCTTGCGCGTGTTTTGAAAGCCTATGCAGAAAAATAATTTAGGGAGGTAAAAATGGCTGATAAGTTAGATAAAATTGTTGAGGAATTATCTCAATTAACAGTGTTAGAAGCTGCAGAGTTGAGCAAGAAGTTGGAAGAAGTATGGGGTGTATCTGCTGCTGCTCCTGTAGCCGTAGCTGCTGCCGCTGCTGCTCCTGTCGCTGCTGCTGCTGAAGAGAAGACAGAATTTGACGTTGTATTGGTTGATGCTGGTGCAGCGAAAATTGGCGTCATCAAAGTGGTAAAAGAGATCACCGGCTTGGGTCTTGGCGAAGCAAAAGCTTTGGTCGAAGCAACACCAAAAGTGTTAAAAGAAGGTGCATCCAAAGAAGAAGCCAACAGCATGAAAGAGAAATTAGAAGCTGCTGGTGCAAAAGTAGAATTGAAATAATTCACTCGCCCTTTTGCTGTCAAAAAGCGAAAGGGCTACCATTTACTCATATACTTTAAATGCAGAAAAGTTGTTCAATTGATACCTTGTGTAATGGACAGCTGTTATTAGCTCAACGTACTAGTGGATATCGTGTCTCATTAGATCCCTTTTTGCTCGCATATTTTACACCAAAGCGTACTTATAATTCTATTTTGGATGTCGGCAGCGGAGTTGGAACAATTGCTCTATTGCTTAAACTGTATCATCCATTAGCGTCTATAACTGCTTTGGAGCAAAATGAGGAACTCAGTGAAATTTGTCGTCATAATTCTTATCTGAATCATCAGAAGATTGATATTGTGTGCGCAGATCTACAAGATAATCCTCTAAAAAACCAACAATTTGATTTGGTTGTTACCAATCCGCCGTTTTATGAAAAAAACAGCCATAGATTGTCATCTACACGCACTACAACTGATTTTGAAACGTTGCCTCTTGCCCAATGGATCTCGCTCTGCATTGCGAGACTCAATCATCATGGCACTTTTTCCATCATACATTTGGCATCGCGCCTTGATGAAATCCTGAGTATCCTCAACCGCAAACTTGGCAATATAGAAGTAATTCCGATCTATTCTAAAAAAAATCAGCCTGCTAATCGCGTTATAGTAACAGCTAAAAAAGGAAGCGGCATCGCTCTGAAATTATCACCAGGCATCGTGGTACATGAGGATAGCGGCGAATATAGTTCAATCATTCAGAAAATACTCACTGGTAATTTTGTACAAAACAAACAATAATTAGTTAACTTGCTATAGGAGGAAATTGTGATAGATATTCTAGTGTTAGGAAGTGGTCCTGCAGGATACACAGCCGCGATATATGGATCTCGAGCAGGGCGAAATGTTCATCTCATTACTGGCCCTCAACGTGGAGGCCAATTAACCATTACATCCACTGTCGAGAATTATCCAGGATTTGCTGATCCTATTGGTGGTCTTGAATTAATGGAGCAAATGCATCAACAAGCAATAAATAATGGCGTAACAATAGTGGAAGATGTCGTTGAAAAAGTAAACTTCTCAAATAAGCCATTTCAATGCTTTGGATCAAAATTATATGAGGCTCGCACTATTGTAATAGCAACGGGAGCAAGCGCAAAATGGCTAGGAATTCCTGGCGAAGAGGAATATCGTGGTCGCGGAGTATCAGCATGTGCAACATGCGATGGCTTTTTTTTCCGTAATCGCCATGTAGCTGTTATCGGAGGCGGAAATACTGCCGTAGAAGAAGCTCTGTATTTGACGAATTTCGCCGCAAAAGTCACACTTATTCATAGGCGCGATACCTTAAGAGCAGAAAATATATTGCAGCGACGCCTGAAGGAAAATAGTAAGGTTTCTGTAATATGGAATACAAAAACTCTGGAAGTTTGTGGTGATGAACAAAAAGTAACACATCTTAAGCTTATTAATTCTGAAAATGTCCCTTCTGAGTTAGCTGTAGATGGAGTATTCGTCGCAATAGGACATCAACCAGCAACAAGTATTTTCAAAAATGAACTAGAACTCGATGAAAATGGTTACATAAAAGCTCAGGATACAAAAACATCTGTTCCAGGAATATTCGCAGCAGGTGACGCATGTGCACCTCGATACAAACAAGCCGTAGTCGCCGCAGCAGCCGGATGTGTCGCCGCACTGGAAGCTGATGAATTTTTAGCTGTCCATGAATAGAAAGAATCTGCTCCGCACCTTAGTTGGGAAAATTGTCCGTAAATAACCCGGCTCGCGGAGCAAATACTGTCGTTCTGCCAAAATACCAAGATGATTGTTTACTAACGTCTGGATCGCCCATAAAAAAGCCAAATGCTTGTCGAGAAGTTAAATCGCGCCATGTACCTCCTCCAACAACAGAATAGCCTCCCCCTGCGGTAAACCAAATGCCTGCTTCCGCAATCAACCTAGATTCTCCTGGATTCATTTTTAGTCCAGAATATAGTTCAGATGGATCAACGTTGCTCTTATCCAACTGTACATTTGACGGTCCATTACCTTTGGACACAGCAATAGGGTTAGTAGGCCTAATATCATTCGAACCACCTGCCTGAAATTTTGCCTTCCATATTATCGAAGCTTTTCCATTGCTGTCAGATGTTATATATAACAACTGTCCATGAGGAAATCCAGGTCCAACAAATGGCCCGCCACTGCCGTTTTTACTAAAAGCACTAGTTCCTGGATAAGCAGATAAATATGCCGCACGCACCACAAGCGCAATGTCTTTCTGCGTGATCTGTTTGTTGGATCGTCCTTGAGAGATAGTCTGTAGCATCTGTGCCATCTGCTGCGACACAAATTGCATCTGATTGTAATACCTCTGCATTTTCGGAATATCATGCAAATAGTAGATCAGATACAAAAATATCGGAATGGAAAATGCAAGCTCTATGATAATCGCTCCGTACCGCGAATTTATTAGACTACGGAGACCGGTATTATGAAGAATCCAATCAACTAAACATCGGCAATATTTTAACGATTTATTGCCTTTGAGGAATTTGCCCCCCCCTGTTTGTCAAATTTCTCATACATTCTCCATATGCTAGTTGATTAAAATCTAATATAAAAAACAATGGAGCTGCAAGATTAAAAATATGGCGGATAGGGCGAGATTCGAACTCGCGCAGAGCTTTAAACCCTGGCCGGTTTTCAAGACCGGTGCCTTAAACCACTCGGCCACCTATCCGAATTAACAAGTGATATAATCAAGCGTTAGTTTATAGGATTTACCTTATATGTGCAAGATTAGAAATAAACTCAATCTAGCTCGGAAAATTGTCCGTAAATAACCCAGCTCGCGGAGCAAATACTGTAGTACGACCAAAATACCACCACGGCAAAACTCGTGCAATATTCGGATCAGCCATCAATAGCCCAAAACCTTGACGCGGCGTTACATCTCGCCATGTGCCTCCTCCAACTATTTGATAACCTCCATGCCCATATTCTGCCCATATACCTGATTCTACAATAACTCTCGTCTCTCCTGGATTCATCTTTAATCCAGAATAAATAACAGATGGATCAACATTATTCTGACTATAATCAATATTGGATGGTCCTGAATTTTGAGATACTGCAATTGGATTTGCAGGTGTAATAGTATTATTACCACCACCTTGAAACTTTGCCATCCACTTTATCGATGCTTTACCATTATTCTCGCATTTTATGTAAAACAGCTGTCCATGAGGAAAACCAGGCCCTGCAAATGGACCTTTATCATCTCTTTTAGTAAAAGCACTAGTTCCTGGATAAGCAGATAAATATGCCGCACGCACCACAAGCGCAATGTCTTTCTGCGTGATCTGTTTGTTGGATCGTCCTTGAGAGATAGTTTGTAGCATCTGTGCCATCTGCTGCGATACAAATTGCATCTGATTGTAATACCTCTGCATTTTCGGAATATCATGCAAATAGTAGATCAGATACAAAAATATCGGAATGGAAAATGCAAGCTCTATGATAATCGCTCCGTACCGCGAATTTATCAGACTACGGAGACCGGTATTATGAAGAATCCAATCAACTAAACATCGGCAATATTTTAACGATTTATTGCCTTTGAGGAATTTGCCCCCCCCCCTGTTTGTCAAATTTCTCATACATTCTCCATATGCTAGTTGATTAAAATCTAATATAAAAACAATGGAGCTGCAAGATTAAAAAGATGCCAGAGAAAACGAGATTCGAACACGTATGGAAGATGCGCTAATAGCACACCTTCCAAAGGGTTGTTTTAGTCATCCCAACTAAAGAACGGTGATAAAATTCCACCAGGTAAAAAACACTCTAGTATATCCAACATTGCTTTATTTTTTAAACATATGCGAAAAACATCTTCCAATCTACCCGGTTTTATTGCCTTACTCCATATATCAGCGTCCTTATCATTCAACATCACAATTACACCATGTCTAGCAACCTTTTCCCTATCTATCATAAACAAGCTTTCATAGCATACTACATGTGTAGCACTAGAAGAACTACACGACAGAGGAATAGCAAAAGTATTCTGGCCTCTGCCAAAATATTGACAATTCTCTCCATAATCATTCATAGTAACTACTTTTGATACTGGACATCGCATACAGCGATCTTTAGAAAAGGCACAATTTGGACAAAAATGCAAGACATCCGATTTGGGTCTAGGCACAACAACTAAATCCAAACTCTTTACCTCAAATATTGCCCCACTTTTTTTTGTAAACGCCTTTATCACCGAAGGATCGGTTACATTTGCAGCAAACATCCCAGTGATATCAAAAACACCCTTACTCCCCCCCAAAATAAGGGGAGTTAAAGGAATATCATCCTTAGCACACTGCACCTCCCCTTTTTTCAAAGAAAACCCTTTTTTTTGTTTCACGACTAAAGCACACCTAGGTTGCGACATAAGTCTAGGCCTCTCACCGATGCGATGCGGGCAGAACGCGGCCAACGGTGCTATAACCCCATCAAACAAACTTGAGCATGAAGACAGCCATTCACTCTCATACAAAGAGCTCATCAAAACACCAAAAGGCGTTTGATTTTCACAAGCACTTGCAAGAGACCCCTCACATTGATCCCATTCGCACAAGCTAGGTAAAATATTCATACATATTACAGCATCATTTTCAAGTGTCATTTTATACATAAACACTTGTGTCTCGTCCCGCCGCACAACAACCGAGTCACCAGCACTAGTTTTTAAATGGAGGTTGTCCGGAGAAGTCGTAATATACCTGTGGGCCGGCTGCGGATGTATTATAATACCACCGCTAGTTGTTTGCAATCGTGTAGGACGCCCACCTCTTATCATCACTGCTTCAATAGCAGCCTTCATCACCAAATCACGACCTTTTTTAAACTGATGTGCAACCACAGAATGAGGACGAAAACATAACTGCCTACCATTGCAAGAAGAAGGAGATTGAATAGCAAAAAAAGCACTCTTCACATTATTGCAATCAATACCATATGTTACTAGAGTTCGTATCAAACAATCAAAAAACACTCCTTCATCAAATTTAATCCGGAACACACTTACTAAAGAAGGATCATAAGTATCTATAATAGGAGAGCCGACAGCTTGCATCCAGCTCAAAACTGGCTCACTTGAGCCATCTGCCACCGACTGAAGAGGCTTGCAAACGTCTAAACCTAAGCTATAAACACAATACCTACATCCCGGACACAAGACAGGAACCTGAACAGGAACCTGATCCACGGCTTCATCTATTACACATTGTCTCGCCTCTATATGTCGCCCTAGATGGCAGCTTGCATCCACAAAGCCCAAACCTAAAGAACTGCACGTTACCAACGCAACCAATAATTTTCTTTTAAAAAACATCATAAAACCTCTTTTTTCAACATTTATACAATGTATACCATAAATTGTCAAGCCCTTATCTATTGTTCACATTAAGTGTGTACCCCGTCAAAAAGACAAACGTAAAAAATACATTTAAAGAAAATATGGAGAGATTAAATATGAAATGAGCAATTTGACAATATTTTAATATTGTATGCAACTCAACAATAAAGATTTCAATCTGCGAAAATTTCTCGAAACATTTAATACCTTCATTGTGTCTTAGCGCAAAGAATGTCCCACCCTGGAATTCAAACGAAAAATGGATCGACACGGTTTTTAGTGACACCATTGAACAAACATAATGGAGGCAAAAAATATCAGAAAAGATTTTCTATAGAAAAGTGTTTTCAAGATCAGAAAAATTCTAGCTTCAATATAGAGAAAACCAAAATTAAGAAATATTCAAGATTCAAAAGGCTTTATTTTACAACATGTTTTGCACAATTGTTTTCGATTATGATAGGTAAATACGTTAACAATCAAAACCATCCATTAAAAAACTTTTCCTACACTTGCAAAACTGATCTCAACATTTTCATACTTTGATACCGAATCTGCAAAAACTGCTTCTCTAAAACAATCAAAATCATAAAACACATCTTAAAACATTTTATCTATCAATCATATGGGGTGGAGTAACTCCCTTCAAGAGACAATATTGTGATTATATAGCAACTCATCAGTTTTATTCTCCTCTCGCCCTAAAATTATCTCTAAATAAACATTTAACTATTTTCAACAGCTATATGGTGTTATCTTAATTCAACTCCATTTGCTCTATTTTTCCATATACAATTGCTATGATTTTCACAGAATCAGGAATCACGATGCATTGCATATTGGGGAATAACGCAAATTCTACATTAGGCAACCACTTACTAATTCGCAATTTGTGTAAGGCAATAGTTAAGCCTGTTCCAAGGGCTTTAGACAAAGCTTCCTTCGCGCTCCACGCAATAGTCATAGAACGCAAATCTCGGGGAACAATCTCTTCCGATGACATCTTGTTCAGCGCAGCGATTCTATTTTCTCGAAAAAATTCTACATCTATTCCACATGAATAGGTCAGATCAAAAGCAATAGCCACAGCAATATCACGAGAGTGAGAAATGCTGATCCCCACAGAAAAGCCTCTCGCACACGGCGCACCATTTTCATTTGAGTCAATCGTCACAAGAGCTTTATCTGGGAAACTAATACGTCGTAACTCGCAGAACTTTTCGAGAGCAATCTTGGCCGCGCTGCGACCTCTCAAAAAATCCTGCTGACGTGTTTTAGCTGAAAATGCGCAATACCGCTCAAATTCATCCTTGGATAAGATAAAATCAGCACAACAATCTCCCTCAACCAAAGCCATTACGCCAAAGGGAAATTCAATTGTTCTGCTAACCGACATAGCTAAATCATTGCCATGCCACCATTAACGTGCAATACATGTCCTGTTATATATGAAGCTTCTTCACTAGCCAAAAATGCAACCGCAGCAGCAACTTCTTGCGGAGTTCCTATCCGTCCCATAGGAATCGATGATTCCATACGACTACGAGCAGATTCTGGAATTCTATCGGTCATCGGAGACTCAATAAAACCAGGAGCAACACAATTGACCGTTATATTTCGTGTGGCTAATTCAGCTGCAGCACTCTTCGATAAGCCAAATAAAGCAGATTTTGACGCCGCATAGTTCGCTTGCCCAGGATTACCAGTCGCACCAACAATCGACGAAATGTTGATAATCCTCCCCCAACGATTACGCATCATACTCTTGGCAACAGCCCTCATCATGCGAAATGGAGCCTCTAGGTTAACCGTCATGACATCATGCCAAGATTCATCCGACATCCGTACCAATAAACCATCCCTATTGATACCCGCATTGTTCACCAAAATATCTATACCTCTACCAAAAACCCTCTCGATATTGGGAACTAATTCCTCTACAGCTTCATATGAACTGAGATTACACGCAAACATCGCAACACGATCACCCAAATCATGAGCAAGGTTATTCAGCTGCTCAACCTGTGTCCCTGAAATAGCTAAAGTTGCTCCCATTTTGTGCAGCGCTTTGGCAATCTGCCAGCCTATCGCACCTGTCGCTCCCGTTACTAACGCTATTTTATCCTGCAGATTAAACATATGTCTCCTTATATATACTTTACAGAAATTATTGTGTATTCCTTCACCCCAGATGGAGTTTGCAGCTTTACCTCGTCATCTACGCTCTTACCTATCAAAGCTTTCGCTAATGGAGAACTCACAGATAAAAGCTTTTTCTTGATGTCTGCTTCATCCGCTCCCACGATTTTATAGGTGCTCTCTTCATCAGTACTATCATCAGCAATCGTTACGGTAGCGCCAAACTTTACGGTGTTCCCCGTGAATTTGGAAATATCAATGACTTCAGCCCTCGCTAATTTCGACTCCAATTCACGAATACGTCCCTCGATAAAACCTTGCTTGTCTTTCGCATAATTGTACTCCGCATTTTCCGATAAATCGCCAAGAGCACGCGCTTCAGCAATGGCATTTACAACCTGAGGACGTTCTTTAAACTTCAAATTATTTAACTCATCCTCAAGAGCCTTATAACCCTCCGGAGTCATATGAACTTTTTCCATACCCAACTACTCCATTAACCAACCATTTTCGGCACAACAAACATATTCCGCTCTTTTTGAGTCGCATTGTCCATTACAGCCCGATCACAATCCTCTACAACATCCTCTCGCTCGTGCAAACTACTAGCGTATTGTATGGAATCATCCAAAGCAGAACAATCAATATCATTCAACTGCTCAACAAAATGCAAAACACGATTGAGACTCTCTTGAAGCACTTCCGCCTGCTGATCATCAACCATTATACGCGCTAAATGCGACACTTTTTTTATGTCATCCGTTGTTACAGACATAAACTTTTTCCTTTCTCATTTCAACTGTAGATTATTATAGCTGACGCAAAAAGTCCACAGCACTTTCTAACAGAAATTTATCAATAGCATGCCCTAATGATGGACTAATCTGCTTGCTCACCGATATACCAGCACTTTTCAATTGATTCTCGGTCGAATCCAAAAGTTGCAGAGGAACCACGGTATCCTCTCCACCATGACATAACAAAACTTTCGTATCAATATCACTCCGTATATCCTTTTCGCTCATTAAATATCCCGAAAACGAAATAATGCCTTTCATAGCATACTTCATTCCCAGCGATAGCGATATCATACCCCCTTGCGAAAAACCCGCAATAATTGCATCCGCGTAGGTCATGTTCTTGTCCGCTAATACCTTGTCGATGTAGGACATAATAATCGGAGCACTCCTGAGAAAATTGTCATACCACGCATCCAAATCGCGATCTGGTAAACTAAACCACTGCCGACCAAATCCCTCTTCACACGGTTCAATACCCCTGGGCAAGCGAACCTCCATACCAGGTACTGCATCTGCCAAAATGCGTCCAACCGGCTCTAAATTACGATTGTCACTCCCATATCCGTGAAACAGAAACAGCACCTGTCGAGCTGTCTCCTCCGCATGCACAACATACTCATCCATCATAATCGCTCATCCTCATGTCATGTTTTAAGACAGCTCGATAACAACTATCTACCCCTTAACCGTATAATCTATCCAGCCTATGTTACCATCATCACGACGATATACAACATTTACAGCATTATTCGAAATGTTTTCAAACACAAATATATGTCGCGAATCATTAATGTGCTTTGCTGCATCACTCACACTCAATAAGGGAATATCATCCAAAATCTCAGCAATTATTAACGGTGTAGAATCGTCTTCTTCACTTAACAATGAATTGTCCAGCTCCACCCTCTCCGCTGAATGCTTCTTCGCTGCATCTATATCATGCTGCTTTTTCTTCTGAATCTGAGAGTCAATTTTCCTCAAAGTCGCATCAAAGCTAACATAAGGCTCATCAGCATCATCACTAGCATAATACGAGTTGCCATTGCGAACTTTAACTGTCACATCCGTGTAGAATAAATGCCCGTCTTTCGTCATGACAATGCTAACATCTATGAAATCAGTCTTGTATTTATGAGCCAAAGCTACGCAAGCTTCCTTTGCATGAGTCATCAGACTTGCGCCTATTTCCATGTGTCGTCCGGCGAATGAAAAATTCATAATCCATCTCCCTTAAAACCTAATCTCAGTATAGAGCAAACAATATTAAAAAACACTCTATATTTGGATTACCCAAGAAAATTACTAAAATTTTTCAAAAATTTCATTAACTATTTTTTAACTATTGCTCCATATGTTATATTCGCTGTGTATGTAGTATTGAGGTGTAAATGTTTTACATATTTTTGATGATATTTGTGCTATGTGCAGAAGAAACTCTGGCACAGCAAGCACGCGTTAACAACAAGCAAACGACTGAAAAAGCAGTATCGCCTACACAAGCTCCAAAAAACGAATCACTTGATGACGACGATTATGATATCGACGCATTGCTCAACAGCTCTACCAATACAACTAAAGCAGATGAAGGCGTTGAGCAAAACAAAACAGCCACAAATAATGAATCTCAAAAATCTGTCGCTGTTACACCAAATACAGTCGCCAATAATGTAGATGGGGCTGCCATGACTCAAACTGCAGCGCCAGCAAATACAGCAGCTACAGCAGACACAACACAAGCAAACGACACAATCAAAACTCTACAAGATCTAATCGATGAAGGAGAAGACCCCGTAGTTCTGAATTATTGCTTGGAGATGGTTCGCTCGCTTCTGCAAGATCCCGTTGCAGATGGCTCCCCAGAAGAATTAAACAAGGCTAATACAACATTAGCTCCACTAGTTTTGCTGCCCTCGCGCCTGCAAGAAGCTGATACTGTGGAAAAAATTAGTGAATTGTCCGGATTAAATGAAAAAGGAAGAAGCTTAATTCTCGCCAATCAAAAAACTGTAAATCTATTACAAAGCGCAAATTCTCTCCAAATTCTTGTTGATTTACCAATTAAAGATTTCCTGCGTCAGAGGCTAAAAGAACGCTTCGATTTAGAAAGACAAATAAGTGAAGCAAAAACATTGCAAGATGTATCGAAAATTACGGGTTTACCTAAAGCTACTGTTGATGCAATGCTCGCTGTGCAAGCATATAACGATAACTTCTTAAAAGTAGATAGTTTAGAAAAATTAAAGAAATTCCCTAAAGTAAACGCAGGGATAGTCAAAGATATAGAAACTGCCGAACAAATTTCCAGCAAGATACATAACGCAGTTGCTATAGAAGATTTGAAGCAGATTCCTGGGATAAATGGTGCCGTAATTATCGCTATAGAACAAATGGAAGGCGAACTAAAATCGGTACAAGAAAAGGTAAAAACGCTCACCACCCAAAACGAAAAACTGCAAGAAGAGATAAATATCTATAATAATGTTACAGATCGAGTACAGGATTTCCGCCTGAGGTTCATAGAACTTTTAATAAAAATTCAGACAGGATTGAATGTCCGACAAGAGAAATATGATGCCGAAGCTGAATCAGATACATATAAAGGATCTGTTTTGGGCAATGCGTTAAATTCGGAAATTTTGGGAATCGTAAAAACATCCGCACATCAAGACTGGATTTTAGCACTAAATCGGGTCCACGAGTTATTGCGCCTATTAATCACAGATGACGGCTGGTATAACAAAACCGATATAATGAGAGACAAAATTGAAGACATTCAAATGGTGCTCCGCTATATACAAAATAGCGGCAGCATGAAAGCGCTAAACGAAGCTGTTGGACAATTGTCCACCACCTTTAGCGCATTCATCAATAATGAAAAAATCCCGCCTGCACCAGTTGTAAAGGTCGCTCCTAGCACACCCAAAACAACAAATAGCGCTCCTGCAAAAAAAGACGGCGATAAAAAAGTCGATCAAAGCAAAAAGAAACAACCTGATTCCAAAAAATCAGATGCAGGAAATACAAAAAAGCAAAGCGGAAAATCCAAAAAAGCACCAAATGGAGATAAAGCTAAAAAGAAACAAAGTGGAGATAAAGCCACTTCAAAGAATCCCGAAGAGGGATTAGCAGCGCCTAACGAAACCTCAAACAACAATGGTTTAAACACCTCAACTGAAACAAATACAGGTAGTAGCGCTGCTCTTTCAAAAAATGAAACACCATCTAAAGCAACCAAAGAAGAAGCCAAAACAAAAACTGCAAAAAAGGCTAAAAAGAAAAAGAAGGCTAAAAAACAAAATAAGCAATAGACACATAGCCATTAGCTTATCTTTTGCGAAATCTCATCAACAATATTCCCAGCAAAGGCTGATTGCCTTGCCGGGATTTGTTGTAATTAGGTTGAAAATTTTCAATTGTTTAAAGGATTATCTTTCTTTTTTTCTTGCTTCACCATTGAGGCTTGCAAATACTTTTTTTTTGGTTTGTTTTCAGTTTGCTTGGACAATGATTGTTGAGTATTCCTCAAACGTGAGGTTCGCTTCAAATAAATTAGCTGTCCCATGACTACTCCTTTCTGCTACAATCAACATTAAGGTGCTTAAGTTAAATATAGTTTAAAGGGCATAAGGAAAGATATGAAAAAAGATTCTTTATCCGCAATGGAATATGCTTTGGTCGAAGCACAGGCCGCAGCCGAACGTAATTCCGTCCCTGTTGGAGCTGTTATCACGCTTGGAGACACGATAATAGCTCGAGCAGGCAACGAAGTCTGGAAAAATAACGATCCTACAGCTCATGCAGAAATCTTAGCGATCAGACGAGCATGTACATATCTAAAAACCCATATGCTCACTGAATGCGATTTATATGTAACGTTAGAACCATGTGCTATGTGCGCACAAGCAATATCCCTTGCTCGCATTCGCAGACTTTATTTTGGAGCCTACGATGTGAAATACGGCGCGATTGTGCATAATGCGAGAGTTTTTTCACATTCATTACATAAGCCAGAATATATAGGTGGTGTTTTAGAGACACAGTGCGCAAAAATTTTACAGCAATTCTTCCAAAAAAGACGTTTTTGTGAAAAAATACCGGAAGTATGGCTTTAAATAGTTAGCAAGTTCGTGTATAAGGGACTTTGCTTTATGTTAGGGAGGAATAGTGCTCGTATTTGTACGTGATAATAACGTTGATCAGGCGTTAAGAGCTTTAAAAAAGAAAATGCAGAGAGAAGGCATTTTTAGAGAAATTAAATTAAGAAGACATTTTGAAAAGCCGTCGGAGCGCAGAGTGCGTGAGGCTTCTGAGGCAATGCGTAGAGCAAGAAAGTTTCTCAGAAAGCGCATGGAATACGAAGGGTACTAAGATCCCAGTACGGGCTTTGGCCCTTTATAAGCAGTACAGTTAAACTGGGGTTATAGCTCAGTTGGTAGAGCGCGACGTTCGCATTGTCGAGGTCAGGGGTTCGACTCCCCTTAACTCCACCATATGTTGCTTGTACATTGGACATTTAGCTCAGCGGTAGAGCATCACCTTCACACGGTGGGGGCCGCAGGTTCGATCCCTGCAATGTCCACCATTGTTTTGAGATTTAGTAGATTGTGAGTATACTAGGCGAGCCTAGATAAACGTTTCGAAGCTTAGTTGAAGGCCTATAATGCATAGTGTTAATATTCCATTTTGTGGTAGCTTGGCTGTTTTGATGAGTTTTGCTGCGCTAACGATAGAAAGTGTTGCAATGCAGGCTGAAGCATTGAAATTTAAGCCATTAGAATCGAAAATAGTACCCGCGCTGTTAGACAATGCTAAATGCACCAAATTCACCTGTTCCGGCACACAAGAATGCGTTTTTCGAGAGAAAACCGGTTTAGACAACCCGAAGGGAATAGTATTGCATTATACAGCATCAACAAATGTCCCAGGAACAATACGCACTTACTATGAACGAGGGGTGTCCGCGCATGTTACTGTTGCTCCTACAGGAGAAATTCATAGTCATTTTCAAAATCCAGAGAAATATATCGCATTTCATGCCGGTCTATCAGCATGGCGAGATCTAGAAAGACTGAATCAGTATTTTCTAGGAATAGAGGTCGTAAATCCAGGCTATAGAGAAAGCTGTCAAGAATTGCCGTTATTTGGAACACCAATGCAGATAACAGGAGATAATAATTGGTGGTATAACTTCACGGAAGACCAATTCATCTCTACTGCGCAATTAACAGCCCGTTGGCAACAGTTGTTCGCTATCCCGGGCAGAAATGTAGTTACACATAGCGATATATGCATGGTTGCTGATGTAAATTTCAGAAAAGTGGATATAGGACCTCGTTACGATTACAAAAGGGCTTTTGAAGAATTTAACGCTGGATACTATCCCACCGCTCATGAGATAAACTTGGATAAGTTTCATCTTACTGACGATCAATATTTAGAGTTGCTACATATATACGGATATAGAAATAAAGATCATAGCGTTAAATCATTTCAAATGCATTTTTCTCCTACGAATATATCTGGAGAATTAAACGACAGAACAAAACAAGACATATTAAATTTGTGTATAGACTATTATAATTATCATGATCTTTATGCAACAGAAAAATTAGATCCGGAATATCGCTCTAAGCTAGAAGAATTTATCAAGCGCTACCAGTATGAGGCAGCATTTTCTGAATTTATATAGCAAAGCGCATACTTTTTACAGTTGCTTCACATTTTTTACGCTTTGGGACGATCTCAGTGTTGCGAGCATGTCTTTTAGGTGCTCATCGCTTCGCACTTTGACGTCTACTTGCAACTCGAAAAAATCATCTGATCGAGATTCTACTCTTAAATTTGTTATATGGCCCGAACTCTGACTAATGGCCTCTGTGACATCTGCAAACGACCCTACTTTGTTAAGCATTACTATGCGCAGATGACATACAAGAGCCCTACTAATATAATCGTCATGATTCCATTTAACCTGAATATGCTCCTGCCCATCACAACAAATATGCGCACAAGACGCAAGATGTATCACCAGTCCTTTTTCCGGCACCAAAATGCCAATCACATGATCATCTAAAATAGGATGACAACAATCTGCAAAATGAACAGCAATGCCCGGAGTAAAATCAGTTATGCATACCGCAAATTCACTAGATTTATCTCCTGTAACTTTCGGCAGTAACTCCCGTATTTTTCCCAGTGAAATAACACCTTTTCCTACGTTATAATAAAACTGATTTATCTTATCACACGAGAATTTCCGCAAATCAATTGCATCTTCTTGAAAAATTACGTTGCTATGCGCAAATACATGCTGTGTCAACTGTAAACCTAAAGCAACAAATTCAGCTTTTTCTTTGGATCGTATGTATTTCCGAATACAAGATTTCGCTTTACCCGTAACAACAAATCTCTCCCAAGCAACCTCAGGATGCTGATATGGCGACGAAATAATATCAACTTGATCTCCATTGCGTAACACTGTTTTTAACGGCACCATCTTTCCGTTAACTCGCACACCAATACAAGTATTGCCAACATCTGTATGAATCCAATACGCAAAATCAATAACTGTCGCCCCTCGAGGAAGAGTAACCACTTCTCCACTGGGAGTAAAACAAAATACTTCATCATCATACATGTCTAACCTGGAGTAGTTCATCGCTTCTTCCGGATTAGGAGAAGTTTGCGCAACAGTAACTAAATCTTGTACAAATTTCTTCGCACGAATATCCTTATCAGATGTAAGTACATTGCCACTTTTGTATCCCCAGTGTGCAGCTACGCCTTCTTCTGCAACCTTGTGCATTTCTTTCGTGCGAATTTGCACCTCTATCGGCTGTTTTTTAGGCCCAAGTACGGTAGTATGAAGAGAACGATAATTGTTCAATTTCGGAATGCTGATATAATCCTTAAACCGACCTGGCATTATCTGAAAATGAGTATGAATCAAACCAAGCACTGCGTAACATTCCTTCACACTATTTACAATAATCCTAAATGCAGTGATATCATTTACTTGCTCCACGCTTATGTTATTCTTCTGCATTTTTTTCCAGATGGAATACACCTCTTTCTCGCGACCAGAAACAGTAGCATTAATTCCCTCTTTAGTAAGAATATTATTAAGTTCCGCAATAGTATTTTCTATAAAATCACTATCCTCATTGCGAATCTTCTCCAATTTCATCGCAATAATGCTATATTCATTAGGATGCAAATTATAGAATGCAATGTCTTCTATTTCTTTCCTAACTATGCTCAATCCTATGCGTTCGGCTAAAGGCGCGTATACATTTAACGTTTCCAAAGAAATGCGACGTCGCTTCTCCGGATCTTCTATATAATTTAGCGTGCGCATATTATGCAAACGATCAACTAATTTAACTAATAACACTCGAATGTCTCGCGCAACAGCAAGTATAAATTTTTGAAAATTTTCCGCATGCCTAGCATGTGCAGATGTATAGTTGATTTTAGATAGCTTGGTCACACCCTCAACTAAAAATGCTATCTCAGATCCGAAAATTTCCTCCAATTCTTCAAAACTGACATTTGTATCTTCAAGCACATCATGCAACAAACCAGTAACAACAGTCGGCACATCCATATGCAGCTCTGCTAATATGCGAGCAACCTCAGCTGGATGATAAAAATAAGGCGCACCAGATGCACGTTTCTGAAGACCATGCGCTTCCATAGCAAAAATGTAGGCTTTTTTCAGCATATCAGCGTTAGCCTCAGGATCATAGCTCTTGACTAAGGCAATCAACTCAGATGAAGCCAGCATACAAATATCACCTCAAACCAAACATATCATTTTCGCACAAAATGCATGAAAAATGTACACGTGCTATTCTACTCTTGCAAGAGATTTAATGCGAATCTTTCTATGAAGAATGCTCAACACTTGATTCTTTTATGCGATGCAACCACCATAAATTAGGAATAAACAACAGAGGCAAGGATAAGAAGAAATATCGCCAACCCAAAAAATCAGCTAGAACGCCAGACACGCTCATAAAACACATCATGCCGCATTCACATAAAGCCCAAACAACACCATATAAAACACTGCTTTTTATTACTCTATATATAAGAGCTAAAAATGCCACTGACATCGCTCCACCACTCACACCCTCAACTATTATGATACTCATCAGCTGTTGTTTACATGCGCCCGATGTAATTAGCGGTACATAGAGCAAAAATGATAAAGAATGCGCAATTCCAAGATATATCATCGAACGCCTAACGCCTATTTTCTTCACAATATAGCCGCCCAAAAATCCTCCGATAATCACAGCAATCGCACCATAAAGATGAAATAACTCTGCAATAACACTTTTACTAAAGCCTACCTCTATTAAAAATACTCGAGCCATTTTTTGTGCTGTGAAATCTACACCCTTGTAGCATACCAACACCGGCAATAACCTATAGCAATTACTCCTTTTTTGAAATTCCATTAAGGGCTGCCAAAAACTATTGATAAACGCTTCTTTAAAATTCCTAATATTAGGTCTGCTAGACATCGGGATATCCATCCAAATAATAGATAGCAACGAAACAAGCAGAACACATCCAGCAAAAATGTACGCAACCCGCCAACTAAAAATATCCGCGATATAAAGCATAGACACTTTGATAAATATTGTCCCTAAACGATGTCCTAATCCAACAGCATTGGCAGTATATCCGTACTCACTTTCCTTTGAGGCATCCGATATCTGATATGGATACAAACACACGTTCTTACATCCATCACCCAAAGACACCAAAAATGCGCCTATCATAATGCACCATAGACCATCGCATGCATCAGCATACGCCATGATAATTATGCCTAGACACAACACAATATGACTAAATATCAGCCATCCCTGATTGCGAGTAACAAATTTGCTAATTAAGGGTACATCGTAATTTTCTATAAAAATGCCCCATATAAATTTGCACGTAAAAGGCAAATGTAATAATGAAAATAAACCGACTATTTTGTTCGAGACATTCATATCCTTGAGCCAAAAATCAAGTATGACTAATGTCAAGGGAAATGAAAGACCGTACGAAACACCTACAAGAGCTTTCTTTATGTAGGTTGTGAAGGTTTTCTTATGATTTGATACAATATACATATACTTGGAACCGAAATAAACGGAATCATAAAAAAGAAGTTTTTCCAACCCAACATATCAGCTACAACACCTGAACACGCTCGACACACCATGCTGACAGCCTCATACAGCGCCCAAAATGCCGCATACTGTGTCGCAGCACTCTCGCTGTCATTCGACAGACTATATAGAAAAGCAATAAACGCTGTAGCAGTCGCACCGCCTGTGAGATTTTCGATAAAAACCGTACAATATAGTGCAGTAATATTGTGCCCGATAAAATACAACATAATATATGCAAAACAAGCAATGGCGTGAATAATACCTACAATAAACAAAGAACGCATAATCCCATAACGCTTTGATATCCAGCCACCAATTAGGCTACCTACAATCGTTGACGTCGTCCCAAAAACCTGCACAACATTAGCGATATCTAACATAGAAAATCCTAAATCTATGTAAAATAACTTCGCCATCTTTTGCGCGACTCTGTCTCCTACTCTGTAGAGCAACACTACACATAGCAACTTGTAGCTATCCTTGCGTTTTAAAAATAATTGAAAAGGACAGACAAGACATTCGTAAATTCTGCTTTTCAAAAAGCAATGACTTCCATGTAGACTTTGCTCATAATCACCGACCAATTTTCTTATGGTTGCTGACTGCTCAGAGTGAGTTACTTGTGGCTCCTTTACAGATAAAATAAACAAGGTACATAAACATACAGAAAATGCCATCAACGCATATGCTACATTCCATCCGTAATAGTGAGCCAAATATAAAGTCACGCTCTTGGAAAAAAACAGACCAATCCGATATCCAAACACAAATACACTGGCAATCACCCCAAAATTTTTTTGAGATGCATTTTCCACCTGAAATGAGTATAGAGAAACATCCTGACACCCATCAGCAAAAGCCAAAAATGATGCCAGAACCATAATCCAACCAAGATTTGTTCTGGGATCACAGCATGATAAAGCTGCAAATCCCATAAATAACAGCAGCTGCGAAGCAATAGCCCATCCTCTCCGCCGCCCAAATATGCGCGACAATAACGGAAAATCCGTCTTCTCAATAAAAGGGGCATACAGAAACTTCAGCAAATATGGCCAATGCATAAAAGTGAAGAATCCTATCGCCGAATTGGATAATCCACAATCTTTCAACCACAGATCCAATACACTGAGGCGCAATAAAAACGGAATACCACAAGAAAAACCTACGCAAAACCTAGATCCCATCGCGCGATTAAAATAGGAGCTGCATAGATCGCATACGCAAAAACTCATTGTGCAGAGCGACTCATCTTCTTTCTTACAGTTGGATCCAGATACTTTTTTCGCAGACGAATGGCATTAGGGGTAATTTCCACCAATTCATCATCTTGGATGTAAGACAATGCTTGCTCCAATGACATCTGTCTTGGCGGAGACAGCTTAATGTTGTCATCCTTGCCCGCAGCACGAATGTTTGTCAGCTGTTTCGATTTCGTAGGATTCACATCCAATGAATTATCTTTACTATGCTCACCTATTATCATGCCTACATATACCGGATCACCTGCTTTAACAAATAACACACCTCTTTCCTCAAGGAAAAATAATCCGTAAGCAACTGCAGAACCATCAGCATTTGAAACCAATACACCTTTATTGCGTCCATCAATCGGACCTTTATACGGTTCATAGCCAACAAATGAGCGATTCATAATTCCGCTACCACGTGTATCCGTTAAAAATTCGCTGTGATAGCCAATTAAACCACGCGTAGGAATCAGAAATTGTAAACGCGTTTTGCCTGCACCAGATGGACGCATGTCCAATAATGATCCTTTGCGCAATGTAATTTTTTCTATAATCGTTCCTGTGAATTCGTCGTCTAAATCTACATATAGCTCTTCCATCGGTTCAAGTTTTTGACCATTTTCCATCTTATAGAGCACATGTGGACGACTGACAGATAATTCAAAGCCCTCTCTACGCATGGTCTCTATCAGAATTCCTAATTGCAACTCCCCTCGACCTGCAACTTCAAAACTATCCTGCTCATCAGTACGTTTCACCGTAATTGAAATATTTCCTTCCGCTTCCTTCTGCAAACGATCCCAAATCATGCGTGATGTAAGCTTCTTACCATCTTTCCCCGCCAATGGAGAATCATTAATGGAGAAAATCATGGACAAAGTAGGCGGATCAATCGGCAATGCCTTCAAAGGCGTTTTTACATCAATAGAAGAAATTGTATCCGCGACAGTGGCTTCTTCCAAACCTGCAATCGCTATAATATCTCCACACGATGCATGCTCTATCGGTATTTTTTTTAGCCCTTCAAACGCTAGCAATTTTGTAAGACGCGCATTTTCAACGATTTTTCCATCTGCTCTTATAGCATGCACAGCATCATTAACATTGGCAGATCCTTTCAGTATTTTTCCCGTCAAAACTCGACCAACATACTGATCATAGTCCAACATGGTTACCAATAACTGAAATGGAGCATCTTCATCAATAACCGGCGCAGGAATATGAGAAACAATGGTTTCCAATAATGGAGTCAAATCCACTCCTGTATCGTTGACATTTTTTACCGCCCAACCATTACGTCCAGATGCATATATCACAGGGAAATCTAACTGCCCCTCCGTAGCTCCCAACGCAATAAATAAATCAAAAATATCATCCAACACTCCATCAGGATTCGCCCCTTGTTTGTCTATCTTGTTGATAACAACTATCGGACGCAAACCTAACCCTAGCGCCTTAGTCAGCACAAACTTGGTCTGAGGCATAGGCCCTTCAGACGCGTCAACCAATAATAAGACGCCGTCAACCATACTCAGTATGCGCTCGACTTCGCCTCCAAAATCCGCGTGCCCCGGCGTATCAATAATATTTAACTTTATATTGTTCCACACAAAACTTGTGCACTTGGCTAGGATTGTAATTCCTCGTTCACGCTCCAATGTATTGCAATCCATGGCACAAACGTCCAGCTTTTGGTTATCTCGAAATAACCCGCTCTGCTTGAACATAGCATCAACTAATGTGGTTTTTCCATGATCAACGTGGGCAATTATCGCCAAATTTCTTAGTTCTCTCTTCAACTTATGCATCCTTACTAACAGTTTCATATTTGTAACATAAAATACTTTATTTTTCTACAATAAGCATGTGCAAAGTCACCAAGAAAAAATACCTTTATTTAAAAATCAATTGCTCATCTCAAAATAACACTGTATCATCAGTCAGTTGGTCAATGATTGGAGTATACAGTGAGTTTAGTCAGAAATATTACAACAGTTGGCGGCTGGACTTTAGCATACAGAATTAGCTGTTTTATAAGAGACATTATGCAAGCTACTTTTCTGGGCGCTGGAATGTTTGCAGATGCTTTCAGCCTTAGTTTTAAGTTAGCAAATATTATGAGAAAGTTGTTTGCCGAAGGTGCATTTAACGCATCCTTCTTGCCCATTTTTTCTAACGCATTGAACGATTCCGGAAAAGAAGAAGCTGAAAAAATTGCCTCCCAAATATTTACATGGTTAGTTTTAATGATTTCCTTGTTCATGATTCTGGTTATCATTTTTTATAGGGAAATTATCACATTCTACGCTGGAGGGATCGATCAAACATCCGAAAAATTCGCACACTTGGTGGTAATTGGTCGTATAAATTCGCCTTATATTGCAACATCGTTTTTAGCCGCCTTATTCGGGGGAATTCTCAACACGCTTAATCGATATGCAATGCCTGCAGCCGTACAAATATGTCTAAACATCGCTCTTGTTATTGCTCTTGTAACCGGCCCTTTGTGCTTTCCCAGCACTGCCTATACGATGGCATATGCCACACTTGTCGCCGGCGCAGTACAAGTCCTACTGTTGTGGTATAATGTAAAAAAATGCAGTTTTAGCGTTGGTTTTAACTTTTCTCCAGTAAAAGATGCAGTCAAAGTGTTTTTCAAAAAACTAGTATCAGGAGCCGTCGGAGCTGGTTTCTGGCAGCTGAATATCGTGATCGACTTTGCATTTTTAACATTTCTACCAACAGGCGCTATCGCATACTTCTACTATACCGATCATGTAAATCAGTTTCCAATTGGAATCTTAGGTATAGCTTTCAGCACTGCATTGCTACCACCTCTGACATCAGCAATACATAAAAATGACACTAAAAAGGCATCAGAACAAATGAACCTCGGTCTGATGTTTGCTCTTATGTTTACATTGCCAGCTACAGTATTACTAGTGCTACTCAGTGAAGAAGTAACAAACGCTATATACGGTCATGGAAATTTCACATTAGAACATGTTGTGGCAGCTGCCCCCGCTCTAGAGGCGTTTGCACTAGGCCTGCCAACCTATATGGCCACAAAAGTATTTTCCGCTGTATTTTTTGCAAACAGAGATACGCGCACCCCCTTAATCGGAGGTATGATTTCTATCGTGACCAATATTTTGATGAGTATTATACTAATGCCAATCATGAAACATACAGGAATAGCTCTGGCTACAACGCTTTCTGCATGGCTAAATTGCTTATATCTTATGTATTCACTGAAAAAAATCGACGGAATATATATCGACAGCAACACTAAAATCCAATGTCTAAAACAAGTGTTTGTATCGATAATGGCAGGACTCGCAATCATAGCAGTTCAGAAAAGCGGATACCTAGATGGCCTCTCAAAACAAATCGTTTGGGGGGAACTATTACTGGGATGTATTGTATTCTGGATTGTAGGGAAAATATGTGGTATCTTCAAATTCTTGGATAATGTAAAAAACATCTAATCAATAATGTCGGTGTGTGCTCTTCGCGAGTATACACCTTTTTCAATTGTCATCGGATTGTCTTCGCTGTCTTTTAGCTAAAAATTAATCTTTTCATGCCACAATTATGTGGTTTGTAGAGAAAGATTGCACGATTAGGGAGTGGTTAAAAGAAATATGCGTCGCATTATATTAATCATGCTTCTTTTCTTATTTAATGTATTTGAGGCAGTTAGCGCTCCTCAGTCTTTAGCTGGCACTTCACAGATAAGACGCCAAGCTAACTATAATCGTAGACAACCCGTATATTATGATGACCAACAAGATTTTACAGACATAGACGACTCTCCCTCTCAAAATTTCACACAAACTCCGCGCACAATGAGAGCTCAACCCCTCGCTACACGCAGACAACTACAGCGTAGAGCCACTTCTCCACGCCTCTCACCTAGAAAAAACGTCAGTGCTCTTCAATTGATTGGAGACGAGGAAGACGATATCGTGCATGAACCAGAAGAAGAACAACCTGCAGGCACAGCAGATCAACAACAGACCGCTGGCCCTCAGCAGCAATCCGGAACAATCGAAGATCTTGGGGAAGAAGGCAATCTCTCAGCAACCCAACGGAGGTCCAGAATAATCGAAGAGCCTGACGAAGATATCAACACCTCAGCAACCCAACGGAGGTCCAGAATAATCGAAGAGCCTGAAGAAGATATCAACACCTCAGCAATCCAACGGAGGTCCAGAATAATCGAAGAACCTGAAGAAGATATCAACACCTCAGCAATCCAACGGAGGTCCAGAGTAATCGAAGAGCCTGAAGAAGATATCAACACCTCAGCAATCCAACGGAGATCCAGAATAATCGAGGAGCCTGAAGAAGATATCAACACCTCAGCAATCCAACGGAGGCCCAGAATAATCGAAGAGCCTGATCCCTTGGATATGGAGGAAGCACAAATGCCTCGCAGTAACAGAAGAGTGAACAACAACCGACAGCTTAATTCTGCCCCTTTATATGAAGAAGATGATCTGCAAATCGACGACAATGGAACAATCGAAGAAGATCCAAATGGCTATGACACTCTAGAAACAAATAACGCTCTTGATCAAGAAATTACAGCAACAGTTAGACAACAACGGATACAAATTGATTTTCAGTTTGATTGTAGTGGATTGACCTTCAAACGATTACGCAGTTGGAAACGTCGCAAACGGATACGCAGACTTCCCAGAATTTACTTACGCTTCATTCCAGACAATTATCTATTTTTCCATACTGAATCTGATGAAGAAAAAGAAGATGAAGGGGATGGAGCAGCAGAATCTGAAGGAGGAACTGAAGAGGCGGAACCAGCAGAACCTGCAGCTGAAGAAGAAGAAAAAGAGGAACCCGCAGAAGAAGAAGAAAAGGAAGAAGAACCTGCAGAAGAAGCTAAAGATGAAGACAAAGAAGAACCCGCCAGCGAAGATGAATCTGAACCTGTTCTAGAACCTCTAGAAGAACCAGCCCAGAATGAACCAGTTGAAGAACCTCATGAAGAAGCAGAAGCGGTATCCCCAACTGTTGTCCAACAAGTCATTACATTTAAAAACGATGATGAAGAAGAGGAGGACGAAGAAGAAGACGAGGAATATGAAGAGGAGGAAGAGTATAGACCTCGCAAACGCAAAAAGCACAAAAAGGTTGAAGAGAAAGAGATCAAAAAAACATTAAAAGATGAAGTCGAGCGTGATGAGCAAATCGATAACTCAGAACCAACAAGCTTCAATAAAGATGACAAAGTTGTTGTGGAAGAAACCGTGGACTACTTGCGTGAATTAGGAGCAATAGATGAAAATAAATGGAGCTCGATCAACTTCAACAGCGTAAGTTCCGGACGATGCATTGTCTGCGGACAATATGGTTACGTACATAGAATTGCCGGAAGCAAAGAAGCTGGCATTCATAAAGATTGCCTGACCAATATTACTACAGCTATGAAAAAAGGAACATTCCGAGGGCTTGGCGCCATGGGATTCGGCCCCAATGGAATGGGCTATGGTCCAAATGGCATGGGATTCGGTCCCAACGGTATGGGCTATGGCCCCAATGGTATGGGGTTCGGTCCCAACGGCATGGGCTACGGCCCCAATGGTATGGGCGCAAACGGTAACGGCGCCAATGGCAATGGAAATAATGCTAATGGAGCTAACGGTAACACTAATAATGGTAATGGAACCAACGGTAATAACAGTAATAATGGCAATGGCGGTAATAGTAATGATAAAGGCAGAAACGAAAGGGAAGAAGATGAAGAAGGTGGTAGAGGCCACAGGAGACACGGCGAAGAAGAAGGCGAAGGCGGCGGTAGTAACGCACTAGGAAATGCGCTAGCAACGACATTAGCTAGTACTGCAGCAACAGCGCTCAGCAATGCTGTAACAGGAGCAACCGCTGGTGGAGCAGCAGCTACAACTCCAGCCACAGCTCAACAAAACCAAATGGCCGGTGTTGGCTCTTTACTTGGAGGCATTAGTTCCCTTGTAGTCGCATCCAAAGGCACCGGCAGTAGACATAGCGGAGAATATCATGGAGGAAGCAGTAGCGGTGATCCAGACAGAAAAAACCGTATAAACGCTCTCAAAAAGCAAGAAAAAGAATACGAAAAAGAAATGAACAATAGTCGCAAAAAAATGGAGAAGGCAGAAAAAGATTATCAAGCTGCTCAAGATGAAGAAAAGGCTGCCCAGCAAAAAGTTACAGATATTCAGCCAAAAATAGACGAAGCGCAGAAAGAAGTCGACGAAGCCACAAAAGAACTAAATGCAGCAGAAAAACCAAAAGCTAAAAAACGCGCTGAAAGTGCAAAGAAAACAGCTGAAACAAAACTGGCAGAACTAAAGAAAAAGCAAGAAGCAGCTAAAAAAGCACAAACTGAAGCAAACAACAAAGTAAATACAACAAAAGCGACATACGATAAAGAAAAACAGGCGTTTGAATCAGCTGAATCTGAATACAAATCCAAGAAAAAAGAACGAGAAGATGCAGAAGCGAGTTAGTTAGTGGATATCTCTTCCTAAGGACGAGTATCATCAAACAATCCTGCTGCAGGTGTAAATATTGCATGACTGATAAAGAAACTGGTGTAATCTATACCTTTATAACTCTCAAAAGTATCTGGTTGAGGAGTGTATACTAAAAAACCAAAAAGCTCTCTAAATGAAACATCACTGCATTTACGTCCATCAGAAAAGTAATGAGTTGATCCATAGCGCAAATGACATTCCACAATTATTTTTATTTCACCGTCTTTTATTGTTAGAGAAGGATAAATTTCTGACGGATGCACATTTTGTTTGTTTTGCGCAATACAAGCACTTGATGCAGAGCCCACACCAAAATACGAGCCACGCAAAAAGTATAATTGTATCACCCATTTCACGCTTGCCTTGTTGTTAGGCTCCCCACGAACACCAAACAAAAAACATTCTACGTAAAATCCAAGAGGCAACCATTCATTTCTTATTGGAACCATTGATACGCCAGGGAATACTGTCAAGTATGCTGCTCTCGCAACATTTACTATATCGTTTTGAGTAATACGCTTGTTGGTTCTTTGTTGCGACACAGTCTGCAACATTTGCACCATTTGTTGCGCGACAAAATCCATTTGCCTTCTATAACGCTGCAATTTCGGAACATCATGCAGATAGTATATCAGCGCCATAAACACGGGAATGCTAAACGCAAATTCTATTATTATCGCTCCTCGACGAGAGAATAATCGAGATATTGTTGTCAAAATTATTGATCTTTTTGACTT
>CALXQQ010000032.1 GCA_944390775.1 uncultured Alphaproteobacteria bacterium
CTGATGCGATGCTAAATGTTTGGTCAGCGTCTGGGAATCAGACTCAAGAGCAGAATGGACCTACAGCAGAATTTGCAGTAGTCCCAGTGAATTCTGTGAGTTGTCCATTTGATAGTAGCGAACTTGAGGACAGTAAAAAAGAAGGGGAAAACAATGCTTCCCCACTCACACTTGCTTTTATCCCAACAGCTGGGGTAGGCAATTTTTTTCAAACATTACCTGAAGATGTTCGCATGGTTGTTGTTCCCAGAAATGTAAGGGAATTGCCTGATGGATGTTTCCGCGGACGTGCAAGTCTAAAGCGCATATCATTTGGAGAAAACTCTGCCTTAGAGAGAATAGGTTGTGATGCGTGTAGAGAAACAGGACTCGAAGAAGTGAGTATTCCTGATAGTGTGGCCGAATTAGACGACAGGTGTTTCTATAGATGCGCAAACCTTAGAAGTGTCACAGTTGGACGGAACTCTGCATTAGTGCGCATAGGCGTCAGCGTATTCGAAGGAACAAGTGTTGAATCATTGAGCATTCCTGATAGCGTAATCGCATTATGCGACAGGTGTTTCTACGGGTGCAGAAGCCTGAGACATGTCACATTTGGACCTGCCTCTAACGTAGTACGCATCGGCAGGTACGCATTCGCACTGACGAATGTTGAAGCAGTGATCATTCCTGATAGCGTAATCGAATTATGCGATAGGTGTTTCTATGGGTGCATCAGCCTGAGACATGTCACAGTTGGACGGAACTCTGCATTAGTACGCATAGGTAGCAAATCATTCGCAGATACGGCTATTGAATCGTTGAGCATCCCTGATAGTGTGATAGAATTATGCTTGAGATGTTTCTATCGTTGCAAAAGCCTGAGAAGTGTCACATTTGGGCAGAACTCTCACTTAGAATGCATCGGCGTAGACACGTTCCGCGAGTCGGGAATTGAAGAAGTGAGCATCCCTGATGGTGTGAGAGAATTAGGCAATGGGTGTTTCGAGGATTGCAAAAGCCTGAGAAGTGTTACATTTGGACCAAACCCTAGCTTAGAACGCATCAGTGGATCGGCATTCGAATACACATCTATTGAATCGTTGATTATTCCTGATGGCGTGGTCGAATTAGGCAAGAGGTGTTTCGCATTCTGCACAAGCCTGAGATGTGTTACATTTGGACCATCCTCTAGCTTGGCACGCATCGGTGTAGAGGCATTCGCATATGCGGGTCTTGAATCGATAAGCATTCCTGATGGCGTGGTCGAATTGTGCTATATGTGTTTCTATTTCTGCAGAAGCCTGAGAAGTGTTACATTTGGACCATCCTCTAGCTTAGAACGTATCGGTCCAGAAGCATTCAACTATACATTAAGCCTGTTCCGAGAATTGAAGACCCCGAATAGTTGCGCGCAATGCTGATGCAGCACTGCCCTCGTGTTCTATTTGTACTGGTAGACTAACAACTGCCAATAAATCACGGCTGCGGGTTATCTGCGGTCGTGATTGATAATTCGAGCAAATAGTATTAGTACTTCTAAAAAAGTTCTATTAACAATCATAATTCAGGCTTGTTATTTACTCATTTAACAACTAACATTGAGGTTGATACAGGAGAGAACTACATGCGTAAATATATGTTTTTGTGTTGTGCGATATTTGCTTTTACGGATAATGTTGAATCTGGCAGGGCAGGGAAGGAAGTTGAGCAATTGCCGATAAAAGTGAGTAGTAGCGATGACGTTATATATGAGACAGAGTATAAGACGCTTGAGCCGATTATAGGGTGGTCACGTTATTCGGGAGATTGTGCTCGTTCTATCAGTGGATGGAAGCGCTGGTGGATATACACGCGTTTGAAAAAGCCTTTAATGATGAAATGGTTAGATGATTTACGTGTTCGTATTTATCCGGCCAATGAGGTTTATCGATCTTTATTTGTGCAAGGAGTATATGATCCTAATTTGCTTGTAGCGGTTATGTCTCTATTAAAAGAGGGATCAGTTCTTGTTGATATTGGTGCGAACATGGGGCTTTTTTCTTTATTAGCCGCGAAGCAGGTTGGAGTACAGGGGCGTGTTTTAGCGGTTGAACCAAGTTCGCGAGATTTTGAAAGATTGGTAGAGAATGTCAAGCTCAATGGGCTTGAAGAGATTGTCACGACGACTCGTTGTTCTATTTCGGACAAAGCGGGCAAGGTACAAATTGCGATTGCTTCGGAAGAGCGTAGTGGTTTGAATACCATTGGTCGCGAGTTTAGCAGCAAGGGTGTTGAAAAATTAAGGATAGAGGAAGTTGAAGCTCAGACTGTAGATCAATTGGTATTGTCGGAGAGTCTACATCGTTTGGATGTGTTGAAATTAGACGTAGAAGGCAGTGAAGTTTTAGCGTTAAAAGGTGCTCAGCTGACGATTGAAACATTTCGTCCAGCAATTATATTGGGCTCGAACGAAACTACACTTGAAGCCTGTGGAACTCATATTACAGAGCTAGCTACCATTATTCGTAGAATGCATTATAAGGCTTATCAAATTGTAGAGGATGCTCAGCATTTTCGTTTAGAGGAGGTATCTGATATTGTGCGTTGTAAAGCCAATGTGATTATTTGTTTGCATGAAAGTGTTGCGCCTCCGGAGTTACCTCAACCGAAACAGCAAGATTTTCGAGCAATGTTTGATGAGTTTTTTCAGTAGGCTATGGCTAAGAAAAATTTGTTTGTAAAACGACTGGAGAAAATCACGCGACATAGATGGTTTACCAAGGTTATTCCATCGGTTATGTCGTGGATTATGCGTTTTTCTTACTATACAACCAGATGGACTATTGTTGGGAAGGAGATACCTGCTGGTTATCATCGCGAAGGAAGACCATTTATAGTATGTCACTGGCATGATCGTCTAATGGTTACACCGTGTGTGTGGCGTTGGAAGAAGCCACTGCACGTATTGGCCTCGAGTCATAGAGATGGTCGTTTGATAGCGAGCATAGTGAAAAAATTTCACATGAAGCCTGTGTTTGGATCTACAGGGAAAGGTGTAGCAGCAGCAAAGACGCTGGTAAGGCTGGCAAAATCCGGTGAATATGTTGCAATTATTCCGGATGGGCCAAGAGGGCCACGTCATAATAGTGCTGCAGGCATAGCGGTGATTCCTCAGCTGGCTCAAACAGATGTTATTCCTTTTAGTTGTTGTGTTAAGCGTTTTTTCTGTTTTAATTCTTGGGATAAATTTATCTGGGTATGGCCATTTAATCGAGGAGTTATGGTGTGGGGCGATCCGATTACTCCGGAGCAGCTTAAAGGCATGGATGAACATGAGGCACGTCGATATATAGACAGCCAAATCGATGCAGCGACTATGAAGGCAAAGCAATTGTTAGATCAATGTTGAAATTTTACAGAATAATATCTTATTTGTTAGCACCGTTTTTGCGTTTATTTTTTTATCTTCGTTGTTATAAAGGCAAGGATCGCATAGACGATGTTGTGAATCACTTTGGAGTTGCTACAATTGCACGTCCATCAGGGAGATTATTGTGGGTTCATGCTGCCAGTGTTGGTGAATCAATGTCTGCTTTAACCTACATAAAGCATATTTTATCGCGCCACGATGATTTACATGTTTTACTTACTACGGTAACGGTAACATCGGCGGATATATTGAGGTCGCAAAAAATTCCTCGTTGTATGCACCAATTTGTAGTGGCGGATAATCCGATTTGGGTGCGCAGATTTTTGGAATACTGGCGTCCGGACAAGGCTATATTTTTGGAATCAGAGATCTGGATTAATATTTTGGAAGCATTAAGATCGCGGAATATTCCCACTTATCTATTGAATGCGCGTTTATCAGACAGGTCGTTTGCTCGTTGGCAAATTGTTGCTGATAGTTTTAGAGAGATTCTCAAAAATTTCACTTTAATTTTAGCGCAATCGCAAGAAGATGCTGAAAGGTTTCGTTTTTTTTCGCCTCATAATGTTGAGCAGATTGATAATTTGAAATATGCGAATGAACCTTTAGCTTGCAACAATGAATTAAAGCAGAAGTTGGAACATTTTTGTAAAGGGAAGAAGGTTTTTGTTGCGGCAAGCACTCATGCTGGTGAGGAGGAGATTATTCTAGCTGTGCACAAAGCATTATCTGCAGAATATCCTATAATAACGATTTTGGTTCCCAGACATATTGATCGAATTCCGACAATCATTCCTCTGATGGATGGTATTAATTACGGATTGCGTTCTAAGATAGATCAGATAGTTGATCCTGTGGATTTTTTGCTCATAGATAGTTTTGGGGAATTGGGCACGATTTATCGGTTAGCTGATGTGGTATTTGTCGGAGGTTCAATGGTGCCGATCGGAGGTCATAATATATATGAGCCGGCGATATTGGGAAAGCCAGTTTTGCACGGAATACATATGGAGAATTTTCGAGATACAGTTAAGCTACTGAGAAGTGAAAACATGGCATTTGAAGTTGTTTCTATTTTGGATATATATGATAAATGCTGTGAAATTTTTCAGGATGAAAATATTCAAAAGCGGGCGGCCTGTTTGAGTCAAAGGAATCCTCTGGCACAAATAGACCGACATATCATAATTAGAGAATAAATCTGGACAAATCCTTCTGTTCGGCCAGATGTCCTACTTTTTCTTGGACATATTCTTTATTTATTATGAGTGATTCTCCGGAGCGAATATCTGCAGAGAAGCTAATATCTTCTAACAATTTTTCTATGATTGTATGCAGGCGTCTTGCTCCGATATTTTCAATATTGGAATTGATAGTAGCGGCTAATTTTGCAACCTCATCAATGCCATCATCTGTGAAGTCTATGGTTACGCCTTCTACAGCGAGCAGTGCTTTATACTGCTTAATAAGACTGCTATCTGTTTCTTTTAAAATTCTGCAAAAATCTTTTTCGTCCAGATTTTTTAGTTCTACTCGAATTGGTAGTCTGCCTTGCAATTCTGGTAGTAGATCCGATGGTTTGGAAATGTGAAAAGCTCCAGACGCAATAAATAAAATATGATCAGTATGAACTATTCCGTGCTTTGTAGTGACTGCACAACCTTCAATTAGAGGCAGTAAATCTCGTTGTACGCCTTCTCTGCTCACATCAGCGCTACTACTATTATTTTTTGCGCAAACCTTATCGATTTCATCTATAAATACGATTCCGTTCTGTTCCACAGCAAATATGGCTTCTCGAATGGTTTTTTCATGATCTATCAATTTTTCGCTTTCTTCTCCTGTGATGAGATGACGCGCTTCACGTACTGTCAGTTTGCGTCGTTTGGTTTTGTTGATTCCTAATGCATTGCTCATCATATCAGATAGATTAAGCATTCCTATTTGTGTTCCTGGCATGCCGGGAATATCAAACGCATTGCTAAAAGCGGCATTATCGGCGAGATCGATTTCAATCTCTTTATCATCGAGTTGACCTGATTCCAGCATCGCTTTGAATTTTTCGCGAGTTTCTACGCTGGCATTTGTTCCGACTAATGCTTCTAAAATTCTTTCTTCCATTTGTTGTTTTGCTTTGGATTGAACACTTTCTCGATGTGAATCCTTAACTTTTGCAATTGCGGCTTCAAGCAGATCGCGCACTATTTGTTCAACATCGCGTCCTACATAGCCAACTTCTGTAAATTTTGTGGCCTCTACCTTTATGAATGGAGCATCTGCAAGACGCGCAAGTCGACGAGCAATTTCTGTCTTACCCACGCCTGTTGGTCCCATCATAAGTATGTTTTTGGGTAGAATTTCTTCCTTCAAAGGACTGGCTACTTGTTGTCTTCTCCATCGGTTGCGCAGGGCAATCGCGACAGCTCTCTTAGCTTCTTGGTGCCCAATAATATAACGGTCTAATTGCGCAACAATTTCTGAGGGAGTCAAAGGTATCATGATTTATTCTCCTATTTTTTCCAATACAATAGAGTGATTCGTGTATATGCAAAGATCTGCTGCAATTTTCATCGATCGTCTGGCTATTTCTTCTGCAGAAAAATCCAAATCGATCAGGGCGCGCGCAGCTGATAATGCGAAATTTCCTCCTGAACCTATTCCTATAATTCCATCCTGTGGTTCTAATACATCTCCACTACCTGTTAGAATAAGCGATGTATTTCGATCAACAACAGCCATCATCGCTTCTAATTTTCTCAAATATTTGTCTGTGCGCCAATCTTTTGCGAGCTCGACGCATGCTCGTTGTAGTTGCCCGGAATGCTGCTCCAGTTTTGCTTCTAAGCGCTCAAACAGAGTAAACGCATCTGCTGTAGCTCCTGCAAATCCAACAATAACATTCCCGGATGAGAGAAACCGTACTTTGCGAGCATTTGCTTTTACAACAGAATTGCCCATCGTAACTTGCCCATCACCCGCTATTACTACTTGATTCGCTTTTCTGACCGATAAAATTGTTGTGCCATGCCACATGTTACTGCTCCGCGGTTTTTTCAATAAACTCTATGAATTGTGGTTGGAAAAAATTCCGTGCGCCCATATATCCGCATATGGGGTTGCCATCTTTATCGAACACCAAACATGTCGGAACTGCTTGTAAAAATGGTACTTGCTCCGGCGGAATAGGATTGTAGGTTTCTAAGGTTTGAATGTCATTTGATTTGTCTTTAATTTTCAATATGTTCAGAGGTTCGTTTCCAACATATAACGATAATATCTTAACCGGAACCTGTTTGCTGGAGTTTTGAAAATATTCCTTTAGAGAATCCAGACTCTTTTGCACTGTAGAACAGTTTGGACACCAACTGGTCATAAATGCGATTATAACTACATTGCCTTTGAAATCTGCAAGGGCGAATTTCTTTCCATTCTCATCAGTGAATGATGCTGTGAATTCAGCTCCGCCATCAATGTATCCATGTTCATTGGAAAAGGGGATGTCGCTTTTGCTGGTTTGTTTCATAAATTTCAAAGCTCCGCCATGTGTGAGAGGCAATATGGCTATCACACTGAGGATCATCGTGATATATTTGATTATTCTTAGTTTGGAGAAGATCATGTACCGTTTCCTTATAGTAATCGTCCTTGTACTTACGTCATGCGGGAAAAGAGGGGGAATTGAAATGCCTAACAATAATGATTTTCCTCACCAGTATCCGCATAGCTGATGATCAATATACACTAACTATATGTAAAAGTCTAAGCATGCTGAGTTATATTTTCGATAGTTGAACTATAAACTGACAGGATATAAACCCGCACACTGATTTTAGTTCAAATGACTTTTTAGCATTGGGAATGCATATAAATCGCCATGATTCGAGCAACCTCTCAGCTGCTTGGAAAACCGTAGATCATCCACGGGAGAGATGCAACTCCACACTGATTCTTGTTCAAGTGACTTTTTAGCATTAGCACGCACGTACCTACCCACATGATTCGAGCAACCTCTCAGCTGCTTGGAAAACCGTAGATCATCCACGGACGGGCACAGATGGGAGCCGCGAACACCGCAGGTATATGCAAAAACGACATCGGAAAAATGACGTTCCCACGGCATACTCGCGACACAACACACAGCTGTCACATGTCCAATACAATGACAGCTGTTTTTTTCAAACAATTATTCTATTACAGAAATAGCTACACGATTCAGACGGTATACTTCTTCCTGTGTTCCTTGAGCCTCGATGGGGCGATCTTTTCCGTAAGAAATAGTTCTCACGCGATCTTGAGAAATTCCATGATCAAGCAAAAACTTTGCAGCTGCGTTTGCTCTTCTTTCACCGAGACCGATGTTATACTCACGTGTTCCGCGAGGGTCACAATGTCCTTCGACTAACACTTTTCGAGATTCATGTTTATTTAGCCATTCCACCTGACGGAGCAATGTGGCTTCAGACTCTTGAGAGAGGGTTGATTTATCATAATCATAAAACACCCGATCTCCGGCATTTGCGATAAAATCAGCTGCAGATCCGCGCAGTGACTCATCATCAATTACAACAGGGGTGATCACCTGAGGATCCTTTGGACACTCACATGCAGCCAAAAGGGCCAATCCCGCCAATGCTAACAACTTTTCAGCTTTTTTATTCATACTTTTTTCTCCTAACTACAATATGATGGATGCAAAGCAGACATCCAACACAACCACATAATACCACACATTATATTAACAACAGATTAACGCAGCAAGAGTTTTTTACAACTGATGCGTTGACCATTCTGGATCGATTGCGTTATATGGTGTTGCGATTTCATGTTTATTATATCCGGTGATATCAACGCTGAAAATTTTTTCTCTATTTGCGTAGTCCTGGTGTGAGAACATTATCACGCGTCCATTGGGAGACCATGTAGGGCCCTCGACCAAGTTACCGGAAGCGAGCATACGTTCGCCAGATCCATCTGGACGAATTACACCGATGAAAAATCCATCTTTACCGAATTTTGTGAATGCGATCCAATCTCCGCGAGGTGACCATACGGGTGTCGCGTAGCGTCCTTTACCGAATGAGAGGCGTCGGACATTTGAGCCATCTGCGTCCATGATATATATTTGCTGAGTTCCTCCACGATCTGAGTTAAACACAATATATTTTCCATCAGGAGAGTAGCAAGGGGAAGTATCTATGCATCTTCCTTTGGTTAATCTTGTGACTCTTTTTGTGAGCAAATCCAATGTATAAATGGAAGATGAGCCTCCTCTGGAAAGGCTAAACACGAGCAAATTTCCGCTTGGAGAATATCTGGGGGCGTATGTCATGCCTTGGAAGCGAGCGAGCAATTCATGTCGTTGAGTCAAAAGATTGAGGCGATACACACAGCCAGCAATTGGCACACGACGTCCGTTTACAATTTTTTCTTGATATGTAAAGTAGGATATTTCCTGGCCATTGGGGGCATATCTAGGAGTTAGAACAAGACTTTCGCCGCCTGTTAGAAACTCGTGGTTATGACCGTCTTGATCCATTAATGCTATCCTATGGATTTTTGAGCGATTCTTTTTTTGGACGGAAACATAGAGAATTTTTGTATCAAAATATCCCTGTTCACCGGTAATACGTTCATATATATTATTTGCGATTCGATGCGCGATTTTTCTCCAACTGTTTTCGGCGGCGCTTATGGAAAAGCGTCCGACAGCGGTTTCTCCCAGCACGTCATATATTACCATAGATGCTTTTAGCAGACCTCCTTCGCGATGAATTTCAAGGTTAGCTAAATATTGTGAATTGATAGTTTTCCAGAGGGCAAAATTAGGTTGAACTGCAACGCCACGCAGGTTTTGTAAAAATGCAGCTTCAGGAATGGAGCGAAACAAAAAAGTGCTTTGCAGATCGTTATTGATAACTTTCAGCATTTTTTCGCGCAATTGTTCTGATGGTTCGTATGCGTTTATTGCAATACTGACTGGTTTCAAGACACCTTTATTCACATTTACGACTACTGTGGAATCTTCTGCATGGCATAGATATCCCATACATAAGACGATTATTAGCAGTGTTTTTTTTAACATATCTAACATAATATTATCCTCCTAAGGCTTCTTTCAAATTAAATCTAAAGATAAATTTTTGGAACAAATGAGCTTTTTCTTTGGGAATGCGCAAAGGTGATGCAGCTAAAATTGCTCGTTTTGTGCTATCTGCGGCGGCTCTAAATGCTGCATCTATTTTGTAGCGTTGTTGATCTATAATGCGTACTGCAGAGGGCAATACGGTGCCATTGGATGACAACTGAATTTCAACTTCTACTACAATGTTTTCTACATCTTTTACTCCGGATGGAACGATCCAATGAGGAGTGATTTGCGAACTGATCATGCGGCAATCATCGTCTGATACGCCGAGTCCGGAGCCACTATTTCCTATGCCTCGTCCTTTTGATCCGGTTCCGCCTCTTGCCTGAGACAAGCTTGAAGCAGATTCGTTTAGCATTTTATCAAATGCGTCATCTTTACGCTGTTGTTTTAAAGCTTCAGACGCAAGTTGCTTGATCTTTTTTCGTGCTTTTTGTTTAGCTTGTTCTTTTTCTACTTTTTTCAAAACTGATAACAAACGTTTTCGAGCTTTTGCTTTCTTTTTTGCTCGTGATTTTTTAGGAGGCTTTTTCTCTATAGGCTGCTCTTTTTTCGGCGGAGGTAGTATGGTTTCTGGCTCTGCGGGAATAGGATCTGGAGCAGCGGGCTCTTCAACTTGTTTATCAGGTGTTTCGACAGCTTCTGGTTCCACTATTTTATTTTCTTCTGGTTGTTCAAGTATCGGTTCTTCTTGTTCAACTGGAGGATATTCTTCTACCTGCAATGGTTTATCATTTTCGGCTATTAGCTCTTTAATATGCTGCAATTGATCTTCTTCTGACGGAGGGAGAGGTTCTGCATCATTATCCGTATTGGGGATATTGGGTTGAACTTGCTCTGTGACAGGAGGAGTTGGCTCAGGAGTAGGTTCCGGATTAGGCTGTTCCGACGGCGTTGGAGGCGGTGTTGGCTGAGCTGGCGGAGCAGGTTCTTCGACAGGCGTATTTTGCAGAGGTTGCCCGAGTTCGCCTTCGCCAATAACATCTACATCCATGAAAACCAGATTTTGATGCGGCCGAGAAACTATAGTAGTGAGCATTCCGATACACACTATTATAATGTGCAAACATATCGATAATAGAGCTGCTTTTTTATTTTCTGCTTGCCGACGCATCATTATTCCGTTTCTTGGGTAATTCAGTTACCAGTACGACTTTATGGAAACCTGCAGAATTTATATTTCCCATAACACTCATCACGGTGCCGTAAGACAAATCTCGATCTGCCTTAACGAAAATTTTCGAGTCAGACTCAGATGTAATCGCTTTCAATTTTGCTCCGAGCGTATGTTGATCAACTTCAATATCTCCGATGAATACATGTCCATCTTGCCGAATAAAAACTACTATTGGAATATCATTGCCAGGAATATTAGGAGCATTAGCTGCGGGTAAATTTACCTTAATTCCAACAGTTAACATCGGAGCTGTTACCATGAAAATCACCAGTAGTACCAGCATGACGTCTATCAGTGGAGTCAGATTAACTGCGGCTATCGGAGAGCGACGTGATTTCGTACGATGAGTAGACCATAGCATCTATTTAATCCTCATTTGCATCTAGTTGTCGCGAAATAATTGCGAAAAATTCATCCATAAAACCTTCTAAGCGACTTTGATATCGATTTATATCGCTGGAAATTTTGTTATAGGCTATGACGGCGGGAATTGTCACGATTAACCCTAAAGCTGTTGCAAATAACGCTTCTGCGATACCAGGTGCTACCGCCATTAAGCTGGTATTTTGTTCGAAACTAATCGACTCAAAGCTGTTCATAATTCCCCAAACAGTGCCGAATAATCCTACGAATGGTGCTGTAGATCCTACAGTAGCGAGGAATCCCAAATGGCGTTCTAAGAACTCGATTTCGCGCCCTAGTGTTACACGCATCATGCGCATGATTCGATCGCTTAAGGTAATGCCATGCAAGGCCGTTTTATTTTTAGATGATCGTCGCCATTCTTTCATGCCGGCACTAAAAACAGCGGCAAAAGGATCATTATTGCGATTTTTTATATTATCGTAGAATGCCTCGATAGAGCCACAATTCCAAAATGACTCTTCGAATCTATTGGCAGATTTTTGCAAGGCCTTTAAGGCTGACCATTTTGCAAAAATAATGGTCCAACTCCATAGAGAGCTTAACAACAATAGCACAATAACTATCTTTACCACCAAAGACGCCTGAGCAAATAGCGCCATAACAGACAAATCGTGTGAGCACGCTGCAGACGATACTGTCACAACATCTTCTATACTGTTCAAAATAACTCTCCTTCTGCTACATCATTATGTTTAGGCATAACGCCCAGATATTTATATCCCTCTATAGTCAGGACACGTCCTCTGGCTGTCCTTTGTATCAAGCCATTTTGCAGTATATATGGCTCGATAACCTCTTCTATAGTGTCTCTTTTTTCTGACAGGACTGCCGCCAATGTTTCGACACCGACTGGGCCACCATCATAAAAATCACAAATGCACTTTAAGTATTTCCTATCCATTGAGTCAAGCCCAATTTCATCGACATCTAGTTTTTTTAGGGCTGTATCTGCGACTTCTCTGCTGATGACATCGCATCCGACGACTATAGCAAAATCGCGAGCACGACGTAACAAGCGGCAAGCAATACGTGGTGTGCCTCGAGAGCGTCGAGCAATTTCTGCTGCGCCTTCGGGATCAATCGATATGCCGAGCTGATCTGCGTTTTTTGTAACGATCATTTGTAATTCTGATTGTGTATAAAATTCTAAACGAAGAGGAATTCCAAAACGATCGCGTAATGGGGATGATAACAATCCTATTCGTGTTGTTGCGCCGACGAGGGTAAAATGCGGCAAATCGATGCGTACAGATCTGGCTGCGGGGCCTTCTCCGATCATCAGATCCAGTTGAAAATCTTCCATTGCGGGGTATAGGACTTCTTCTACCACGTGATTCATGCGATGAATTTCATCGATAAACAGTACATCCCGTTCCTGCAAATTTGTGAGAATCGCAGCAAGATCGCCGGCCTTTGCCAGGATTGGTCCGGATGTTGCTTTAAATCCCACGCCTAATTCCTTTGACATGATCTGAGAGAGAGTAGTTTTTCCAAGTCCGGGAGGTCCGTACAATAGCACGTGATCCATGGCCAATTTGCGTCGTTTTGCAGATTCGATGAATATTTTCAGGTTATCTTTTACTGCGGACTGACCAATAAATGATTGTAAACTGTCTGGTCTCAAAGAATAATCTGCGATTTTGTCTTCGTCCTGTGCATTTGGGGCTAAATCGTTGTTTTTCATAGGCTATTTCCAGTGGCAATTTTTGCTAGTGCTCGTCGTAAGAGAGAGTCAAATGGTAGATCCGGTTCAACGGCTGATATAGAGGAGACTATTCTCATTGCATCGCCTCGCTGATATCCCAAATTTTCTAATGCTGAGACTACATCGCTTACTATGGTTTTGTCTGCGTTCATTGTATTGGTAAGCATGGCTGTTTCTGCGATCATTCCTTTTCCGAGCACCTTATCTTTCAATTCGCTGAGAATACGTGTTGCTAATTTTGCTCCGACTCCATCTGCTCTTGTGAGCATAGTTTTGTCTCCGCTACAGAAAGCAGAATAAATATCTTCTGGCGATAATGCAGACAGAATAGCCAGCGCAACCTTTCCCCCGACTCCTTGTACACTGATCAACATATTGAACCATGATCGTTCCCTTTCATCAGCGAAACCGTATAGAATCCATCCGTCTTCTCGAACGCTCATAACCGTATATATATGTACCATATCTCTACATCTGCTGACAGATTCAAGAGTGCGGGATGAACACAGTAGCTGATATCCTACGCCATTTACATCTAGCACTAAACTAGATTCATTTATTGTTTCAATATTGCCCTTTAGATGCGTAATCATTTATCCATTTCCTCTGATTATTGTAATGAGCATGACAAATGGCTATGGCGAGAGCATCTGCGGCGTCTTTAACTACCATTGGGCAGTTTAGCAATTTTTGCACCATAGCGCTTATTTGTTCTTTTGAAGCATGTCCTACTCCGACAACGGCTTTTTTGATTGTGTTTGGTTTGTACTCTGATACTGTCAATCCCATAACGCTGACACTACATATTGCTGCGCCTCTGGCCATGCCTAATTTCAATGATGACAGAGGATTGTTATTCACAAAAACCTCTTCGATTGCTACTTCGTTTGGACAATAGTACTCTACGATATCTGTGATATTGCGATAAATTGAATTCAAGCGTTCACCGATATTATCTGTAGATTTTGTAATGATTGTTCCGTGTTTTAGGTATCGCAAATGGAATCCGTCGTAGTTTATGACGCCCCATCCTGTAATACAAAGACCTGGATCGATGCCCAAAATTATCACTATATTCCTCCATGTTGTGGTAATTATACTCCAGCAATCAAACAGCACCCAAATATTTTTTCATCATGATTTTTTCTTGAGAAAATTGCGAAGACATATTATTCTAGCGTGTATATTTATCGGAGATCACATGTTTTCATTTTTGCGCGGATTATTTTCATCAGATATGGGAATTGACCTAGGGACAGCTAATACTTTGGTCTATGTTAGGGGGAAGGGAATTATTCTCAATGAACCTTCTGTAGTTGCATTAGCTGAAGAAGGTGGAAAGAAGCACGTACTGGCTGTTGGAGAAGAAGCGAAAATGATGGTTGGTCGTACTCCTGGCGACATAACAGCCATTCGTCCTATGAAGGATGGAGTTATTGCTGATTTTGATGTTGCGGAGAACATGATAGAGTATTTTGTGAAGAAAGTTCACAATCGCAATAGTTTTGTTAGTCCGCAGATAGTGATATGTATTCCGCGTGGTGCGACAGCGGTGGAGAGAAGGGCGATACAAGAATCGGCTGAAGGAGCGGGAGCGCGTCGAGTATTTCTCATTGAGGAACCCATGGCAGCGGCTATTGGTGCAGGATTACCGGTTACGGAACCGACGGGTTCGATGATAGTGGACATTGGAGGAGGTACGACAGAAGTTGCTGTTTTATCTCTTGGAGGAATTGTGTATGGCAATTCTGTTCGTGTAGGTGGAGATAAGATGGATGAAGCCATTGTCAATCACATTCGCAAACATAACAATTTATTGATTGGTGAAACTATGGCGGAGCGCATTAAGAAGACTGTTGGAGCGGCCATGCCACCTAAGGATGGCAAGGGCAAGGAGATTTGCATAAAGGGTCGCGATTTAGTGAATGGGGTACCTAAGGAGATCAAAATCACTGAAGCGCAAATAGTAGAGAGTTTGGCAGAGCCTGTAGCAGCAGTTGTTGATGCGGTGAAATACGCCTTGGAGAATACTCCTCCGGAATTGTCTGCAGATATTGTTGATAAGGGCATAGTCATGACAGGCGGTGGATCTTTATTGGCACGTTTAGATGAGCTGTTACGCTTAAAAACCGGGTTACCGGTATCTGTAGCAGATGATGCTTTACTGTGTGTTGCTCTTGGGACTGGCAAAACACTGGAAGAGCTTGACGTGATGAAGAGAGTTCTGCTGCGCGCTTACTAATGTGGAAGGCATCTGTCTATGCGCAGGCAGATTCCTAAAACATCTTTCAGTTTTCTGAAGCATCTGCGGCGACGCGAGATGTTTGTGCGCTCTTTGTTAATATTGTGTATTGTATTACTTCTTGGATTTCTTTGTGAGAAAGAGTGTATTTTGAAGCTCAGAAATCCTATGATTGCTTTGCGTGTACAGGTACAAAATCTATTAGAATCCACGGTTAGGTTTTATTCGAATTTTTTATTTTTCATATGTCATGATGTTGATAAGACATTGTTAAATCTGCGAATTGAAAACGCGGAATTGAGACAACAAATGCTGCTGATTGGTTCGATACAGGAAGAAAACGATGTTTTGAGGGAGTTACTATCATTAAAGAAGCGCTCACCGGAAAGGGTTGTAGTGGCCAAGGTAGTTACGGTTTTTAAGGGTGAATTTGCGCGTTCTTGTGTTTTATCTAAAGGGAAGGAATCGGGAATAAAGATCGATAATCTTGTATTGAACGAACACGGATTGATTGGCAGGGTAGTGGAGGTACGTGATGGATATAGTCTGGTATTATTGATCACAGATATCAATTCAAATATTCCGGCAAAAATCGGAGAAGCAAATGTCATATTGAACGGAGACAATTCAAACATGCTAAGAATTTCTCTGATTCACGAAGATATTCCGATTGTGGAAGGATCCATTGCTGAGACTTCTAGTTACAGTCAGAAGGAGAAGATTCTGATAGGGAAGGTATTATTTTGCAACGGGCATTTTTTGGTAGAACCATTTGTGAAACTCAATGATTTAACCTATGTTGGGGTAGTAACAAGCGATGAATAGCAAAGGCGTAGCACCGATAGATTTTATGCTGCCGATTGGGTTGTGCATTTTATGCATTTTTTCGCATAAAATTTTTGTGGGGATTTTGCTTATGGTTGCTTTCATTTGCAAGGAGGACAAGTATCATTTACTGATAATTGTCACGATTTTCCATGATATTTATGTAGGTAATCCTATAGGGATGACATTATTATTACTGATGATTTTTTATTTTGTTTTACATAGTTTACATGTCAAGCTGCAGTTATCTATTGCGGAATATTGTGTAGCGTTATTTTTTACAGAGATTATATATTTTGTTATAATATTTATGCTATTGCAGTCATCGTACGATGTATTTTTGCATTTAAAGGAGATGGTTGTTGCAGTTATTAGTTTTGTGATATACACTTTTTTGCAGAGATATGCGCACTCATAGTTTGAATAAACGATTTCATTTAGTTTGTAGTTTTATTGTACTTTTATCGGTTATTTTAGTTGTAGGTTTATACTATTTACAGATTGTGTACAATCAAAAATACAAATTATGTTCGGATCGCAATCGCATTCGTGTTACCCATTTACTTCCCAAGCGAGGCAGGATATTGACGGCAGATGGTCAAGTTATAGCCTGGAACATTCATAAATACAGGCTGATTATGGAGCGATGCAGCAAGGGTGATTTTACAAAAAACATGCAGTTATTATCTGGGAAAATTTCGCTATCTCAGGATGATATATTATCTTTGGAGCAAAAATACAAAAGTCGAGCTCGTTTTATGGTGATAAAGGATGAGCTATCCTGGCAGGAATATGTAAACATTTCCATGATGTTTTTTAAGTTCAACAACATATCCATAGAAAATGGTTATATTCGTGGATATCCGGCACCTTTAGTTTATAGTCACATTACTGGCTATGTATCTCAAAACAATCAGCTACAGTTACAGACGGGGAAATCGGGCATAGAAAGTTATTGCAATGAAAAATTGACGGGCACGTTAGGTAGTTTACAAACGGAGATAAATGTTTTGGGTAAGACCATCAGGCATCTTTCGAGGGAGGATCCTACAGATGGAGAAGATTTGACTCTTACTATAGACAGCAAGCTGCAAGAATATGTTCATGGTCTTATGTCGGAGCACAAGGCTGGTGGTTGTGTAGTTATGAATCTCAAGGGAGAAATTTTGGCTATTGTATCTATTCCTAGCTATGATGCGAATATGCTGGCGGGAAAGATGACACATGCTCAATGGCAATCGATTTCGCAGAATTCTCTATATCCTTTAATGAATCGAGTTACGAGTTGTGCCTATCCACCTGGATCGATTTTCAAGATTGTGGTGGCATATGCGGCTTTATGCGAAGGAGTGATCGATGCGAATACTACAGTATTTTGTGGAGGAGGCATAAAACAGGATGGACACACATTTCACTGTTGGAACAGAGGAGGGCATGGTAAGGTCAACGTGAGAGATGCTCTTAGTTATTCGTGTGATTGTTTCTTTTTTGAGATTGCGAAAAAAATAGGCATAGATTGCATTGTGAAATACGCGAAATTATTTGGTTATGGAGCGGTGACGGGTGTAGAATTAGCTGGTGAGGTTGCGGGTTTACTACCTGATCACAGCTGGAAATTTTTGAAATATGGTACCACTTGGAAGCCATTTGAAACCATGATAGCTGGTATTGGTCAGGGAGCATTATTGGCCACATTAATTCAGTCAGCTGTTATGATGGCTCGTTTATATAGTGAAAATTTCGATTTGAGTCCGACCTTATTACCAGTAAAAACATGTAGAGCTGAGGATAAAATCAATACAAGAGTTGGCTCCATATTAAAAGAAGCTTTGCATCAGGTTTGTGTAAAGGGTACGGCGGCGAATTCGTGTAAGGTTTCGTATGGCATTGCGGGAAAGACGGGGTCATCGCAAGTCAGGAAATTGAAGAAGAATATGGTTGGAATTGACCAAACGAAAATCGAATGGAAGTATCGAGACCATGCTTTTTTTGTTGGAGTAGCGCCCTATCCGAAGGTGGATTATGTTGTAGCTGTTTTTGTTGAGCATGGAGGAGGGGGTGCGCGTGTTGCGGCTCCGATAGCGCGCAAGATTTTCGATTGGTTGATTGTAGGTGTCAAATGACTTTTCCGAGGAACATTTCTCTTTTTAATGAATCGAAAATTTTACTTTTGCTACTTGTACTGATTTTGGGGATAAGCATGTGTGGTCAGTATAGTGCTTTCAATGGGGAGTTATGTTCTCCGATTGGAAAGCACGCTTTACGCATTATGTTAGGTATAATATTGATGTGTGCGATTGCATGTACTGATTTAAAGTTCTGGAACAATTTTGCTTATTTCTTTTATGTTTTTACATTTATTGCTTTAGTTATTGTTGAAATAAGGGGAGCGATTAGATTAGGAGCTCAGAGATGGATTGATCTGTATATTTTTTCTCTTCAGCCATCTGAGTTGATGAAATTGGCTTTAGTTTTGTCTTTAGCTCGATATTATTCTTTATTTTCTTTGAGGGACATTGACAAGCTATCCACTCATATGGTGCCTTTATTGGCGACAATTGCTCCTGCGATATTAGTGATGAGGCAGCCTGATTTAGGTACGGCATTAATTTTATTAGGAACGGGATTTTGTGTGATTTTTTTAGAAGGATTTCCCCTGCGTATATTAAAAATTGCGAGCATTATTTTAGCATTATTGTTACCCTGCTCTTGGTTTTTATTGCACGACTATCAGCGCAATCGGATTCTGACATTTTTAGATCCGGATCGAGATCCACTAGGAATGGGTTATCACATACTACAGTCCAAGATTGCTATTGGTTCTGGTGGTCTTTGGGGAAAAGGTTTTCTGAACGGGACTCAAAGCAAATTGGATTTTTTGCCTGAAAAAAATACCGACTTCATTTTTACGACGATTACGGAAGAATTTGGTTTTATGGGAGGCATCTGCATTATTATATTATTAATTAGCATTGTTTTTTACTTTTTATGGATTGGTCGGTTGAGTAAGGTGCTATTCACGAAGATCATGTGCTACGGATTAGCCATACTTTTATTTTTACACACATGCATAAACATTGCGATGGTGATAGGTTTAATGCCTATAGTTGGGATTCCCTTGCCATTTATCTCATACGGAGGAACCTCAATGATTACCTTCATGAGTAGCTGTGGACTAATTGTTGCTAGTTGCAGGTACGGACGAAATTTCAATAGAAAAATTTAATATTTCGTTGGTTTTTCCAAATAATTACGAAGGAATGAGGGGCAAAATATGGGCATAACACATTGATTTATCAGGATAAAAAATAAAATATTTGTGTTTCGAAAAAAGTTATAGTATATTACAATTATGATATGGATAGTTTCCATATATCTTAGACAATGTTTTCAAAAAAGGAGAAAATCTATGAATAGAGTAAAAATCGTACCTTTATATGTACAAATATTACCTGATTATCGAGTTGGGTTTTCCAACAATTTATATAAGCATAGTATGTTTTCGCCTAATACAGGTAGAATCGTTAAGCGTGTAAGCG
>CALXQQ010000033.1 GCA_944390775.1 uncultured Alphaproteobacteria bacterium
GTGGCAGTAGTAATTTATGAAAACAAATGTCATATGGTTTATAAATTGAAATGTTATGAAAATCGCAAAAATTCTGTTAATGAAACTTTAAGTGAAGTTTTCTAGAATTTCATGAGATCTAACCAAAAATTTTGAATGGCTTTAACTGTGCAAACACGTTTCAATCCTTGCGCATTTTGATAAAAGTGCTCGACTATGGTGCTTTTTTATGACTCAATCTGCCAATCATTTATTATGTTATTTATAAAAAATTAATTTACGCAATTTAGTATAGTATGAGTTTAACGGGATTATATTATGAAAAAGTTGTTTGTTTTAATGTTTATGGGATTGTGTTCTAAAGGTTTTTGTATGTTCAGTATATGTGAAGATGATGCGGGCAAACAGACGAGCGGTGCTGCGTGTTTTATGCAAAGCAACAATGCAGAAATTCATGCAGAGTATACGAGCGATTCATTTTCACATATTGAGTCTTCTGATATTGAGTCTTCTGATATTGAGTATTCTGATATTGAGTCTGATGAGGTTATGTGTGGTATGGGAGAAAGTATGCAACTACATCATAGCAGGTCACTGAGCCATATACATACAACGCCAGCTTTACGATCACATGGTGCAGATCTTGAAGCACGTCAAGAAAAAGGATTGGCAGATTTGTTGCGAAGCTCACATCGTTTTATAGATTCTGACCATTTGCCTATATTGCAATTACAAACACGTAGTGTAGGTCCTGAAGCACTTCAGAGAGGGAAAATAGAAGATAGGTTGAAAAGATCACATCCTTGTATGGTGTCTGACTCTTTGCATTTATCGTCGCCACAAACACATATTGTAGGTCCTGAAGCATGTCTGGGAGAGAAAATAGAAGATAGGTTGCCAAATGCAGATCATCACTCTATTCAAGGAAATGCCATGGACAGTTTGTTATCAAGACCGTCTTGTTTTATGGCTCGTGCCCCATTGCACGTTTTGCCGGATGATATCGCAGGGGTAGTAAGATTATTTTCTCAAAACGCGCCGGAATATAAAGAATCAGATGCGACTTTTATTTTAGATTACTTTGTATTGATGGATATTTTAAGTCAGCTTGAACATAAAACACAAAAGTTTATAGTATCCGTGCGAAAATATGCTCGAAGAATTAATGAGCTAGTTCTAAGAGAAACTGTTTGTACGGATCCAGTTTTAGAAAATGATCGTAGCAAGGTACTAGAGTATAAACAGAATATAGATAGGATATTCGCAATAATGACAAATATGGAAAGAAGATTGGAAGAGCAGTCTAGTGATACTTCATGTGCTACAGAAGAGACAAGCGGTGATGAGGGCACAGACAGAGGATGCAACGTAGCGCTAGAACATCACGGCATCTCGTATGGTATGCATGCACTATATTGTTGATATTTATTGCGCTAACACACAGTAGTTTTACATTATTCCAAGCGTCATGGACACTCCTAGAGCCTTATCTCTGGGTATGTTTATAGCGTGTTTTTATATTGCAATTTGCCAAACGTTTATTGTGTGATTTGTAAAAAAAGTTAATTGACAAAATTCCATTTATTGTGCTAATATAATATGAATTTAGTATAAGGAGACTACATTATGAAAAAGTTATTTGTTTTAATTTTTGTTGGAATGTGTGCACAAAGTTTTTGTATGAATAGAGATGCTGGCCAGCGCAATGGAGGCAACACTGTGAATATGAATCGGGAAAGAACTGAAGTCGTGGCAAATCGAGTTTTAGCCTATTTTGCCCAGAATGATCAGGATGAACCAGTTGCTAATCCTAGACAAGCTTTGGCTGGTGTGATGCCTGTATTTCAAGCTGCAGTAGAGTTTGATCTTAATCATGTTGGTGGCAGAGGCTGGGGTAATTATCGTAATTCTGCTGATTTAGATAGGCTTTTAGGTGCTATACTTTTAGATGGTGTATTAGGTGGACAATTTGTTAATGCGCCTCTTATAGACGAAGGTGATACTATTGCTGATGTCATTCGCTCATCTCGAGCTTTAGATAACCATATTGCAGCAATAAATGCTAGTATAGCTGATATGGTTGTCCCAAAACAAAGAACTGCCTATTTGTTCTTCTATTCTAATATGTGCAATATGTTTAAAGTGTTGAATAGGCTTGTAAAAAATACACAGGATGGAGAAGTAGATGATATTCAAGGCCGTGCGGTTCATCGAACTAGTGTGATGTTGAGACAAATGAGTGATATGGTTATCAGAATTGGTAGGTACGTGCAAGATCCAGTTCAACAGCAGTAGGTTTCTAGCTGATTTTTATAGCTAAAGTTTAACTCATCTTGTTCCAAGCGTCATAGACACTCTTAGAGCCTTATCTCTGGGATGTTTATGGCGTTTTTTATGGTGCCTTATAAGCTATTTGTTGTTTTTTTGCAGAAAAATTAATTGACAGAACACTATATATTATGTTAAGTAGTATATATTTTAATATAAGGAGACCGTTTTATGAAAAAGTTATTCGCGTTGGTGTTGATGGGATTGTGCGCCCAAAGTTTTTGTATGAATCGCGAGATTGGTCCTGACATGGGCTATGCTCAAGGAGGTTCTGCCTTAGTTAACATAGATGCCATCAATGAGGCGAGTGCAGGCAAAGACAGTCCTGGCGGTTCTGCTGGTATAACAGCAGATGAGGTTAGTAGGTTTTTCGAAAATATCATGCAAGGTGTCGACCAGTTTAATGCAATTATAGATGATTACAAAAATGACATAGAGCAAAAGAACAAAGCTATTAGTATACTTGAAGAAGAAAATGCTGGTTTAAGAGAGCAAGTGCAAAAACTTGAAAGTCAATTAGCACGCTACAGAGAAAATCTAGATAGTATTACATTGTTAATTACAGGACTAAGAGATAATAATCTACTTGGTGATGCAGCATAACGCTTAAAACACCCATTAGCTTACCTTGTTCCAAGCGTCATGGACACTCCTAGAGCCTTGTCTCTGGGTATGTTTATGGCGTTTTTTTATATTGCAATTTGCCAAACGTTTATCGTGTGATTTGTAAAAAAGTTAATTGACAAAATTCCATTTATTGTGCTAATATAATATGAATTTAGTATAAGGAGACTACATTATGAAAAAGTTATTTATGTTAATGCTTGTTGGTATATGTTCACAAAGCTTTTGTATGGATAGAGAGGCTGGTCGGGGGGTAAATACTCCGACTATAAGTCGGGAAAGCTTATATGCTCGGATAAATCAATTTTTAGCTCATTTTCCCGATGATGATCAAGGAGAACAAATTTCTCATCTTAGACAAGATTTGATTGATATGGTATCTGCATATCAAGACACGTTAGAGTTTGATCGGAATCATCTTGGCTCTCTAGGCGAGCGTAATTATCATATTTCTTCTGCAACTTTAAATGGAGTGATGGAGGGTGATGCTGTTGGTAATATGTCTATTACAAACGAAGAGAGGTTGGACCGTGATCGGATTGAACTATCTCAAATAATGCTTGTGATGATGGATAATGATATAGCTGCTATGCTACCTGCAGAACGGCAAAGTATCTATTCTCGATCATATTGTTTATTATATCGTCGTCTGTGCGATATGTTTATGATGTTTACAGAGAATACACAGGATGGAGAAGTAGATAATATTCAAGGCCGTGCAGTTCATCGAATTAGTGAGCTAGTGCGACAGATGAGTGATATGGTTATCAGAATTGGTGGCTACGTGCAAGACCAAGTTCAACAGCAGTAGGTTTTTAGCTGATTTTTATAGCTAAAGTTTAACTTATCTTGTTCCAAGCGTCATAGACACTCCTAGAGCCTTGTCTCTGGGTATGTTTATGGCGTTTTTTTTTATATAAAAGTGCATATTGAAAATTTTACTTGATAAACAATATTGGTTGTTGTATAAAATAATTAGGTAAAATTAAGGATGATGTATGAAAAAGTTATTTGCTTTAATATTTGTAGGATTGTGTGCGCAAAGTTTTTGTATGCATCCAGAGGCGCCTGCTAGCATAGAAAGTGTCGTAGGTACAAAAGAGCAACGGATGATAGAAGCGCTTAATCGCTTATCCGATTATTTTGCTCAGAATGATACAGATGAAATACCGGTTGCATCACCGGCACAAGCCTTTGAAGAAATGAGAGATTATATTGGCAACAAGCTTACATTTGATCGCGAGCAGGCATCTTCTACTGGAAGGATGTTGTATCATAGTAATATTGATAGTCAGAGCGCTGAGAATGAGTACTTTCCTCTTGAATTGATTGCTGGATTGCAAGATTTGCCTGTAAACGATTCAGATGTTGAATCGGATGAAACTGTATCAAGACATCCTGCTGCTTTAACGCGTTTATATGGAGCAAGCTTCGGAAATATGTGTGATCTTTATAACGCTATTGTGGTATTTATGCAGCATAGTCAGGGCGCTTATATAAGCGAAGCACAAAGAAAGATGATTTCGCGTGTTTGGAAGGGAATAAAGCATTATGGAGATATATGCACTAAGACGCATAGATGTATGGAGAGAGTATTACGCAATGAAGATAGGATAACAGAACTCATAGATAGGCTTATAGCTGAGTATTGTGCTAGTAACCCCAACGACTAGCAGCTTTATTCCAAGCGTCATGGACACTCCCAGAGTCTTATCTCCAGGTGTGTTTATGGCGTTTTTTTTATATTTTGGTTGTGCGCTGTAATTATTTTCAAACATTTTGTATTTTTTTGGAAAAAGTCACTAGCCAAACGGCATTTTTTTTGCTATTTATATTAGCGGAGTGTTCCTCGGTAGCTCAGCGGTAGAGCAGGTGGCTGTTAACCACCGGGTCGGCGGTTCGAGCCCGTCCCGAGGAGCCATTTTCGGTTTCGCGATGTTTTTATCGGTCAAGAGCAAGACATTTCTTATTGGTGAGTATGCGGTTTTGGATGGGGCTAGTGCGATTTTACTAGCGACAGATCCGTCATTTTGTTTAGAAGCTGAGTCTGCGAGTGTGGGAGAATTAGCGGGGATTTCGGAAGGATCTCCTGCGGGGATATTCTATCGGCGGCACGAGGAATTTTTTGATCGGCTTCGTATTAAGTTTATAGATCCGTACAATGGGTCGGGTGGTTTTGGGGCATCTAGTGCGCAATTTGTGTTATTGTATCGTTTAGTTTATGGAGACGATTCTTCTTGTGAGCATTTATTAAGCACTTACAAAGCGCTTACACCGAACATTTGTGTTAGTGGGGCGGATTGTATTTTACAATATTATGGATCGAACATATGTTTTAATCCTGATTCGATTAGCATAGATTTTCTTAATTGGTCATTTTCTAATTTAGCGTTTAGGGTGATAAAGGCGCCGGTGAAAGTATCGACACATCGACATTTAGCGAATTTATCGTTTAGGTGTCCGGATGAGCTGAAGGAATGTATTGATTTAGCGAAGCGTGCGTTTTCTGCTACTGATGAGGAGTTATTAATTTACAGTGTTAACCGATACTATGATATTATGGACCGGCTAGGTTTAGCGTTAGGTGAGACACGGGATTTAGTTAAGAAGATTCGAGCGATTCCTGGGGTAAAAGCGGCCAAAGGGTGTGGAGCGCTAGGAGCGGACACTATAGTGATAATTTACACGAGAGGTATGGAGGATGAAATTTTTCCTCTATTAAGTTAGCGAGAGGATATTATGGCTTGTTGGGTAGACAGTGCTCCGGCGAATATAGCATTGATTAAATATATGGGAAAAGAGGAAGGCAATATGCCGGTAAACATTTCGCTTTCCTATACTATTGAGAGATTTAGCACGACGGTTGAGCTAGATGATGCTGCGGAGTATGACTATTTAGAGGACGATTTAGGTCTCACGCGAGAGCAGCGGGATCGTTTTTTAGTGCATTTACGATATATAAAATCGCGCATGGATTTTGGTGGTTATTTTCGGGTAAGATCGTCCAACAATTTTCCGCATGGAGCGGGCATTGCCAGTTCTGCGTCTAGTTTTGCGGCACTTACCAAGGTTGCGTGCAAAGCGATAGCGGATATAGAATCGCGACCGATGTTATCGTCCAGGGAATTGAGTGAGATTGCTCGACATGGTTCTGGATCTGCGGCCAGGTCATTATTTGGGCCGTGGTGTATTTTTGATCGAGGTGAGGCTAGGTCGGTAGAATTTCCTTATACTATAATTCACGAATTAATATTAATAGATGGAGCGAGGAAGAAGATTTCGTCTAGTGAAGCGCACAAATTGGTAAGAAGCAGTTTATTATTTAGCAATCGTGTTGAGAGGGCGCATGTTCGCTGTCAGCGTTTGATAGATTCCTTGACATCGCAGAATTGGCATGATGCTTATCAGATTTGTTGGGGAGAATTTTGGGATATGCATGCATTATTTGAGACATCCACACCGCATTTTGGTTATATTGGTGGAAATACTATGCATGTTTTGCGGCGATTGGAAGAATTTTGGCTGCAGCACAAAGATGGACCTATTGTTACGTTGGACGCAGGGCCCAATATTCATTTATTGTGGAGGGATGATGATTTACGCAAATTATTTCGCGCATCAGCGTCGGATCTTACATTTATTTAGCTAGATTTTTAGGGCAGAATTTGATAATAACCCATTGATTTACAATCATAAAAAATAAAAGTGTTGCACATAAAAAATATATGCGATACTATAATACAAGTAATGGACGCATTACGTTTTTTTCATCATAACAAGGAGTTTAATTATGAACAAAAGATCTATACCTACATATATTATACGTGCTTTATTGCATTGTCAGAGGCGTCGACGAGCATTACAAGCTATTTTGGCTCGATTAAGGCGTGGCACAATGAGAAGTTGTCATTTCCGAGGTATTTTAGTCAGACTGAGCAGCAGCAATTTGTGTGGCATATTGGTTCGATCGAGATTCTACAACATGTTTGACACAGATGCGATGCAGCACAGTCATTTATACCGTGTGATATTATTCAAACAGAGTGCTTTATTCTGCAGATAGTTTTAGCTAGCTCGCAGATTTTCCTCAAGTCTATTTTTGAGAATATCAAGAGGCATGATCTGGCAGATTTTTTTCAATTCCGGACCATCTTCTCTACCGGTGATGGCCAGCCGTAACGGATGATAAAGCGCTCGTCCTTTTTTGCCGCTCACCTGTGTTAGTTTAGTGATCCAGAGGGAAAAATCAGGATCAAAGGTATCAATCATTTGTTGTACGAATTCTTTATCCTGTGGAACAGGTGTTATGTTACCGAACAGCACTTCATGCCATGTAGTAGCATCTGCTATACGATTGATATTTCCTCGAATTAGCTCCCAAAAGTCAGCTGATACATGTGACAATCCTAATTGTTGCAGATCTGTCTGAACAACTTCGAATGGTTTATGTGCTATTATCTTGTGACTTAAAGATCTTACCACTTCCATATCAAATTTGACGGTTGCTAAGCTACGATTACTGAGGGAAAAATTTTCCACCAATTCTTCGATTCCGCAGTTGATATCTGGTGCATTTGCAGTACCTATTGTTGCGAGAACATTCCAGACTGCTAGAGGTTCGATTCCTTCTTGCTGCATGGACTGCATAGTCAGGGCAGAAGAGCTTCTTTTGGACAATTCTGAGCCGTCGACGGAACACATCAATGGAACATGTGCGAATTCAGGCAATGTGCCGCCGAGAGCTTGACATATATCCAATTGCACAGCGGTATTGGTTATATGATCATCGCCTCTGATGATGTGCGTTACTCCCAGTTCAATATCGTCTACAACGGATGCAAAAGTATAAACGAAGCTGCCGTCTGGGCGAACCAATACAGGATCGCTAATACTGTTAAGCGGAATGTGTTTTTCACCATGAATGAGATCATTCCACTTGATAACTGTTTGATCATTTAAAAGAAAACGCCAGTATACGGGACGATTTTCTCTTTCGTAGGCGGCGATTTCTTCTGCAGACAATTTCAGCGCTTCTCGATCATACACGGGAGGTCTTCCGCTGGACGACTGTATTTTTCGCTTTAGAGACAATTCTTCTTTTGTTTCGTAGCATGGATAGACGCGTCCTATTTTTTTGAGATGTTCTAGGGCCAGTGCATATCTATCTAGGCGTTCTGATTGTCGACAAAATTCGTCCCATTGTATGTGCATCCATTGGAGATCGTCTAGAATCGACTGTTCTGATTCTCGGGTAGAACGTTCTACATCGGTATCATCCATGCGCAACAAGAACTTTCCGCCTTCTTTTCTGGCGAACAAATAATTTAGCAGCGCAATGCGCATATTTCCAACATGTAATTTTCCCGTAGGGGATGGAGCGAATCTAACGCGCATTCTATTTCTCCTCTGTTTTTTGTAATAATCTATTCCACCAACCTTTCTTTTTTTTAGGTAGCTCTCGCATGGTTGGATCAACTGTCCAGTATTCTTCGTTTGCGGTTTGCTGGATTAATTGTGTAACAGTCGCTTCTATTTCGGGCTGAAGGGACAGGGACACATCAACCGATCCTTCCTTTAACTGAGGCACTTTTTTAGGAAAAACCTGTGGAATCTCAGCTGATTGTTCGGAATTTTGTACAGCAGCCTGTTTGCGTTTGTCTGGTCGACGCCTTTTGGCTTTAGGACGCGGTTTGCGACCATTTTTCGTGCTGTTATCAGCAGACAATGTTTTATTATCTTCGGAACTGCTTTGTGTATCAGATGTTTCCTCATCTTCTCGCTGATAGGAAATGTTTCCGCTGTCTGTAGGATTGCTCGTGGTGACATGTGCAGCATTATTTTCAGTTGCAGCATTACTGTCAGTAGCAGATTTAGTAGGAGCAGATTTCGCCTTTTGAGCTTTGCGTCGATTTTTCTTTGACCGCACAGCGGGAGGTTCTGGTGTAACTGGAATCTCATCATCATGATCCTCGTCTGCGCCATCATCGGCTCCATTTGCATCTGGGCGAGTGACACGAGCGATCTGCTCTATGACGCACGAATTTACTCCGGCGTTATTATCCGTATTCAGTATGACTTTTACGTCGTTCCTAACCTCTATTGCATTAAGAAACGAGCGTTTATGATTGAATATGTATACTGCGACAGATGGAGCGACTGTTACTCTGACTTCGCGGCAATTTCCATGAGAGCACAGTTCTTCGATTCTGCGCAATATTTGCAGAGCGTTTGATTCTTCGGACCACATTAGGCCGGTGCCTTGGCAATGTGGGCATATAACCATATTGGCATCTGCTATACTGGCGCGCAGACGTTGACGCGACAGTTCTAGTAAACCAAATGCACTAATATTTCCCACCTGAACTTTTGCTTTATCATCGCGTAATGCATGTTTCAGACATCGTTCTACCTTGGCATTATCACGACGGTCTTCCATATCGATAAAGTCTATGACTATCAGGCCTCCGAGATCACGTAGGCGACATTGACGCGCAATTTCTGCTGCTGCTTCAAGATTGGTTTTCAATGCGGTGCCTGCGACGTTGCGTTCATGAGTAGATTTTCCGGAGTTTACATCTATTGCAACCAAGGCTTCAGTATTGTTGATAATCAGATAGCCACCGGATGGTAAACTGACACGTGTCGAGTATATTTGATTGATCTGATCGTTGATTTTGAATTTTGCAAAAAGCGGTACAGATTTATCTTCGTACAGCTTAACCTTTTTGGCATGGCTCGGCATCAGTTTTTTTACGTAATTTTTGGCGATTTTGTAGCCAGCTTCTCCTTCTACAAAAACAGATTCCATATCCCGCGAATACATGTCGCGTATGGCGCGTTTTATGACATTTGCTTCTTCGTGTATCAAACACGGTGCTGTGGATTGAAGAGTGGTTTCTCGAATTTCATCCCAAAGACGCGTTAGATACTCAAAATCCTTTGTAATTTCCGCTTTTGTATGTCCGATGCCAGCTGTACGAATTACCGTACTGCCGTTTTCAATATTGAGACTGGATACGATTTTTTTCAGTTTCGCTCTATCTGCGTGATTCACGATTTTGCGAGACACGCCGCTGCCCTTTGTCGTATTTGGCATCAGCACGCAATAACGTCCGGCCAGCGATATATAGGTTGTGAGAGCAGCTCCTTTATTGCCGCGTTCTTCTTTTGTTACCTGAACCAGCATGATCTGTCGTTTTTTGATAACTTCTTGTATTTTATATCTTCTATAAAACTGATATCGAATATTCGACAGTTCTCTGGGATCTATCTCCGACATATCTTCATTTGTACCATAACGTGCAGCAATAGCATTTTGTATATAGCTTTCCATTTCGTTTTGATCGCCAACAGGTATTTGAAAATAACTATGATGAATTTCGCTGAAACTCAAAAAGCCATGACGATTTCCACCATAATTAACAAACGCTGCCTGCAAAGACGGTTCAACACGAATGATTTTCGCCAGATATATATTACCTTTTACTTGCGCTTTAGATGTAGCTTCAAAATCAAATTTTTCTAACCTATCCCCATCTATAACCGCAATACGCACTTCTTCTGTATGCGCTGAATCGATCAGCATATTCTTTGACATCATTTTCTCCAAAATCTGATGAAGTGATAAAAATATGCTTTTCAGTTGTAGTCATATCGAAGACAGTTATATAAGACAAAGCCATATTCAAATCACCACTAAAACTATGTTTGGTCCCGGGAGCTTTTCCATGCTTCCACACTCGAACCTAGAGGGTAGTATACTGCTATTGAGTGGGTCTGTAAACTATACTTATATACCCGGTTCTGGTTAGTTGATAGAGCATCGAGTTTAGATTATTGTTGACTATATACCCTGAAGTGTGTACAATACAATTCAGCGTGGTTATAGAGCTATGCATTCGGCGTGTATTCTTTGCGCGCCATAGGGTTGTGAGGTATTATAGCACAAATTTGGATATATTTTTGTGCTGTTGGTTTCTATTTGCACTTGTTTTTGTGGACATAACAGTATATTCTAGACGGAAGTCTGTCGTTATATTTGCGATACGAAGACTAGGGGTGTTGGGTTATCTATTTGTTTACAGAGGTTTTTTAGCATGAGCAGATCGTTTACGGAGCGTAAAAGATTCAGAAAAAATTTTGGCAGAATTCAAGAAGTGGCTAAGCTTCCAAATCTTATAGAATTACAAAGATCATCATATAACAGTATATTGTATACGCACACCATGGAAGGTTTGCGCGATGATATTGGCTTGCAGGATGCGTTTAAATCGAGTTTCCCTATTACTGACAGTTCTGGTAGGGCACAGATGGATTTTTGCGGCTATCATTTGGATGAGCCTAAATACACAGAAGAGGAATGTCGAAATCGTGGCATGACTTATGGTGCAGCTTTGCGGGCGACATTCAGACTCATCGTGTGGGATATTGATGCTGACAGCGGCAAAAAAACGGTGAGCGATATCAAAGAGCAGGATGTATATATATGTGACATGCCTGTTATGACCAACAATGGTACATTTATCATTAACGGTGCTGAGCGAGTTATTGTATCACAGATGCAGAAATCTCCGGGTGTATTTTTTGATCATGATGGAGGCAAGCCCAGTGCGTCTGGTAAATATTTGTATTCGGCGCATGTTATTCCGTGTCAAGGTATTTGGCTGGATTTTGAATTTGACGCGAAAGATTTGTTATACGTACGTATAGATCGTCGACGCAAGATGTTAGCGACGACTTTATTACTTGCGCTGGATTCTGCAGCGATGGAAGAGCGGCGTAAGCAGGATCCGCAGCGTGTGTTCAAGCCATATGAAATTTATGGTATGGATCGTGGTGAGATTCTGGCGAACTTCTATGAAAATTATGATGTGTACAAGCGCGATGATGGTAGTCTTGTCAGGCAGTTTAAGGCAGAGCAATGGAAAGGCATCAAGCTCGATAAAGATTTAATCAATGCGAAGAACGGTGAAGTTATACTAAAAAGCGGCGAGAAAATCACCTCTCGTACTTTGAAGAAAATACAGGAGATGCAAGTAGAAGAGGTTCTAATTGCAGAAGAGGATCTGTATGGCAAATACATTGCATGGGATATAATTGATCCTGACAATGGTATTGTTATTGCTGAGGCCGGAGACGAACTCAACGAGAATTTGGTCAAGCAAATTTTTGATCATGACAATAGGTTTTCAGTATTGCATATTAGCGCGGATACAGGTGCCTATGTGCGCAATACATTAGCGGTTGATAAGTGCAATACTCGAGAAGAGGCTTTGTTCGAACTATTCCGCATAATGAGACCGGGAGAGCCACCAACCTTGGACAGTGCTCAGGATGTATTTTTCAACATGTTTTCCAATCCGGAGCGTTATGACTTATCGTCAGTGGGACGCGTAAAGGTCAATGCTCGTCTTGGAATTGATGAGCCGGAAAGTCTGGGGATTCTGACTAAAAACGATATCTTAAGAATTTTGAAAATTCTGCATCAATTAAAGGATGGTATCGGGGCGATAGATGATATCGATAACTTGGCCAATCGTCGTGTGAGACCGGTTGGTGAATTGGTTGAAAACCAGTTCCGTGTTGGATTAGCACGCATGGAGCGCATGGTAAGGGAGCGCATGAGTTCCATTGACATTGATAATGCGGTACCGAATGATATTATCAATGCGAAGCCGGTATTTTTGGCGATTCGTGAATTCTTTTATCTTTCTCAGTTATCTCAGTTTATGGATCAAGTTAATCCGCTAGCCGAGATTACCCATAAGCGTCGAATTTCTGCTTTAGGTCCGGGTGGATTGACTCGAGACAGAGCAGGATTAGATGTTCGTGACGTACATCCGACTCATTACAGTCGTATTTGTCCTATTGAGACTCCGGAAGGTCAAAACATTGGTTTGATTAACTCGCTTGCTATTTTTGCGAAGGTCAATCGCTATGGTTTTATCGAAGCTCCTTACAGGAGGGTTGTCGATGGTAAGGTCACAGACGAGGTGTTGTATCTATCTGCGACAGATGAGCTGGACCATACAATTGCGCAAGCAGATTCGCCTTTGACAACTGATGGACGTTTGAAAGAGCCATTAGTATCATGCAGAAAAAATGGCGAATTTATAACTGCTCAGAGAGAATCTGTCGATTTTATGGATGTTTCTCCTAAGCAGGTTGTTTCTGTTGCTGCGTCTCTTATTCCATTTTTGGAAAATGACGATGCTAGTAGGGCGCTCATGGGAGCAAACATGCAAAGACAGGCAGTTCCTCTTTTGAGATGTCAAGCTCCATTGGTTGGAACTGGTATGGAATCTGTTGTTGCTCGCGATTCTGGTGTATCTGTCATTGCGCGGAGAGACGGAATTGTGGATCAAGTGGACGCAGATCGAATTGTAATGCGTTCTAGCGATGATGAGGTTGGAGTTGGTGTAGACATATACAATTTGCGCAAATATGAGCGTTCAAACCAAAGCACTTGTGTCAATCAGAAGCCTTTGGTGCGTAAGGGCGATATAGTCAAGGTAGGTGATGTTATTGCGGATGGAGCAGGTACTGAGCTAGGAGAATTGGCTCTTGGTTGCAATGTGCTTGTTGGGTTCATGTCATGGCATGGTTACACTTACGAGGATGCTATCGTTATATCCGAGCGATTAGTGCAAGATGATTATTTCACCTCTATTCACATAGAGGAGTTTGAAATCATGGCGCGAGACACCAAGTTGGGTAACGAAGAAATTACTCGTGATATTCCCAATGTCTCGGATGATGCGTTACGCAAGTTAGATGATGCAGGTATTGTTCACATTGGAGCGGAAGTGCAAGCAGGAGATATCTTGGTTGGTAAGGTAACTCCTAGGGGCGAAAGCATTATGACTCCGGAAGAGAAATTGTTGAGAGCGATTTTTGGTGAGCGTGCTGCTGATGTGAAGGATTCATCTCTCAGGGTACCTCCTGGTGTGAAAGGCACTGTAGTTGACGTCAAGATTTTCTCACGTGTTGGTGTTGAGAAAGATGAGAGAGCCATTGCGATCGAAAGAAGAGAGATAGCTGCATACAAGCAGTATATGGACACTGAGATCGGCATTTTCAAGCACAATTATTTCAATCGTTTACGCGATAAACTGATTGGGCAAACGGTTGAGACGGCTCCTGTGGCATGTCCTAGTGCGAGAATTACGGCGACTTATCTTGATAGTATGGATCAAGAGCAATGGCGTCAAATTGTGGTAAAGAACAAAAACACGATGACCGACATCAACATGTTACACGAGGAATATGCGGCTATTCTTGCGAAATTCCAGCGTGATTTTGATCGCAAGGTTGAAAAATTGCGTAGGGGTGATGATTTACCTCCGGGTGTACTAAAGATGATCAAGGTTTATGTTGCGGACAAGCGCAAGTTACAACCTGGAGATAAGCTTGCTGGACGTCATGGTAACAAGGGTATTGTGTCACGTATTGTGCCTGTAGAGGATATGCCTCATCTTGAAGATGGCACGCCTTTGGATATCATATTGAATCCTCTTGGTGTTACTTCGCGTATGAATGTTGGGCAGATTTTGGAGACTCATTTAGGCTGGGCATCAAAAGCTTTAGGTAAGAAAGTGCGTGAAGTTTTGGAAAAGGTACAGTCTGATGAGGAATTAATGCAAAACTTGCGAGGACAACTTTCCGAGATTTACGACAAGAAGCAGGAGAAGTCTGACATCGAAAAAATGTCGGATTTTGAACTGGTTGAACTTGCGACAAATGTTGCGAATGGTATTCCAGTAGCTACTCCGGTTTTTGATGGAGCTCATGAATCAGACATAGTAAAAGCGTTGGAGAGTTGTGGGCTGGATGGATCTGGACAGGTTACATTGATTGATGGTCGCACGGGTGAAGCTTTTGATCGTAAAGTAACTGTCGGATGCATTTACATGCTCAAGCTGCATCACATGGTTGATGACAAGATACATGCGCGTTCAATTGGTCCTTACAGTTTGATTACTCAGCAGCCTTTGGGAGGAAAATCACAGTTTGGCGGACAACGTTTTGGAGAGATGGAGGTATGGGCATTGCAGGCGTATGGTGCGGCCTATACTTTACAAGAGATGTTGACTGTGAAATCGGACGATGTTGTTGGGCGTACCAAGGCTTATGAATCTATCATCAAGGGTGATGACAACATATCTCCGGGTATCCCAGAGTCATTCAATGTTCTCATGAAAGAGTTGTGTGCATTAGGGTTGAATTTTGAATTTCAGCAAGACAGTGCGGATTCAAGCCCTGATACAGGAATATAAGTCATAGGAGAGGGTTACGATGGCGAATCAATTACAGAAGATATTTGGCGAGGTTAGTAATTTAAACAGCTTCGATGCCATAAAGGTATCTATATCTAGTCCTGAACGTATAAGATCATGGTCTTTTGGAGAGGTGAAAAAGCCGGAAACGATCAACTACAGAACATTCAAGCCAGAGAGAGATGGTTTATTTTGTTCTCGTATTTTTGGTCCGGTAAAGGATTATGAATGCTTATGTGGCAAGTATAAGCGCATGAAGTACAGAGGGATAATTTGTGAAAAATGCGGAGTAGAGGTGACTTTATCGAAAGTGCGCAGAGAGCGCATGGGGCACATAGAGCTTGCATCACCTGTAGCGCACATTTGGTTTACCAAATCGCCTCCCAGTCGTATTGCATTATTGTTGGACATTACTTCCAGCGAGATGGAAAAGGTACTGTATTTTGAGAGTTACATTGTAATTGATCCGGGTGTGACTCCGCTGAAGCCGATGCAGATTTTATCTGAGGAGGCCTATTACAATGCGCAAGATGAATATGGCGAAGATGCTTTTTCTGCAGGTATTGGTGCGGAAGCGCTGCGTACTTTGCTAGCGACTCTTGATTTGAAAACAGAGAAGGAGAAATTACGCGTCGAGCTGAAAACAGTTGTTTCTGATATGAAGCGCAGGCGTTTAGTTAAGCGTTTGAAACTGATCGAGGCATTTTTGGATTCCAACACTCGACCGGAATGGATGATTATGGAATGTATTCCTGTTATTCCGCCTGAATTACGTCCGCTGGTTCCGTTGGATGGAGGTCGTTTTGCGACTTCGGATCTGAATGATCTGTATCGTCGTGTTATTAACCGAAACAATCGTTTGAAGCGACTTTTGGAATTGAAGGCGCCGGACATTATCGTTAAAAACGAGAAACGCATGTTGCAAGAAGCGGTTGATGCGTTGTTTGACAATGGTCGCAGAGGAAAGATAGTCACGGGCACGGGCAAGCGTCCGTTGAAATCGCTGTCTGACATGTTGAAAGGTAAGCATGGTCGTTTCCGTCAAAATTTGCTTGGTAAGCGTGTTGATTATTCCGGACGATCTGTTGTTGTTGTGGGGCCTGAATTGAAGCTACATCAGTGTGGTTTACCTAAAAAGATGGCGCTTGAGCTATTTCAGCCATTTATCTATTCTCGTTTGGAGCGTTATGGTTTGACGACTACGCTCAAGGCGGCGAAGCGAATGGTAGAAAAAGGGCGTCCAGAAGTATGGGATATTCTGGAAGAAGTCATCAAAGAGCATCCTGTGTTATTGAACCGTGCTCCTACGCTACACCGTTTAGGTATTCAGGCATTCGAACCTGTGCTGGTAGAGGGTAAAGCGATAAAGTTACATCCATTGGTATGTACGGCTTTCAACGCTGACTTCGACGGAGACCAAATGGCGGTGCATGTACCATTATCGTTGGAAGCACAGCTTGAAGCGCGAGTATTGATGTTGTCTACAAACAACATACTCAGTCCTTCGAGCGGAAAGCCGATCATTTTGCCGACGAAAGACATTATTCTTGGTGTGTACTATATTAGTATGGAGAAGGATGGTGAGCCTGGAGAGGGTATGTCCTTTGCATCTGTTGGTGAAATTGAACATGCTTTGCAGCGCAAACTTGTGACATTACATTCCAAAATCAAAGCGAGATATCGCCAAATTCAGCACGATGGTACATATAAAACAATGACTGTGGACACGACTCCTGGTCGTATGATTTTGTCGCAGTTATTACCTCAGCATCCTGATATTGATTTTAGTCTCATCAATAAACTACTGACAAACAAAGAGGTTGCGGTTCTGATTGAAAAGATTTACAGGCTATGCGGTCAGAAAACGACAGTAGTTTTCTCGGATCATCTTAAGGATCTTGGCTATCTTTATTCAACGATATCTGGAATTTCTTATGGTAAAGATGATCTGATTGTTCCGAAAGAGAAGAAGGACATTGTCAATTCCACCAAAAAAGTTGTTGCTGAGTACGAGCGTCAATATATGGATGGTTTGATCACTGCTGGTGAGCGTTATAACAAGGTCGTTGATGCGTGGGCGATGTGTAGCGACAAGGTTGCGGAGTCCATGGTGCGAGAACTGTCCAAAGTAGAAGTTGGCAAGCCGAGCAATGCCATGTACATCATGGCTCACTCTGGTGCTAGAGGATCATTGGCTCAGATGCGTCAGGTTGCTGGTATGCGTGGTTTGATGGCAAAACCGTCTGGTGAAATCATTGAGACACCGATTATTTCCAACTTCAAAGAAGGCTTATCGGTGTTGGAATACTTCACCTCGACTCACGGTGCTCGTAAAGGTATGGCGGATACGGCTTTGAAAACATCCAACTCTGGTTATCTGACGAGACGCTTAGTTGATGTTGCTCAGGATTGTGTGATTGTTCAGGACGATTGTGGTACCAAACGAGGCATTGTCATGCGCGACATTATTTCCGGTGGTGACGTGATTGCTCCTTTGACTGAGCGTGTTCTAGGTCGTACTCCTGTAGATGATATCGTCGATCCTTCTACGAATGAAGTGATAGTGGCGGCAGGAGAAATTATCGATGAAGCTGCAGTAAAGAAAATAGAGGTTGCGGGTATCAATGAAATTCGTATTCGTTCGGTACTCACATGCGAATGTAAAAATGGCATATGCGCCACTTGCTATGGTAGAGACTTGGCAAGGGGACATAAGGTCAACATTGGAGAAGCTGTTGGTGTTATTGCTGCACAATCGATTGGTGAGCCTGGAACTCAGCTGACAATGCGTACATTCCACGTTGGTGGTACAGCTCAGAGAGGATCTGAGATGTCGGTGGTTAATGCTTCTTACGATGGTATTGTGTCGCTGCGAAATATGACGACAGTCACAAATGGTGAAGGGCGCAAAATCATCATGAAGCGCAACAGTGAAATCGTGCTTTTGGATGGCAGAGGGAAGGAGTATGCTCATTACAAAGTTCCTTACGGTGCGCGTTTATATGTCAATGATGGTGAAAGCGTGACAAAGGGAGCGAAATTAGCCGATTGGGATCCATTTACGGCTCCAATTATTTCCGAGCGCGAAGGCTTTGTATACTATGCAGATTTATTAGAGGGCATTTCGCTGAAGGAATCGCTGGATGAATCGACAGGTGTTGTGACCTATGTTGTATCTGATTGGCGTCAACAAGCGCGTTATGCAGATTTGAAACCTCGTATTGTGCTTAAGGATGAAAATGGCAATTCCATTTTATTACCTAATGGTCAGGAAATTCGATATTCATTGCCGGCTGATGCTGTTTTAGCGGTGAAAAACGGAGATCGTGTTCACGTAGGAGATATATTGGCGCGTGTTCCTGTTGTGACGGCGAAGACAAAGGATATTACCGGTGGTTTGCCACGTGTGTCGGAGTTGTTTGAAGCTCGTATGCCTAAAGAGCCAGCGGTTATCAGCGAATATGATGGTCGCATTGAGTTTGGCAAGGATTACAAAGGAAAGAGGCGCATTTTGGTACGTCCTGATAATCCGAATATCGAACCTGTTGAGTATTTGGCTCCTCGTTGGCGTCAAATTGCTGTTAAAGAGGGAGATTTGGTCGCCAAAGGTGATGTGATCGTTGAAGGAACGCTTGCTCCTCATGATATTTTGCAAGTATTAGGGGTAGAGGCTTTAGCTGCTTATTTGATAAACGAAATTCAGGATGTTTATCGTTTGCAAGGTGTGAAAATCAACGACAAACACATCGAAATTATTGTTCGACAAATGTTGCAAAAGGTGAAAGTCACTATGCCGGGCGATACGACATTCTTAGTTGATGAGCAAGTTGATCGTATGGACTTTGAAGAAGCGAACAGGCGAGTCAGGCAGGAGGGAGGTGTTCCTGCAGAGGCTGTATCTGTTTTGCAGGGTATAACCAAGGCATCGTTGCAGACGAGATCCTTTATTTCTGCTGCATCGTTCCAGGAGACAACACGTGTTTTGACAGAAGCGTCTATTACTGGGCGTGTTGATCAGTTGTCTGGATTGAAAGAAAATGTTTTGGTCGGACGATTGATTCCAGCGGGTACCGGATTTATGATGGGCAAGATGCGCAAAGCCGCATTAATGCGTGATGCGGAGGCTATGAACAGTATGTCTAGTAACCTACTGATCGCGGGTGATGCATCTCAAAGTGCGCAAGAAATGTCCAATTTTGAGGAGAAGGGGGCTTGACGATATCAGTGAGTTACTGTAGAATGTCAGCCTTGTAGATGTTGTATTTATGATAGGAAAGGGGCGTTATGCCAACTATAAATCAGCTGATTAGAAACCCTAGGAAAGGGGTAGTGAAGAGAAATAAAGTACCGGCTCTTTTGGCCTGTCCTCAGCGTAGAGGTGTTTGTACTCGTGTGACGACTATGACGCCAAAAAAGCCAAACTCGGCTATGCGTAAGATCGCTCGTGTTCGGTTGACCAGCGGTTTTGAAGTAACGTGTTATATTCCGGGTGAGGGACATAACTTGCAGGAGCACTCTGTTGTTATGATTCGTGGAGGTCGTGTGAAAGACTTGCCAGGTGTTCGTTATCACATTATTCGTGGTACGTTGGATACGCAGGGTGTAAAAGACAGACGTCGTGGTCGGTCTAAGTACGGTGTAAAACGGCCAAAATAGTTTATAGGGAGTGTCATAATGGGACGTAGAAGGGCTGCGGAAAAGAGAGAAGTGCTTCCGGATCCGAAATTCGGTAGCGTTGTTGTAACGAAATTTGTCAATACAGCTATGTATTGTGGGAAGAAATCGATAGCTGAGAAGATTCTTCATGAAGCGTTTGATTTTATTCAGAAGAAATCTGGCAAACCCGGTTTAGAGGTTTTTGAAGATGCTTTAGCCAAGGTGAGTCCTTCTGTTGAATTGAAGTCTCGTCGTGTTGGTGGAGCTACCTATCAGGTTCCTGTTGAGGTTCGTCGTGACAGGGGGCAAGCTCTAGCGATTCGTTGGATTATTGCCAATGCGCGCAAGCGTTCTGAGCAGACGATGGTTCTCAAGTTAGCGGGTGAGTTACTTGATGCATTCAATGGTCGCGGTGGTGCTATTAAGAAGAGAGATGATACCCATAAGATGGCTGAGGCGAACAAAGCGTTTGCCCATTATAGGTGGTAATTATGGCGAGAAAAACTAATATCGAGAAGTATAGAAATATCGGCATCATGGCTCACATTGATGCTGGAAAGACGACTACTACAGAGCGTATTTTGTTTTACACTGGTCGTTCTCACAAGATTGGTGAGGTGCATGATGGTGCGGCTACCATGGACTGGATGGAGCAGGAGCAAGAGCGTGGTATTACGATTACCTCTGCTGCTACGACATGTTTTTGGAAAGATCATCGTATTAACATCATTGATACTCCTGGTCACGTGGATTTCACGGTTGAGGTGGAGCGTTCTTTGAGGGTTTTGGACGGTGCTGTTGCCGTATTTGATGGCGTTGCGGGTGTGGAGCCTCAATCTGAGACGGTATGGCGTCAGGCGGATAAGTACAATGTTCCTCGCATATGTTTTGTCAACAAGATGGATCGTACAGGAGCGAATTTTTACCGCTGTGTCGATATGATAGTTGATCGTTTAGGTGCTAAGCCTATTGTTATGCAGTTACCTGATGGTGCAGAGAGTGATTTCATTGGCGTCGTTGATCTGGTTGCTATGAAAGCATATCACTGGAGAGATGAAACCATGGGGGCGGAGTACGAAACTGTTGAAATTCCTGAGCGTATGAAAGAAAAGGCGCAGGAATATCATGCGAAATTAGTTGAAATGGCTGTCGAGCAAGATGACGCAATTATGGAAGCGTATCTTGATGGTCAGGAGCCTTCTGTGGAACAGTTGCGTGCATGTATTCGCAAGGGTACGATTTCTGGTGCATTTGTTCCTGTTTTCTGCGGTAGTGCGTTTAAGAACAAGGGTGTTCAGACTTTGCTGGATGGTGTGGTTAATTATTTGCCTTCTCCTTTGGATATTGGTGCGATACAATGTCTTACAGAGGATGGTGAAGAGGCCGTAAAAAATCCGAGCGATGATGAGCCTTTAGCAGCTTTAGCATTCAAGGTTATGACGGATCCATTTGTCGGATCTTTGACATTCGTTCGTATTTATTCTGGACGTCTTGATGCTGGTAGCTATGTGTTGAATTCCGTGAAGGATGAAAAAGAGCGTGTTGGGCGTTTATTGTTGATGCATGCGAATAACCGTGAGGATATAAAAGAAGCGTGTGCTGGCGATATCGTTGCTGTATGTGGTTTGAAATATACCACTACTGGTGATACTTTGTGCGCACCGAATAGTCCTGTGATATTGGAAAAGATGGAATTTCCTGAGCCTGTTATTGAGGTTGCTGTTGAGCCTAAATCGAAGGCTGATCAGGAAAAGATGGGAAATGCCTTATCGCGATTGGCTGCAGAAGATCCTTCATTCTGTGTTAGCTCGAATGTTGAGACAGGTCAGACAATCATTAAAGGTATGGGTGAATTGCACTTGGAAATCATTGTTGATAGGTTGAAGAGAGAGTTCAAGGTTGATGCCAATGTTGGTGCTCCTCAGGTTGCTTATCGTGAAACTATTTCCAAGAAGGCCGAAATTGATTATGTTCACAAAAAACAGTCTGGTGGTGCTGGTCAATTCGCGAAAGTTGTTATACAATTTGAGCCGGGTGATTATTCTGCGGGACTGGAATTTGAAAGCAAGATTTTCGGTGGTGCGGTTCCGAAGGAATATATCCCGGGTGTGGAGAAAGGACTTAAGGAAATTGCAGAGAGTGGTTGCTTGATCGGTTTCCCTATAGTCGGGGTTAAGTGTACGCTCGTAGACGGTGCGTATCACGATGTGGACTCCAGCGTGTTGGCTTTCGAGATTGCAGCGAGAGGTGCGTTCCGTGAAGCTATGAACAAGTGTGGAGCTAAGATTTTAGAGCCTGTTATGACCGTAGAGGTGGTAACTCCTGAGGATTATATGGGAGATATCATTGGCGATTTGAACAGTCGTCGTGGTCAAGTTATGGGCATGGATCAGAGAGCGAATGCTCGTGTCATTTCTGCAGAAGTGCCTCTAGCAGAGATGTTTGGGTACGTGAACACGTTACGCTCTATGAGCCAGGGGCGAGCTCAGTATACTATGCAGTTTGCACGTTATGACGTTGTACCGAATAACGTTGCAGAAAAAATTATATCTGAGCATAAGGGTTTGGTAAAAGGTGATTAGTTAGGAGAGAAAAAATGGCAAAAGCAAAATATGAGAGAAATAAACCTCACTGCAATATAGGGACCATTGGTCACGTTGACCATGGTAAGACGACATTGACAGCAGCTATTACTAAGGTGTTGTCTGAGAAGGGTGGTGCTAGCTTTACGGCTTATGATCAGATCGATAAAGCTCCTGAAGAGAAGGCTCGTGGTATTACGATTTCCACAGCTCACGTTGAGTATGAGACAGATAAGCGTCACTATGCTCACGTTGACTGCCCGGGTCACGCTGACTATGTTAAGAACATGATCACAGGTGCCGCTCAGATGGACGGTGCTATTCTTGTTGTATCTGGTACAGACAGCGTTATGCCTCAAACAAAAGAGCACATTCTCTTGGCACGTCAGGTCGGTGTTCCTGCTTTGGTGGTATTCATCAACAAGGTTGATATGGTTGACGATCCTGATATGTTGGATTTGGTCGAAATGGAGATCAAAGAGACTCTCGAGAAATATGAGTTCCCTGCAGATGAAATTCCTATAATTCGTGGTAGCGCTCTGTGTGCTTTGGAAGGCAAGAATGACGAAGTTGGTAAGAACAAAATTTTCGAGTTGATGGATGCTATCGACAGATATATTCCTCAGCCTGAGCGTCCAAAGGACAAGCCTTTCTTGATGCCTATCGAAGATGTTTTCTCAATTTCCGGTCGTGGTACAGTTGTTACAGGTCGTGTTGAGCGCGGTGTGATTAAGGTTGGTGACGAAGTCGAAATCGTTGGTATTAAAGCAACTCAGAAGACTGTTGTTACCGGTGTAGAGATGTTCCGCAAATTGTTGGATCAAGGTGAAGCTGGAGATAACGTAGGTTGTTTGCTTCGTGGTACAAAGCGCGAAGAAGTGGAGCGTGGTCAGGTTTTGGCTGCTCCTGGCACCATTACTCCTCATACAAAATTTGAGTGCGAGGCTTATATCTTGACAAAAGAGGAAGGTGGTCGTCACACAGCGTTCTTCAACGGATATCGTCCTCAGTTTTATTTCAGAACGACTGACGTTACAGGAAATGTTCAGTTGCAGGATGGTGTAGAAATGGTCATGCCTGGCGATAACGTTCGTCTGAGTGTTGAACTAATTGCACCTATCGCTATGGACGAAGGATTACGTTTTGCTATTCGTGAAGGTGGACGTACTGTTGGTGCTGGTGTTGTCACGAAGATCATTGCTTAACTGGAGGGGATATGAACGCGCAGTGCATTCGCATATGTCTTAAGGCATACGATCACAGGATATTGGATTATTCTACTCATGAGATCGTGATGACGGCAAAAAGAACGGGCGCGCGCGTTCGTGGCCCTGTTCCTTTGCCAAATAAAACGGAGCGCTTTACTGTTTTGCGCTCTCCGCATATTTATAAGAAATCTCGCGAACAGTTTGAGCAGCGGACTCATAAGAGATTGGTGGATATATTTGATTGCCCTCCTCAAACGGTGGATGCTTTGATGAAATTAGAGCTAGCTGCCGGTGTGGATGTGGAAATAAAGTTACTGGGTTAAGAACATGCGTTCAGGTTTATTAGGAAAAAAAATAGGAATGACTCGTGTCTTCATGGAAGACGGCAGTCAGTGTGCTGTAACCGTTTTGCAGATACAGCCACATGAGGTTTTGAGTCACAAGACTATAGATAAGCATGGTTATGAGGCTGTTGTTGTCGGAACTGAAGAGACATCTGAGAATAGGCTTAGTAAGCCAATGAGAGGTTTTTTTAAGGGATTGCCTAGTGGAAAATTTTACAAGCAGTTGCGTGAATTTCGCATGAATTCTGCTGATTTTCCTGCGGTTGGTACTGTGTATGGTGCTGATTTTTTCTCTCCCAATCAATTTGTGGATGTCACTGGCGTATCTATTGGTAAGGGATTTGCCGGAGGTATGAAGCGGCATAATTTCGGTGGTTTGAGAGCATCTCACGGTGTATCAATTTCGCATAGAAGCCATGGTTCCACTGGAAACCGTGAAGACCCTGGTAAGGTGTTTAAGGGTAAGAAGATGGCAGGTCATTTAGGACATGTTCAGGTGACATTACAGAATCTCAAAGTATGTCGTGTAGAGGGCGATTTGCTTTTGGTTCGTGGAGCGGTTCCTGGATGTGAAGGTTCCTATGTATTGATTCGCGATGCTGTGAAAAAAGGAGCTTGATCATGAAGTTGCAAGTGTTGAAATTAGATGGTACCAGCAGTGGTGAGATTTCTCTAGATGATGCTATCTTTGCGATCGAGCCAAAGACTGAGAGTTTATCAGATGTTGTTCGTTGGCAATTAGCTCGTCGGCAAGCTGGTACTCATGCTGTAAAAGGGCGCAGTGATGTTGCTCGGACTGGTAAGAAGTTATATCGTCAGAAAGGGACGGGACGTGCTCGTCATGGTGCTCGTACTGCCAATATTTTTGTCGGTGGTGGTGTGATTTTCGGACCGGTTCCTCGTTCTCATGCTTTTAAGATTAATCGCAAGGTACGTCAGTTGGCGTTGAAGACCATGCTGAGCTTAAAGGTTCGCGAGAATAATTTGGTTGTGTTGGAAGATTTGGTAGTTGCGGATGGAAAGACCAAGACGTTATTGGCTTCCTTGCAGAATTTGTCTTTGAAGTCGGCTCTATTTGTAGACGGTGAGACTTTTGATACAGGTTTTGCTCGTGCTTGTGCCAATATTTATGGTGTCGATATGATTCCTGCTTGTGGTTTGAACGTTTATGATGGTTTGAAGCATGAAAAAATCGTGCTGACACGAGCAGCTGCGGATCTTATTCAAGAGCGGTTGAGGTAGTGACATGATATCGAAGTATGATTGTTTAATTGCCCCTGTGATGACAGAAAAAACGAGTAATGCAGACAGTGGCGTGCATGTTTTTCAGGTTAATCCTTGTTCTACGAAGGCAGATGTTCGTAGAGCGGTTGAGGATATTTTTAAGGTTAGCGTCGCTGCTGTTAATATTTTGAACAGGCCTGGTAAAAGGAAGCAGTTTCGAGGAAGACGTGGTGTGACTGCGGATCGAAAATTTGCTATTGTTCGATTGAGCGAGGGCTCTATAAATTTTGAAGGTGGATTCTAATGGCTTTGAAGACATATAAGCCGGTAGCACCCGGTTCACGCGGTTTGGTATTGGTTGATCGTTCTGCGCTTTGGAAGGGCAGACCGCATAAAGGATTAGTCCATGGCAAGTCAGCAACAGGCGGACGTAATGCTCATGGTCATATTACATCTTGGCATCGTTGTAGAGGTCATAAGAAACTCTATCGTGATATTGATTTTATCCGTGGTAAGAAAGGGGTAGAAGCAGTTGTAGAGCGTATAGAGTATGATCCTAATCGTACGGCATTTATCGCTTTGATAAAGTATGAAGATGGTGAGTATTCTTATATCACAGCGCCTCAGAAGCTGAACGTTGGTGATCATGTTATTTCCGACGATAAGGTTGATGTGAGAGTTGGGAATTGCATGAGATTGAGCAATATTCCTGTTGGTACGATGGTGCACAACATAGAATTTCGTCTAGGCAAGGGAGCTCAATTTGCGAGAGCTGCCGGAACTTATGGACAAGTTGTTGGTCGCGATTCTGGTAAAGTTATTGTTAAGCTGTCATCTGGTGAAGTACGCTTGATAAATGGCGAATGTCATGCTACTATAGGTGCGGTTTCGAACCCGGATCAGAAGAACATTAATTTGGGAAAGGCTGGACGGAGTCGTTGGTTGGGTTGGCGTCCATTTAACCGTGGTTCCGCTATGAATCCGGTCGATCACCCTCACGGTGGTGGTGAAGGTAAGACCAAGAGCGGAAGACAGCCTGTTACCCCTTGGGGTATTCCAACTAAGGGATATAAGACTCGTAAGAAGGCTAAGCCCTCGGATAAGTTTATTTTGACTCGTAGAAAGAAGTAGGTTATAGATGGCACGTTCTGTATGGAAAGGTCCTTTTGTGGACGGATATTTACTTAAGAAGGCGAAAGCTGTGTTGGATTCCGGACGTCGTGATCCGATTAAGACATGGTCTAGGCGTTCTACATTGATCCCTGATTTTGTCGGCGTGACATTTTTGGTGCACAATGGTCGCAAGTTTATACCGGTATTGGTTACTGAGGAGATGATTGGACACAAGTTGGGTGAATTCGCTCCAACAAGAACGTTCAATGGCCATGCTGGTGATAAAAAAGCGACGAGAGGGTAGGAGAGAGTTATGGCTAAAAGGTTGCGCATAGCACAGACCTCAATAGACGTGGTAGCAAAGAATCGTATGGTTCTGGCTTCTCCGCGTAAGGTGAATTTGGTGGCGAAAATGATTCGCGGTATGTCCGTTGCTCGGGCGTTAGACTCTCTGCAATTTTGCAAGAAGGCAGTAGCTAGAGACGTGAGAAAGACTCTGTTATCTGCGATTGCAAATGCTGAGAATAATTATTCGTTGGATGTAGATTTGCTCAGAGTAAAAGAAGCCTATGTCGGTAAGGCGCTCACTTTGCGACGCTTTATGGCTAGAGCGAAAGGTAGCGGATCTCCTATCCGTAAGAAGTTTAGTCATTTGACAGTAGTATTGTGCGAGGCAGAGGTTTAGTATGGGACAAAAGATAAATCCTAATTCACTGCGCCTGGGAATAATTCGCAATTGGGATTCCTGTTGGTATTCGAAAAATGAGTTCCCTAAGTTACTGCGGCAGGATTATGAGGTTCGTAAGTTTTTGCAAGGGCGTTTGAAGCAAGCGGGCGTAGCTAGAGTTGTGTTGGAGAGAATGGCCAAAAAAATGGTCGTGACCATTCATACTGCTCGTCCTGGCGTGATAATTGGTAAGAAGGGCAACGATATCGAAAAATTGCGCGATGATCTTGCTCGTATAGCCGGATCAGATGTTGCTTTGAACATAGTAGAAATTCGCAAGCCCGATGTTGATGCGCGTTTGGTGGCAAGTTCTATTGCATCTCAGATTGAGAAGCGCGTTGGTTTTCGTCGTGCGGTTAAGCGTGCTATGCAGTCCACTTTGAGGGCTGGAGGTCTTGGCATCAGGGTCAATTGTTCTGGTCGATTGGGTGGTGCTGAAATTGCTCGTATGGAGTGGTATAGAGAAGGTCAGGTTCCTTTGCATACTCTGAGAGCTGATATTGATTATGGTTTTTGCGTCGCCAATACCACCTATGGAACGATAGGTATCAAGGTGTGGATATATAGGGGTGAGTTGTTTAACTCGAAGCGGATATTTTTGCCGAAACGTATCGGTGACAGACAGGATAAGGAGTAGTACATGTTATCTCCAGCAAGAATGAAGTTTCGCAAGCAGTTTAAGGGAAGAGTGAAGGGTATTGCTTCTCGTGGCTTTTCTTTGAGTTTTGGATCCTTTGGTTTGAAGGCGTTGGAGCCTGCGCGAATCACAGCAGCTCAGATTGAGGCTGCACGTAGAGCTATTACTCGTCATATGAGACGTGTTGGTAAGGTCTGGATTCGCATATATCCAAATGTGCCAGTTTCTCAAAAGCCTGCGGAAGTACGTATGGGAAGTGGCAAGGGAAGCGTTGAATATTGGGCATGCAGGGTTTATCCTGGCACAGTCATGTTCGAGATGGACGGTGTTGGTGAGAACATTGCTCGTGAAGCTTTGGCTCTGGCCGCAGCTAAATTGCCTGTTGCTACTAAGATAGTGGTCAGAGGAGCGTAGATATGGCGAAGAAGACAGTTTTGAGTGATTTGGATTCCGCAAAATTGGAGATGATGCGTATTCGTTTTCGTATGGTGATGGGGGAGGCAGTTGCTCCTCATGTTATAAAAAATGCTCGTAAGAATGTGGCGAAGATGACAAGATTAGCTCAAGCGAATGAGGGGAAAGATGCCTAGGCGTATTTTAGAGGGTGTAGTAACCAGTAATGCATGTGACAAGACAGTGACTGTGTTAGTGACTCGTCGAGTTGTTCACCCGAAATATAAGAAGTACATGAATATTACGAAAAAGTATCATGCTCATGATGAGAAGAATATTCATGCGGTCGGAGATCATGTTTTGATAGGAGAAACTCCTCCGATTTCTAAAACAAAACGTTGGATTGTGTTGGACAAGGAGTAGTTAGCAATGATACAGATGCAGTCTTGTTTGAATGTTGCCGATAATTCCGGTGCGCGCAAGTTGATGTGTATAAAGGTGTTAGGCGGTGCAGGTCGTCGGTACGCTGGAGTGGGTGATACGATTGTGGCCTCTGTTAAGGAAGCCATTCCCAATGCGAAGGTAAAGGCCGGAGACGTAGTACAGGCTATTGTTGTAAGAACAGCAGCTCCTATTTATCGAAAGGACGGCAGTATTGTTCGTTTTGATAGTAATGCAGCTGTATTGATCAATAAGCAGGGAGAGCCTATTGGAACGCGTGTTTTTGGTCCTGTGACGAGAGAGTTAAGGGCGAAAAATATGATGAAGATTGTCTCATTGGCTCCGGAGGTATTATAATGGAGAAAATAGCTAAGTGGCGTATCAAGAAGGGCGATACTGTTCAGGTAATTGCCGGTAAAGACAAGGGAACGCAAGGAGAGATCTTGCGTGTTTTGAGGGACGATTGTAGAGTAGTGGTTAAGGGCGTCAATGTGCGTGTGAAGCATCGTAAGCCATCAGCGACATCTCCTGGCGGATTAGAGCGTGAAGAGAGGAGTATTCATGTTTCTAATGTTATGTTGGTAGATCCGACAGACAATAAGCCGGCAAGAGTTGGTTTCAAAATGGTGGATGATAAGAAAGTGCGTGTTTCCAAGCGTACAGGAGCCGTAATAGGGTAGAGTTAGTTATGGCACGGTTAAAGAAACAATATACAGAAAAGATTGTTCCAGAGTTGAAGAAGCAGCTGGGATTAAAAAATGATCTTCAGGTACCTGCTCTGAAGAAGATTGTCCTGAATATGGGCATAGGAGAGGCTGTTACAGATAGCAAGTACATAAAGCTAGCGGTGGAGGAGTTGACTCTGATCGCTGGACAGCGTGCTGTAGCTACTACTGCGCGTAAATCTGTGGCTGGGTTTAAGATTCGTCAAGGGCAGAAGATTGGCGCGATGGTGACATTGCGTGGTGATCGCATGTACGAATTTTTGGATCGTTTGATTAACATTGCTTTGCCACGTGTTAGGGACTTTCATGGTTTATCCAGAAAGGCATTTGATGGAAATGGAAACTACTCTTTCGGAATAAAAGAGCAGATTATTTTCCCTGAGGTTGCGGTTAGCAGTGTAGATAATATTCGCGGGTTGAATATTTCGGTGGTGACAAATACCAGTAACGATGAGCATGCAGCTGCGTTGCTGAAATCGTTTGATTTTCCGTTTATGGTTTAGGGAGAAAGTGTAATGGCTCGTTTGAGTAGTATCAACTCTGCAGATCGGATTCGTAAGAAGGTAGAGGCCTGGAAAAATCGTCGTAGCAAGCTGAAGGCATTGATAATGAACAGGGAAGCGTCCCCTGAAGAAAGGTTTGCGGCTCAGTTGAAATTGGCTGCTATGCCGAGAACATCTTCAGCTACTAGGATACGTAATCGTTGTATGATTACTGGTCGTGCTAGAGGAGTATATCGTAAGTTTAATATTTCGCGTATTATGTTGAGGGAAATGGCATCTGAAGGCTTAATTCCCGGAATGCGTAAAGCAAGTTGGTAATGGAGAAATAGCATGACAGATCCTATTGCAGATATGTTGGCAAGAATAAAAAACGCCTGTGCTCGTAATTTTGAAACGGTAGATGTACCAGCTTCTAATGTGAAGGCTGGTATTTTGCGTGTTTTGGAGAGAGAAGGCTATATAAATGGATTTCAGGAAGTTGAGCATGAGGGTAGACGCATGTTACGTGTTGCTCTGCGTTATCATGCAGGTCGTCCTGTGATTAGCATGTTGGACAGAGTGTCCAAACCCAGTCGTAGAGTGTTTGCGAAGCTGAAGAAAATCGGGTTAGTCTTTAATGGATTTGGCATTTTTGTCCTATCCACTTCAAAAGGTGTTATGTCCGATGCTGAAGCTCGCGAAAATAATGTTGGTGGCGAGATATTGTGTAAGGTGTTCTAATGTCGAGAGTCGGAAAGCATCCCATAGATATACCTGCTGGAGTCGAAGTTACTTTGACCGATGGTATGTTGAGGGCAAAAGGAAAAAATGGGGAATTTCATTTTCAGGTACATGAAAGTGTCCATGCAGAAATAGTTGATGGTAAGGTAGTGTTTAAGCCTGGAGATGATGCGAGAACAACAAGAGCTCATTGGGGAACTTGTCGTGCTATAGTAGCTAAGGGATTGGCTGGTTTGAGCACATTGTTCGTGAAAAAGCTGAATCTGGTTGGTGTAGGTTATAAGGCGAATGTTCAAGGGCAAAATTTGGTTTTGCAGCTTGGTTATAGCCATGATATAATTTTCCCTATACCATCTGATGTGAAGATTGCGTGTGAATCTCCTACTGTGATAGTTGTATCTGGAGCAGATGCACAGAGAGTTGGAGAGACGATTCGAAATATTCAGAAGTTTCGTAAGCCTGAGCCCTATAAAGGTAAGGGTGTGTTGATAGAGGGTCAATACGTGTATCGTAAAGAAGGGAAGAAGAAATAGCCATGTCTAGATTCGATGAAAATTTTAAGCGGAGAGCTGAGAGAGTTCGCTATAAAATTCGCAAGTTTTCCTCCGGTAAGTTGCGTCTTTCCGTGTTTAGGTCTGCACGACATATGTATGCCCAGATCATAGATGATGCATCCGGCAGAACATTGTGTTCAGCGTCTACGATGGATAAAACTTTTCGTGGAAATGGAAAAACTGCGAATAAAGAGGCTGCAGGTAAGGTTGGTGTCTTGTTAGCTGCACGTGCTGCAGACGCAGGCATTAAGGAAGTGGTATTTGATAGAGGTGGTTACAGTTACCACGGACGAGTTAAGGCTTTGGCGGAAGCTGCTCGTGAAGGTGGTTTGAATTTTTAGGGAATAGAACATGAGTCGTGAAGAAACAGCTTATATAGAAAAGTTGGTGGCAATTAATCGTGTGGCCAAGGTTGTAAAAGGCGGAAAAAGGTTTTCCTTTTCAGCACTTGTTGTCGTGGGTGATGGTAAAGGAAGAGTAGGTTATGCTGGCGGCAAGGCTCGTGAGGTCGTTGATGCCGTGAAAAAGGCCTTTGAAAAAGCAAAAAGGCTTATGGTTAGAATTCCCATGAGAGAGGGACGCACCATCCATCACGATGTTGTTGGTAATTTTGGCGCGGGAAAGGTTGTTTTGAGAACGGCTAATGCCGGTACTGGAATTATTGCCGGTGGTGCTATGAGAGCTGTGTTCGAGGCTTTAGGGGTTCAGGATGTTGTGAGCAAGTGTGTTGGCAGTACCAATCCTCATAATATGGTACGTGCGACTTTTGCTGCTTTGCAATCGACTGTCGCTCCTCGTAATATAGCCGCAAAAAGGGGAAAGAAGGTAGGAGAGATTACATCTCGCCGTGCAGCTATGAAGCGGAGGCAATATGGTGAAAAGTAAGAAAGAGGATGCTCGTTTTCTTCTTGTAACTCAAACAGGAAGTAGTATTGGGTGCATGCAGAGACAGGTTCAATGCTTAAAAGGCTTGGGTCTTGGTCGCATAGGTAAGAGTGCAGTCTTGAAAGATGATGGTTGCATTCGTGGAATGTTGCGCAAGGTTGCGCATCTTGTTAGGGTAGAGGACGCTCATGTCTAGGTTTGGATTGAATTGTTTAAAGTCTCGGAATGGGATCGACAAGAAAGCTCTGGGACGTGGTATAGGCTCTGGCTGTGGAAAAACATCCTCGTATGGACACAAGGGAGGTAAGGCCAGATCCGGACGTGGTAAGGTTAGCTGGTTTGAAGGTGGTCAGATGCCAATATACAGGCGTTTACCTCATCGTGGCTTCAGATCATGTCATGATAGATCCGGTGTAGCTGTGATCAATTTGGATAATTTGCAGTTTTTGGTTGAAACTGGAAAGTTGAAAGACGAAGTGTCGATCGATGTTTTGCGTTCCATTGGAGCTGTGCGCAGTAACGCAACTCGGTTGAGAGTGTTGGCAAGAGGAGAGTTGAAAACTGCTCTCACAATTAGCGCAACACATGCTTCAGAAGCTGCTATAAAGGCTATAGAAGCAGCAGGTGGCAAGGTCAATATACTGGGGTAGTCATTCATGGCGGGGGTATTTGAGCAAGCCTTCAGTATGGATTCTTTTAAGCAGGCTTCTGATCTTCAGAAGCGGCTTTTATTCGTATTGGGAGCGCTTTTTGTTTATAGAATAGGTACTTATATTCCGTTGCCAGGTTTGAATCCGGCTGTTATCGCTGATTTAGCCAGTAGACATTTAGGTTCAGGTGGAATCCTCGGAATGTTTAACATGTTTTCCGGAGGTGCCTTGAGTCGTATGACAGTGTTTGCCCTCAACCTGATGCCTTATATTTCTTCTAGCATTATTATTCAGCTTTTCACGATGATTTCTCCTCAATTAGAAGCCTTAAAAAAGGAAGGAGAAACAGGTCGTAAAAAAATACATCAATACACTAAATATCTAACAGTTCTGGTAGCTGGTTTTCAGGCCTATGGTATCAGTTTGTATTTGATGCATAGCGGAAGTGGGGCCGTAGTTATAGGCGGTGTCTTCCCACTGATTGCTGTACCTACTTTGATTTGTGGAACTTTGTTCCTCGTGTGGCTTGGTGAACAAATTACTGCTCGTGGTGTTGGTAATGGTTCTTCACTTTTGATCTTCTCGGGAATCGTGGCAAATATGCCGGCAAGTATCATGAATATATTTGAGATGGGGCGAGCTGGTGCTCTTTCACCATTCTCTGTGGCTGTTATATTTGCTGTGGCTTTGGCTGTGATCGTTTTTGTGGTCTATATGGAGAGAGCACAAAGGCGTATCTCAATTAATTATCCTCAGAGACAGGCTATGTTGGCTCAAGGAAGAGGAATGGATGCTACGCATTTGCCTCTGAAAATTAACTCTGCTGGCGTGATACCTCCTATCTTTGCTTATTCGCTTTTGTCATTGCCTTTGATGGCTGCGAATTTGATAGGTTCTACCGATAACGAGTATGTCGCTGCTTTCGTAGACTTTTTCAGTCGAGGCGGTGTGCTGTTTTCATGCATATTGGTCGCATTGGTGATGTTTTTCTCCTTCTTTTATACTGCGGTTGTGTTTAATCCAGCGGAAACAGCAGATAATCTGAAAAAAGCTGGCGGCTATATCCCAGGTGTGCGTCCGGGACAGGCTACAGCTGATTATTTGGACTATGTTTTGACTCGTTTGACCGCTGTCGGTGCATTGTATATGTCCTTTGTGTGTATTTTGCCCGATGTTATGAACGCTAAGTTTGGTGTGCATTTCATATTTGGTGGAACTGGTATCTTAATTATCGTTGGTGTGACGATAGATACTATATCGCAGATTTATACACATGTTTTGTCCCATCAATATCGTGGTGTTTTGAAAAAAATTGAGAAGAGGCGCAAGTGACAAAAATTATCATTTTGCTCGGTGCCCCAGGGGCTGGAAAGGGTACCGTTGCGCAGTATTTGCAAAATAACTATGCTGTGCGTCATTTTTCTACTGGAAATTTGTTAAGAAATGAGGTAGAAAGAGAGACTGAGATCGGTTTGAAAGTTAAGGAGCTGATGGGATCCGGCGCGTTGGTCGGTGATGATATTGTGAACGCTATCGTTGAGCGCAATATCGAGGCTGTATTGGAGGGCGATTCCATAATTATTTTGGATGGCTATCCTAGAACAGAACCACAGGCTAAAGAGCTCGATCGTATGTTGAATGGCACGTTGCGAAACCTTATTCGCGTTTTGTCTTTGGACGTAGATGCTGAAGAGGTTGTCGCTCGCATATCTCATAGAGTTGTTTGTGAGAAATGCGGTAACACCTACAGTGACCTGGAAGGACGTAAACAGTGTGTGTGTGGTGGTGTCTTGGTGAAGAGAAAGGATGATGAGGAATCCGTAGTCAGGAATCGTCTGGAGGAATATAGAAAGTCCACTATGCCGGTTATTGACTATTATCGTGATAGGATTGCGGTGGTATCAGGAATGGGTACACCGATGGATGTAGCTGCAAGAGTAGATGATACTTTGCAGCAGTTTGGTATAGAAAAAAGGAGATAGGGCGTGGCTCGTATAGCTGGTGTAAATTTACCCGATAAGAAAAGGGTAGAGTTTGGTCTGCGTTATATTTATGGTATAGGTCCTCAACGGGCTCGACATGTCTGTGAGACTCTAAAAATTCCTGCAGAAAAGCGGGTGTATGAGTTAACAGATGACGAGGTGATGAGTATCCGTGAGTTGATAGATAGTTTGTATCAGGTAGAAGGTGATCTGAGAAGAACAGTTTCTATGAGCATTAAGCGTCTTATGGATTTAGGATGCTATAGAGGATTGCGTCATCGTAAAGGGTTGCCTGTGCATGGCCAGAGAACTCATACTAATGCGCGTACTAGAAAGGGGAAAGCAAAAGCAATCCCAGGTAAGAAGAAACCAACAAGATAATTTAGGGGTGTATATATGGTCTATAAGACGACACAACGGTTGAGAAAAAGAGATAGAAAAAATGTTGTTGCTGGTGTAGCTCATGTAAATGCTACTTTTAACAACACTATGGTCACTTTTACAGATCAACATGGAAACACGATTGCTTGGAGTTCTGCTGGCAGTCAGGGATTTAAAGGTTCGCGTAAATCTACTCCATATGCAGCTCAGATCGCAGCTGAAAAAGCAGCTTTGAAAGCTATGGAGCACGGCATGAAAAATATCGATGTCGAGGTTATGGGACCTGGATCAGGAAGAGAATCCGCATTGCGTACGTTTCAGGTATTAGGACTGGTCGTTGGCTCGATAAGAGATGTTACACCAATCCCTCATAATGGTTGCCGGCCACCTAAGCGTCGCAGAGTGTAATCGGGTAGAGGTACTGATAATGCAGAAACATTGGCAAGATTTGATTAAGCCTTACAGATTGCGTTTGGATAGCAGTGAAGCCGAGGATGTGAGGCGTGTAGCTACTGTTGTAGCTGAGCCTTTGGAGCGTGGATTCGGTGTGACCTTGGGAAATGCCTTGCGTCGAGTTTTGTTATCTTCTTTGCAAGGAGCTGCGGTGACATCTGTAAAAATAGATGGAGTGGTTCATGAATTTACGACTGTTCCAGGAGTTTTGGAGGATGTTACAGACATAGTTCTGAATATAAAAGCTCTGCCCTTGAGAATGGATACAGATATCCCATGTAAAATGAAGATTTCTGTGAAGGGCCCTTGTGCAGTTACAGCGAAAATGTTTGATCTCAGTGGAGGTCTTCATGTGCTGAATCCTGATCACTACATATGTACAGTCTCTGAGGGATCTACTCTGAATATGGAGATGACTGTTGGTGTTGGACGTGGTTATGTAACTGCTGTGGAAAATAGAACAGAAAATGCTCCAATGGGTGTGTTATTTGTTGATTCCATATTTAATCCGGTTAAGAAAGTTGCTTATCATGTCGAGAATACTCGTGTTGGACAGGACACAGAGTATGATAAGTTGGTCTTGACTGTGGAAACAAATGGTTCGATATCACCTGAAGATGCAGTGACAATTGCAGCTAAAATTTTGCAGGAGCAGTTGCAAAAGTTCATAGCGTTTGATGGCGAAGAGGAAGAGAAAAAAGAGGAAGAAGAGATTTCTCTACCGTTCAATATCAATCTACTCAGAAAAGTTGATGATCTAGAATTATCAGTTCGTTCCATGAATTGTCTAAAAAATGACAACGTGGTTTATATTGGTGATCTGGTTCAGAAAACTGAAAATGAGATGTTAAGAACTCCAAATTTCGGTCGTAAATCGTTGAATGAAATTAAGGAGATTTTGAATCACATGGGATTATCTTTAGGCATGCATGTTGAAGGATGGCCTGTGGAGAATATAGATGAGTTGGCCAGGAAGGCACATGATAAAATGCAAGGAGAGGCGTGATGCGGCATAGAGTTAATGGACGGAAATTTAATCGTAGGACAGAGCAGAGACAGGCGTTGCTTAATAGCTTAGCGAGAGCTCTTTTGCGTTATGAGCAGATCAAGACGACTTTGCCTAAAGCGAAGGAGTTGCGTCCTTATGTGGAGAAATTGATCAGCTTAGGGAAGGATTCATCTGTAGCCAATCGTCGTCGTTTATTTGCGAAGTGTCGAGATAACAGCTTGGTAGCTAAGGTGTTTGGCACTTTGGCTCAGCGTTATAATTCTCGTAATGGAGGCTATACCCGCATTGTGAAGGCAGGTTTCCGTGAAGGCGATTGTGCTCCGATGGCTGTTATAGAGCTGTTAGATCGTGATCCATCTGCTAAGCAGCAGGATGTTGTTGTTGCAGATGCTCAGAATTCTGCAGATGCAGCTATAAGTTCTTAATTGTAATCTTGGAATTGCTTTGTGCGATTGCAAGTTTTTTTGTTATATGGTTTAGGCGAGCGCTATTATGTTCTATGTGAAAAAAAGGATGGAAGTTAGCGGTTGCCACAGCGTTGTGTCTGGAGGCAAGTGTGAAGAGTTGCACGGACACAACTGGATAATTACCGTATATTGTAAAAATGATCAGCTTGACGAAAGCGGTATGGTTGTGGATTTTTGTGCAATCAAGTCTGCTATTATGGGCAAGCTTGATCACAAGAATTTTAATGAAGTTTTAGATTTTAATCCTACAGCAGAGAATATAGCCTACTGGATAGCCAATACGATACCTTATTGTTATCGTGTTGAAGTGCAAGAAAGTCAGAACAATACAGCAATTTACGAGAAATAATGGATCAGCAGCGCGTTGAAGGTTTAGTCAGAGAAATACTGCTAGAATTGGGTGAAAATCCTGATAGAGAGGGTTTGCAAGATACGCCTCGTCGTGTTGCTTCTATGTTTCAGGAAGTTTTCGCAGGGATTCGTTATACGAATGCTGAAATTGCTTCGATGTGTGATCGCAAATTTAGGGTTGAGACAACAGATCCTATTATAATTCGCGATATTCCATGTTTTTCGTACTGTGAGCATCATATGGCGTTGATGTACAACATGAAAATTACGATTGGATATGTGCCGCAGGGATATGTTCTTGGTTTATCGAAATTTCCGCGTATTGCGGATTTGGTATGTCGCAGATTGCAGTTGCAAGAACGCATAGGTCTAGACATAGCAGACATACTAGAAATGATTCTAGGGATCGAGGATATCGGAGTTATTGTATCAGCAGAGCATTCTTGTGTTACAGCGAGAGGCATTCAAAAACCAGGTTCTGTTACGACCACGACGGTTTTGCGAGGTACTTTTAAGGACAATTGGCGTCAATTACTCAATTGGGATAAGTAGGAAAATCTTTCTCTTTGCTGTATAATCACAGGTCTTATATTGAGGAGAGTATTTATGGAAGAAGAAAAGCGCAATTTGATGCTGTTTTTTCTGTTGTCCTTGTTGATTTTAGTTGGTTATCCCTACTTTTTTGGGCCGAAGCCTGAATTTCCCACTGTTGCGATAGAGGATATTAACAAGCCGGTTAGTATTTCTAACGTTGTGGTTAAGGAAGAAGAGAATGTCAAGGTAGAAGATATTGAGATTAAGGGCAAGCGTATCACGGGGCATATTTCTTCTCGCGGGGCAAGATTTAACAATATTAAGCTAGTTGATTACAAAGAGAATTTAGAGGGAGAAGAGAAGGTATCTTTATTTGGAGAGGAACCTTCTGATAAGTATTATGCCGAGACGACATGGGAATCGCTCGACAATGTTACGAGATTGCCAAATGCCAATACCTGTTGGAAGACGAGTGGCTTATCCATCAGCGAAGACAACTCTGTTATTTTGTCATGGGATAATGGAGCAGGGCTTTTATTCGAGAAAAAGTTATCGATTGATGACAATTATTTACTTATTGTTGAGGATAGGATACGCAACTATGGTGATCATCCTGTACAGGTTCGTTCATTAGCCAGGGTTCACAAACAATTGGAGGCTGCACATGAATCTATGGCTTTTTATGAAGGCCCGATATGTTACATGGATAACAAATGTGAAGAAGTGAAATATGACGATGTTTCCAAGAAAAAAATCATAGAGCAACGCGGATATGTTGAATGGTTTGGATTAACCGAAAAGTATTGGCTAGTTGCTTTTGTTCAGAACAAGAGTAATGTTACGGACATGTTATATCGCTGCGATAACAATGACACCTATTCGATTGAGGGCAGGGGAGAAGTTTTGACAATTGCTCCTCAGACTTCTGTAACGAAAATATCTCAGCTTTATCTTGGTGCGAAAGAAATAAAGACTCTGGATATGTACGAGCAAAAGTTAGGGATTCGTCATTTTGATTTAGCGATTGATTTTGGGTATTTTTATCTTTTAACTAAGCCATTATTGTATGCGCTTGCTTATGTTCGTGATTTAGTTGGGAACATGGGCTTAGGTATTTTGCTTTTGACTTTATTACTCAAGTTATTGTTATTTCCTCTTGCGAATAAATCTTATAGATCCATGAACAAGATGAGGGTAATTCAGCCAAAGATTGCTGCTTTGCAGAAGCAATTTGCTGATGACAAAGTAAAGTTGGGGCAAGCGGTATCGGAGCTTTACAGGAAAGAGAATGTCAATCCTGTTGGTGGGTGTCTACCGATGTTATTACAATGGCCGATTTTAATTGCGCTGTACAAAGTTTTGTATATTTCGATTGAGATAAGGCAGGCTCCATTTTTTGGATGGATTCATGATTTATCGCAAGCAGATCCTCTGAGTATTTTCAATTTATTTGGATTGATTCCGATTAATTTACCTGGTTTTTTGCAGATTGGTATTTGGCCGATTATAATGGGTGTGACGATGGCGATTCAGCAAAAAATGGGGCCGGCTCCAGCGGATCCAGCACAAGAGAAGATGATGTTTGCTTTGCCGATTATTTTCACCTTTATGTTTGCGCAACTTCCATCTGGGTTGGTTATTTATTGGACTTTTAGCAATATCTTAGCAATTATCCAGCAATATATTTTGATGAGGTATGATAGGACCTAATGGTTTCTTCTTGGAGCGAAGTATGAAACGGCTGTTATTGATGGCGCTTTTATTATCTGGATGTAGTTCTAGCACGAACAATCCGGATCCGAATGCACAATTTAATCGAGACATGCTACGGTTAAATATGTGCATTAACGAAAACGTTATGCAGCCGGTTACTGATGCGTATGAGTTTTATATTCCGACTTGTATGAGATATTCTATTTCTAGTTTTTCTTATAACTGGTATGAACCTCTTGTTTTTGTAAATCATGTATTAGCTTTGGATTTTGAAAAATCATTTACGTCGCTATTACGTTTTATTTTAAACACGACGATTGGCATGTTTGGTCTATTTGATGTAGCGGAGCAAATTGGTTTAGAAAGGGTTGATACTAATTATTCTGCCACATTACACAAGTGGGGTGTACCAACTGGAGACTATTTGGTTTTGCCGATTTTGGGTCCGTCTTCAACACGAGATAGTATTGCGGAACCGATTTCATGGTTTGCTGATCCGGTTACATATTTAGCAGGTTTTCCTTGGATGATTGCCAGAAAAGTTGTTAGCATGATTTGTGTATATTCTGAGAACAAAGATACTTTGAATGCGACATTACAAAATTCGCTGGATAACTATTCTTTGATAAGGAGTGCTTACATGCAAAAGTATGGAGATGAGTCAGCCGTTCCGGAGACAGTAGAAGTACTTGAAGAAGAATAAAAATATCTTGTATTTGATTAAAAATCATGATATCAAGAACGTGGTTCAGGAGTAGATACTATGAAACTTGTACGTAAAAATTTGCCAGGGGGGGGGGTACATTATCTTTTAGGCAAATAATGCCTATATTTTCTATCACGGAATGGCTGAGAGGTAGCAAAGGTGCAATTCTTATAGAATTTGCTTTTAGTATTCCTGTCTTTTTGACATTGATTTATTATTTGCATGATATTCCTAGAGCACAACGACATAAACAACAAATGAATTTTGTTGCGCAGCAAATGTCTCAGATGCTGCAGACAGTATCGCAAGGACGAAGCAATAAGCGTATCACATGGACTGATATCAAAAATGCAGCTCTTGCTGCGTATCTTACTATGTATCCTGGGGTAAGTATGAAGCCAACACAGCCGAATTATTTGCCTTTAGGATTTTATGTGGAAGCTTATGTGTATTATGTAGTAGGAGAGGCAAATGGTAAAGCGAGCGCGAAATGGTGGGAAGGACTCTACTATACTCATTTATCTCCGTTGCCTATCTCAGGCTCAACTGATAATGCAACGCGTTTAGTTCGTTTTTTACGCAATGCAGATCCTGCACAGATTCACCCTAGTTTGACGATTAAACCAGGCGAAGCAAAAATCATTGTGGAGTGCCAATTGAGGCATCATAAAGATAAGCATTTTTCTGATGGTCGTAAATGTTCAGATGTATCTTTTAGAGAAATGTTTGGCTTTTTATTTTATAATCCACCGAGTTTGATAAAAGGTGATGGACATCAATCCTGCTATATTGGAACAGCAATTTTTGCTCACAGAGATGGTTTGTTTAGTAGTTCGATGCCCTAATTAAAATACACGCAAAGGTAGCATGATAATTTAGTTTGTTTAATACATGCTACCAACATTATTCTACATATATTTTCATAAAAATTCTGTTTTGATTGTCTAGTTTATCAACTGTTCAAAAAATGATCAGCGCTCCAAGTCTCAGTTAATAAAGGATTAATTGTAACTCTTCACAGTCTTATCCACAGACTCTGTGAATATTAACCAATTGATCGATCCTCGTAGCATAATGTAAAATGTCCGGTATATCAGGGAGGACATGTTTTATGGTGGCGCATCGTTTAAATAATGAAATCTCATGCGGTCATCGTTTTGTGGAATTGTTTAAAGAACATTTGGTTAGTGAAAGAAATGCATCTCCCAATACAATTGCTTCGTATTTGCTTGATTTACAAGATGTTATTCAGCATATAGATTTCAGTAATCCAGTGACAGAGGAGATGATATATTGCTATGTAGAGCACCTCGGTAGTACTGGTTTAAGGGCGGCTAGCATGCGTCGCAAAATTAGCGCTCTGCGACAATTTCTATCGTTTGTGAATAATGAAAAATTACAAAAAGTGGATACAGGCAAATTTATACAGCTGCCTCGCAAATCTCGATTGCTGCCCAAAATCGTCGATCGTGATGTCATAGATAGGCTACATAAAGTACTAGAAGACTGGGATGAAATGGATCGTATACGCGGTCATTTGATCCTCTATTTGTTGTATGGTAGTGGGCTAAGAGTTAGTGAGCTCATATCATTAAAATATTCAAATTTTATACAAGGACGCTTTTTAAAAATCATGGGAAAAGGCCAGCGAGAACGTATAATACCAGTTGCATCAATTGTGGATGATATATTGGCTAAATGGAGCAGTATCGCTCCCGATTCTGCATGGATTTTTCCTTCTGTTAATCCTCAGAAACATATCACACGACAAAGAGTTTTTCAGATTCTGAAGGATATGGCTATGGCCGCCGATATCCCTCTCGAGAAAATTTCTCCTCACGTGTTGCGACATGCATTTGCAACACATATCTTGGATAATGGCGCAGATCTGTTTAGCGTGAAAAAAATGCTGGGTCATCAGCAAATCGCAACAACTGAAATCTATACACACGTAACTCGTAAAAAATTAAAAAAAGTGATATTAGAACATCATCCGCTAAATAAACAATCTACCTAAGCCACTATAGATCGAATAGCGCTCTAGCAAATTCTCGAGCAGAAAAAGGACGTATATCTTCAGGAGCTTCTCCAACGCCTACCGCAAAAATCGGTATTCGATATTGTTGTGTTAAGGCAACAACAGATCCTCCCTTGGCTGTGGAATCTAGCTTTGTGAGAATAATTCCATCAATCTTTATTTCACGCTGAAAAGTTTCTACCTGTTTGTGCACAGCTTGTCCTGTGACAGCATCCAAAATTAAAATGGATTTGTGTGGCGCTTCTGGATAGATTTTTCCAATTACTCGCCTGATCTTTTTTAGCTCGTCCATTAAATCTATGCGATTCTGCATGCGACCCGCTGTGTCTATCAAAACAACGTCATATCGCCCTCGCTGAGCCTTTTGTAGCGCATCATATATAAGACCAGCCGCGTCGCTTCCTTCGTTGCCGGTGTGTATGTCAACCCCTAGCTCATTCGCCCAATGAGATAGCTGTGCAACAGCTGCTGCCCTAAATGTATCAGCCGCAACTAATAAGGGCTCTAAATCGCGCTCTTTGAACATTTTCGCTATTTTCGCGATAGTGGTCGTTTTTCCATTGCCATTTACTCCAACAATTAGAATGATTTCTGGACGATGCAATGAAGCAAATAAATCCTCTTCATACGGAGCAAGTAGTGTTTCAATTTTATCTGCTAGAAATGTGCGAACATCATGCTCTGTCGCCGACGTGGGAAATTTGGCTTTTGCAACAGATTCCGCTAATTGCTGCGCCGTTGTCGCTCCTACATCCGCTGTGATCAACGCTTCTTCTATGGCTTCCGTAAATTCAATGCCGCTTTTTTTCCCACTGATGGCTGTAGAAACTTTGTTCGCAGTTTTACTTAGCGCACTCTTTATCGTGTTCAATATGCCCATATGCTACTCCACATTATCAACAATAAGTTCTTGATTCTCAGTGCCCGTACAGGTTAGATGATATAGATGCCCAACTTCAAGAGGTGTCAGAGATTTTACCGCTAAATAATTGTTGGTTTTGCCAGAAAATTCCTTTTCCGCTAGTAGAGTGATACGCTTGCCATATTGCTGCTCAAGCTTTTGTTGAAGTAGCTCTTGCGCAGTCTGTTTCAATAAACGTGCTCGGCTTAACCTTATTTCTTTCGGTACCATCGGCATCCGCGCAGCCGGTGTACCAGGTCTGGGCGAAAACGGGAAAATGTGTAATAGCGATAATTTTGCTTTCGCTAGAAAATCTCGAGTGTTGTTGAACATATCATCTGTTTCTGTGGGAAATCCAGCAATGATATCTGCGCCAAATACAATCTCCGGCCTTAAAGAAGATATGCGCTCATTGAGCTCAATTACTTGTTGACAGCTATGACGTCTCAACATGCGTTTTAAAATAATGTCATCACCAGCTTGAATGCTTTCATGTAAATGAGGTAATAGTCGTTCCTCTTGCGTAATAACAGAGATTAATTCTTCATCTATGTCTGCCGGATCTATCGAGGATAATCTTAAGCGAGATAAGTTAGGTACTCGTTTCAGAAGAGTGCATATCAGTTTCGCTAGCCCGCTTGCTTCACCTTTGTCCCTGCCATAAGCAGAGATGTTGATTCCTGTCAGTACGATTTCTTTGAAACCTTTTTCTAGTAATTTTTTCGCTTGCGTAACAATCGTATCTTCGTCGAAACTTATATTAGGACCACGCGTTTTTCGTACAATGCAAAAAGTGCAATATTGATCACATCCGTTCTGAATTTGTAAATAACCTCTGATGCGAGAAATAGTCGTAGCAAATTGTCGTTTCGTGCTGTAAGGAATATAACTGGATTTTTTCAATTTCATGTCGTTAGGAATAATGCCAACAACTCCAGGCATACTGCGATAAATATCCGGATGTAATTCTACAGCACAGCCCGTTAGAATAATCTTCGTCGACGGTTTTTCTGTAACTAATTTCCGAATGCCTTGACGTAGCTTTCGTTCCGCTTCCGCTGTAACCGCGCACGTGTTGATTATCGTATAATCGTCTATGCCTAGTTCATTAGCAAATTCTTGAATAATATCAGATTCACACGAGTTTAAACGACAACCAAAATTGATAACTAGAGCCATATGTTCTATCCAAAGCTTTCTAATAAATATATATGAGCATATATCTTTGTGCAAATATCAATTAGCATTGTTTATCATTAAATTTTGTAGAATGACTATTCTTCAGATGAATCGTCCTCAGACTCAGTGAGAGTATGCTCTGTTTGTGTGTTTTCGTCTTCCTCTTCTGCAGATTCGCTGCTCTCCTCGTCGTTTTCTTCATCATCAGAAATAGAAAAATCGTCTTTTCCAAGAGTGATCTTCAATTTTTTACATGATGGAGGTATTGTCGCACGATGATGCTTGCCGCTCGTGCTAAAAATAACATCGCTGCTTCCGCTCGTTGTCGTGGTGGAGGTGCTGTCTCCGTAATTCGCAAATATATAGGCGGCAACCGGAGGATTGTAGGTGGGATAGTCTATTGGAACCCAGTCGCTAGTGCGAGGCTTGGCCGGTAATGTCCATTTCAATATCTTGACCTTTTCTGGGAAGTCTTTCGCAATCTGAGACGCTTGCCGAAAATATTGATAAGACGGCATCTTCTTCAATGTGTCGCTCAAAGTAGATGTATAGGCAATTACTAAATGTACTTCAACAGCTGCACCATTGTTCATTTGATTCTCTACAGTGAACATAACATCTTGTAATTTCACTCCAGATGCATATGAGGATGGTAAAACATTGCTAAGCATGTCTATTGCTGCAATTTTACTAAATAATATACAACATAATATCGCTAGCCTTAGCATAATTAGCCTCCTGCTGTCATTTAACTGGCTAACTTTTAATAAAAGGTAAATGGAATAGCTTGATAATTATTTTTTAGGTAGACGCAGAGTATTGTCGATTTCAGATAGTTCTAATATTTTTCTGCCAGATGTGGTGAGTTCTGGAAATTTTCTCGCAGCAACCAGTACTCGGCTTTCCACGCTTGCAACAGTATCGTTATAATTTTTTACGACTTTTTTGATGCTATTCCCAAGTTCATCAATATGGCTAGACATGGTTACCAATCTATCATATAGGTCTTGTCCCATTTTGATTATCTGTTGAGCATTTGATGCTAATTTTTCTTGCTTCCATCCCCAAGCAACACTCCAAAGAAGTGCTAGTAGAGTAGTCGGGCTGGTGACTAATACTCGTTTGTGCATTGCAAATTCCATTAATTGTGGATCATGCTCCATAGCGATTGAGTAAAAAATTTCACCAGGTAAAAACAATACGACAAATTCTGGGCTTGGCGTGTAATTTACCCAATATTGTTTTTTTGCAAGTTCGTTTATATGTTGGCGAAGATGTTTGGAATGTTCTTGCAATAGGCGAGCGCGTTCTTGTTCATCTTTTGTGCCCAGTGATTGAAGATATGCTGATAACGGTGCTTTGGAATCCACCACAACATTTTTGCCATCGGGAAATCTGATGATCATATCTGCACGCACATTGTCTTCTGTTCTACTTGATACTTGTTCTTCAAAATCGCAGTGATCGAGCATTCCTGCAAGTTCAACGACTCGACGCAATTGCACTTCCCCCCAATGTCCACGGACATGAGGAGTATTAAGTGCAGTACGCAAGTGCGCGATTTCGTTTTTTAAATTATTTTGTAGTAACACAGAATCTTGCAATTGTTGTCTCAGTGATTCATATGCACCAACGCGAGATTTCTCCAACTCACCAAGTTTGACTCCCATGCTATCTAAGGCAGTTTTTATGGGGCTTGTTAAATCAGATACATTTTTTAAATTCATTGATAAAGAATATTGTTGTTGATCGTGAAATTTGTTCAGTTCTGCTTTAGCCAGTTCTATGAAATTTTGATTGTTTTGTGTTAGAGCATCCGCGCTTGCCGCTTTAAAAGCTTGTATGAGATGATTTTCTGCTTCTTTCAGTGTTTTTATCTGCTCTGCCATATATTTTTGTTCTTCTGCGAGGCGGGTTTCTAATGCAACTTTTTCCTTTTCAATTTGTGCACACCGATACGATATCTCTTTTAGTTGGTCTTCTGATTGCTGAAGAATATTGCATCTTTCTTCTAATTTGCTGTGTTCAATTTTCAATTGTAGATATTCTGTTTCTCTTATTTTAAGCTGATAAAGCTCTTGCTGAAGCGCAGCATTTTTTGAGCGTTGAACAATGATCAGCGCAATAGATATAGCCAGCCACAACACAGTTAGAGAAATCAGAAGGGTTATCATATGGCCTCCAACAGTAGTTTTTCTAAACGTGAAGCGACTGTTTCTAATGTTTGCATATCTCTTCCTTCTGCCATTATGCGTATTAGTGGTTCTGTTCCTGAGGGGCGCACGATTATTCGTCCATTTGGTCCAAGCACTGTTTTTGCATTATCTAATTCGGCTTGAAATTTTGGATTTTGTAACACAGATTTGTCTTGCACAGCTATATTTTTGCTGACTCTTGGATAAGGTTCAAAAACACGACTAAAAAAGCTGAATTTTTGGGGTTTTGTTGCACAATAACGTTGGATAACAGCGAGAGCTACATATAGACCATCGCCACACATAGAGTGTTCTTTCATGATAATGTGACCAGAAGGTTCGCCACCAAGAATTGCTTCTGGATGCATGTGCATGTATTTGGCAATGTTTTTGTCTCCTACATCTGTTCTGATAAGAGATATTCCTTTGGTATTGAGATAATGTTCTAATGCGCTATTCGCCATGATCGTAGACACAACTGGTCCCTGTGTAGTTAACATTGCTAATATTTGATCGCCATCCACCATATTGCCTGTTTCGTCCATTAGGATTACACGATCTCCGTCTCCATCAAACGCTATGCCAATATCTGCCTCATATTTTTTCACAGCTGCTTGAAGTGCTTGCGGATACACAGCACCACACTGTTCGTTGATATTGTATCCGTTGGGTTGATTATTGATCGCGATCACATCAAAACCAAGCTTTTCTAACACGGATGGCGCTATATATGAAAATGCTCCGTTGGCACAATCTACCACAAGTTTTAGATTTGCATTTTCTAAAGAAGAAAATAGATTGGTCAAATGTGTTGTGTAGATTGATAATAAATCCTGTGAATGTTTGATGTTTGCAATTTCCAGAATTTCATCTGCAATTTGCGGTGCAGAGAATATGGCTTTTTCCAACTGTTCTTCTTCGTGTAAGTCCAATTTCATGCCGGCATTATTGAACAGCTTAATTCCATTATCATAATATGGGTTATGTGATGCGGTGATCATGATGCCAACGGACACATTGCTACGTTGTGTTATAAACGCCAAGGCTGGGGTAGGGACAACGCCGAGTAATTGTACGTCGATTCCGTGTGAGGCTAATTCTGCCGCGATAATGCATTCAAACATTGTGCCTGAGTAACGTGTATCTCGCCCTATAAGCACACATGGATTGTTTCCGTTGCAGTATTGTGAAGCTAACGCAGATGCTAATTTTCGACAAATATCTGGAGTCAGGGGATATTTTCCTGCCTTTCCTCTGATGCCGTCAGTTCCGAATAATTGTAGTGCCAAGCTATTTTCTCCTTTTATTCATAGCGCTATATTATAGATTCAAACAGAGTGAATTTTAATGCAGAAGATTATAAATTTTTTAGAGGGACAAACTCAGTCTCATTCACCGATGATTGTTGCGGATGCGTTGAGCATGTTAGGCATTGATCCGGATCCTGAGCGAGTTATTTTGGTTGCGGGAACGAACGGCAAGGGAACAACTGCTGCGACGTTACAAACTTTGTTAAAGGCTTCAGGAAAGAAAGTTGGTTTTTTTTCATCTCCGCATTTAGAAAAAATCAATGAGAGAATCAAATATAATGCCGAGGATATTTCGGATGAAGAATTTCAGAGGGTATTCAATATTTTGCGAGATCGCATTGCACATTATAATTTTAGCTATTTTGAATATCTTAATATCATTGCAGCCTACTATTTTTTTTGCGTTAAGAATGTAGACTACGCTATTTTTGAAGTTGGTCTTGGCGGGACTTTAGATGCAACAAATGCGATACCGCATGCTATCAACGTTATTACGGCTATCGGAATGGATCATGAAGATATTTTGGGGAAGAGTTTAGAACAAATTGCTAGGAATAAATTTGGGATAGTGAGCAGTGGTAGCAAGGTGTTTCACTCACATTTTTCTGATGCAAGAGTGAAGGAAATTACAGGGGAAATTTCTGCAGAATGGATAGAGGCAGACGCATACACTTGTATTGTTGACACGGAAGGTATTTATCCACGTTTTTTTCTCGATATGCATGGCGAGCGACATGAAATGTCTATTCCTGGAGAGAGGGCGGCTGAAAATATGGCTTTGGCTGTTACAGTATTTCGTTCGTTAGAAGTTAAGTGGCGAGATTATATGCATGCTTTGAGCAATGTCTATTGGCCTGGACGTATGGAGAGAATAGTTTACAGGGGACGTGATGTATTTTTATCGGGAGATCATAATCCGTTGGGAATTTGCAGTTTAACTAATTTATTAAGTTTTTATAATTATGGAATCTGTAATTGTGTGGTTGGTATTTGTCAAGATAAAGATCACACATCGATGTTAAATATTTTAGCTAAAGTGAGGGATATTCGTATTTATCTGACAGAAACTCCTGTCAAGACTTTATCGATCGATAATTATCAGCATAATGCAAATATCTATATGGCGAATTCTGATCCAATTGCTGCTTTTTCTGCTGCATTTTCAAACACTAAGCAGGGAGATATGATTCTTGTGTCAGGGTCTCTTTATCTTGTTGGATTGATTCGACACCATATCATGTGTTATAAGTGATGCTGGCGTTTGGGTATGAAAAAAAACGCATAGGTATTGAAAAAAAAGTATTGAAAAAACTTTACAGAACCACATATTTATGGTATAGGGATTACAGAGGAGTGCGACGATGAAAAACATGGTAAATTTACTGAAAATTATGGTTTCGGTGGTATTGGTTGGACACAGTGTTTCCTATGGAGATATGAGAGTGTTGCGTATCAGTGAGGACAATAAAGTGTTTGTTCCCGTATCTGATGGGCAGCATGCGCTTTGGAGTGCAGTTTTGCAGAATGGTGACAAGGGCTGTGCACAGGAGATTGTTAACTGCTTTCCGAAAAAGGGGAAATCTGAGGTTATTTTGGATGGTGAGGGGCTTACAGGTTCATCAGTTTTACGCTGCAAGTTTTCCAATGGTGCGGAAGTAGAGTTTTCTCTATTATCGAGCAAGTGACTTTTTGAGAATTCTAACATGTGATATAGTTATCCCTGTGATTACCGTGAATTGTGGAGTAAGTTGATGGGGTTGCAGGGTATAATTTTTGAGTTACAGCGCTATTGGAGTGATTGTGGTTGCGCTGTTTTGCAGCCATATGATATGGAAGTTGGTGCAGGGACGTTCAGTCCGAATACTTTTTTACGAGCTTTGGGCAAGAAACCTTGGAGAGCTCTGTATGTTCAGCCTTCGCGACGTCCAGCAGACGGTCGGTATGGTGAGAATCCGAATCGTGTACAAAAGCATCATCAATTTCAGGTGGTATTGAAGCCATCTCCTGATAACATTCAAGAATTATATTTAAAGAGTCTTGCTGCTATTGGTATAGATTCTCGTTTACATGACATACGCTTTGTTGAGGATGATTGGGAGAGTCCGACACTAGGTGCTGCCGGATTAGGCTGGGAAGTTTGGTGCGACGGCATGGAAATAACTCAGTTTACTTATTTTCAGCAGGTTGGTGGTATTACATGTAGCCCTGTTACAGTTGAGTTGACCTATGGACTTGAACGACTAGCAATGTTTTTGCAATCAGTTGATAATGTGTATGATCTTAATTGGAATGGGAGAGAAGGATCAGAAAAGATTACGTATGGTGATATTTTCTTGCAACAAGAAGTAGAATTTTCTCGTTATTCATTTGAGTATGCGGATGTAGAAAAACTGCAGCAACATTTTTCTGATGCGGAGAACGAATGTCGCAATTTGTTAAATGCGGGTCTTGTATTGCCTGCTTATGATCAGTGTATTAAGGCGAGTCATCTTTTCAATTTAATGGATGCTCGTGGAGCTCTGAGTGTTGCTGAACGAGCGGAGCGCATAGCGCGTATTAGAGCATTAGCTAAGGCATGTTGTGAAGCGCAGGTGAATCATGGATAATTTTTTATTAGAGATTTTGGTAGAGGAAATTCCTGCTCGATTTCAAGGTAAGGTGCGTCAAGATTTTGAGCAATTGTTGATCGCGGGATTAGAGGCAGCATGTGTAAAATATGATAATGTTCGCACTTTTATAACGCCTCGTCGTATTGTTGCTGTTGCGAAGTTGGAGTCAGAGACAGTTGCATTTGTGGAAGAGAAAAAAGGTCCACAAATTAGTGCATCTTCGGAGGTAATAAACAAGTTTTTGGTTGCTAATAACATTAGCCGAGAAAATTGTGTAGAGAAAGAAGTGAATGGTAAGACTTTTCTCTATGCGCAGTTAGATCATGCCAGTCGCAGAACAGCGGATGTTTTGCCAGATATAATTTGCAATGCGATTCGACAGATCCCTTGGGCGCGGGCTATGCATTGGGGGGAACATACCTTTCATTTTGTTAGACCCTTGAGACAGTTGTTTGGTTTGTTTAATGGCGATGTCTTGTCTTTTAGTTTGCAAGAGATAGGGGTGTCGTCCTGTGATCATACGGTTGGTCACCGTTTTTTGGCTCCGCAGGCGATTTATCCGCGTACACCAGATGACTATTTTACACAGATTGGTTCAGCATTTGTTATTGTGGATCAGAATGAAAGAAAGAATAAAATTGCGGATCAATTAAAAAAAATATCCGCTCAAATTACAGATGATTTGTTGGATGAAGTAACGGGTCTGGTTGAATATCCTGTTGTGCTGGTGGGTCATATTCCGGAGCAATATATGTCTTTGCCCAGAGAAGTTATTGTTACTCCGATGAAGGTGCATCAGAAATATTTTCCTATAGTTGAGAATGGGGAATTAGCGCCTAAATTTGCGATTGTTGCGAATAATATTGCTGCCGATGGTGGTGCTACGATTATTAACGGTAACGAACGTGTACTGAATGCACGTCTTAGTGATGCGCTATTCTTTTTTGATGTTGATCGTAAAAAGCATTTGGTTAGTTACAGAGAGAATTTGCGAAAAATAGTTTTTCAGGAACAATTAGGAACGGTGTTGGATCGTACGGATCGCATAGCGTCAGTATGCGGATATCTATGTGATTTGATTCGTACTCCGTTGTTATCATCGAATACGCGAGATCTTTTGGTTCGTACAGCTGAGCTGGCAAAGTGTGATTTATCGACTAATATGGTCGGGGAATTTCCGGAGTTACAGGGAATTATGGGCAGTTATTATGCCAAGCTTGATGGTGAGGATCAGTGTGTATGCGATGCGATACGTGATCAATATAGTACAGCCGATGATATTGAGACTATTTTCAGTGCGCTATATTTCATGGCAGATCAACTTGAATTGATCGTTGCATTTTTCTCTATAGGAAAAGAACCAACTGGCTCGAAGGATCCATTTGCGTTACGTAGAGCAGCCATAGGTGTGTTAAAAATAATTCGGAAATTTGATTTATCGTTGGATTTATTGCAATTGGTCAGATGGATTGCTGAAAATTTATTTTCTGCGGATGTTTCGGTTCCTGTTCGCGTAATAAATTTCATATTTGATCGTCTAAGGGTCATGTTGAAGAATGAAAATATTCCTCATGACATTATAGATCTTATGTTGAAACGCAATGATGATGTAGCGTTGGTATGCAAAAGAGCGTCAGTGTGGTGTCGCCATGTAGATGAGATAAATCGTTGGAGTGATTGTATTAAGCGGATACAAAACATAGTAGCTGATAATGTTGATACAACGTTGGACACTGCGTTGTTGCGAGAACCTGCTGAAATTGATCTATTTAATTCACTGAATTCCTACAGAAAATTGGACAGTACGGTTAGTGATGATTCTGTTACTCAGCAGTTAAAAGCCATGATAGAGCTAGAAAAGGTTGTGACGGTATTTTTTGATGAAATATTGGTTAATAGTCCGGATAAGGATTTACGTAAGAATCGTATTAACCTATTAACATCCGTGTTGCAAGCGCTATGATGTTTTTCTGAGTTTGTAGGGATTGGTGTATTTTGCTTTGTTAGCGTCGGTGATGTGCGAAAAAAATGGGGCTGTGTATGGATTTGTTGATATATAATTCATTAACGAACAAAGAAGAGATTTTTGAGCCAATAGAACCAGACAATATAAGATTATATGTTTGTGGGCCTACGGTTTATGCAAGTCCGCATATTGGCAATGCAAGACCTTTAGTGATATTTGACGTTTTATTTAGGTTATTGAAAACGCTGTATCAGAATGTCACATATGTACGTAATTTAACGGATATTGATGATAAGATTAACAAACGCGCTCGTGAAGAAGGCATTACTATTAGAGATTTAACTGACAGAGTTATAGGTGAATTTCATACTAATACTAACAAGCTGAATTTATTACCTGTTACGCATGAGCCTCGTGCGACATTCCATATTGATGATATGATCAATATCATTCAGGATCTATTGAATAACGGGTATGCCTATCAAGCTGATGGTCATGTTTTATTTCGAGTGAACAGGCTAGAGAATTATGGTGTGTTGTCGAAACGCAGCACAGAAGACATGATTGCTGGGAGTAGGGTAGAGGTGGCTCCGTACAAAGAATATCCTATGGATTTTGTTTTGTGGAAGCCTTCGGATGAAGGAATGCCTGCATGGGATAGTCCGTTTGGTAAAGGGCGACCGGGATGGCATATTGAATGTTCTGCGATGAGTCATCGTTATTTAGGTAAACAATTTGATATTCATGCGGGTGGTCAAGATTTAATTTTTCCTCATCATGAAAACGAGATGGCTCAGAATTTTGGTGCATTTGGTTGTACGATGGCTCGTTATTGGATTCACAATGGCATGCTGGTTGTTAACGGACAAAAGATGTCCAAATCGATAGGGAATATTGTAGGTTTAGATGAGGCATTATCTCGTTATGATGGTGAAGTTATTCGCTATGCATTGCTGAGTACACAATATCGAAAGACTCTCAATTGGACGGAACAGTTATTGCAGCAAGGCACTCAATTTTTGAATCGTCTTTATGGGGCTATGAAACGAGCCAAGAATGATCTGCGATTAGACGACATACATTATGATGACGGAGGAGTACAAACAGCGCTGTGTCACGATTTGAATACGCCCTTGGCGTTGCAACGTTTGCATGAGTTATCGAATGCAATTTACAGTGAGGAAGATCAAGATCAGATTGATTTATTATGTGCAAAATTGAAAAAATCTGCTTTCTTACTTGGATTATTAGCAAAATCTCCGGCGGAATGGTTTAATGAAGGCACAGAGATTTCTCCAAGTGAAATAGAAGAGCTTCTGGAAAAAAGGCTCATTGCGAAGAGAGAGAAGAATTACGAATTGGCAGATAGTATTCGCAAGCACTTATTGAGTAAAAACATAATTATTGAAGATACTAGAGATGGTTCTACGTGGCGTGTCGACAGAAACTAGCAGGAACAACGACAATTTGTACATCCGTTGCATGTTCGTTTTGATGCGAGATTGATCATTCCTCCACCAATGACCAAATCGTCTTTATAAAATACGCAATGTTGACCTGGAGCGATTGCTGTTTCCGGATGCTTGAGTTGTACATAATAAATTCCATGTTCATTTACTTGTACATTTCCTTCTAATACAGGAGAAGAAGAGCGTATTTTTACTGAACATTCTCCTGAAAATTTTTCGTTAATAAAGCGCACGTCTTCCAGCCAAATTATTTGGGTTGCTAATTGATCACGTGTTGCAACTATTACGGTATTCTTGTTCGCATCTAATGATTTAACATACATAGGTTGGGATGCAGATATACCGAGTCCTTTACGCTGACCTATAGTGTAATTTATGATTCCCTGATGAGATCCTAAGCATTTACCATCTTCTGATACTATTGAACCGGGTTCAGGTTTTATGTGCGAATTCTGTAATATAAAGTCATGGTATTTCCCAGTCGGGACGAAACAAATATCCTGGCTATCTTGTTTCTGAGCGACTGGTATGGATGCTTCTTGCGCAATTTGACGTACATGCTTTTTTGAAAATTCTCCAAGAGGAAAGTGCGTAAGTCTTAGTATGTCAGGAGATATCGAATACAGAAAATAACTTTGATCTTTGCTGGGATCCAGCGCTTTTCTCAATTTTATATATCCGTCTTCAGTGGTTAGCCGAGCGTAATGTCCTGTGACAATATAATCAGCATTATATTGTTGGCGAATTTTTTCTAAGAACACAAACTTCATATTGCGATTGCAAATGACACACGGATTTGGTGTAAGGCCTTTGCAATAAGATTCTATAAAATTGCGAATAACCTTGTTTTCAAATTGCGCTCTACAATCTTCTATATGCAATGGTATCCGTAGGTGTTCAGCAACACGTGATGCATCATCAGCCGAAGAATCCTTATGCAACAACAGGCTACAGCCTATTACATCGTAACCTTGCTGTTGCATAATCAAAGCAGACGTAGCGCTATCCACTCCTCCGGATAGACCAACTATACATTTTTTAGCCACCTATATGCCTCATTATGGAATGCGTATTTTCAGTCCGTTTAGTTTTTCATTTAGAACAAGTTGACATGCAAGTCGGGAACACATTTTCAATCCGCTAGCGTTATCCAATGTATCATTTTCTTGTTCTGTGATCTCTGGGAGATCATCTAGCATGTTTTCAACATATATATGACAAGTTCCGCATACTCCAAATCCTTCGCAGTTTGCGCGAAGAGGAACTCTGTTGCGTTCTGCAACTTGTAACACGGTTTCTCCTGGCGAAAACGTTGCGCGTACTTCTTGATCATTCTTTAGTAAAAATATTATTTCCATTCTATGCCTCCAAAAAACTCTTTAGTCTACGTGATCTGCTTGGATGTTTCAATTTTCTAAGTGCTTTCGCCTCTATTTGGCGAATACGTTCACGAGTAACAGAAAATTGTTGTCCAACCTCTTCCAATGTATGATCAGTGTTCATGCCAATTCCAAAGCGCATGCGTAACACACGTTCTTCACGAGGAGTGAGGCTCGCCAAAACTAGGGTAGTTGTTTCCTTTAAATTGGCGTTCACTGCAGATTCTACCGGTAATGCAATGTTTTTATCTTCTATGAAATCTCCCAAATGCGAATCGTCTTCATCCCCAACTGGAGCTTCTAAGCTGACCGGTTCTTTTGCGATCTTTAGTACCTTGCGTACTTTATCAATAGGCATGTGTAACCGTTGAGCTAATTCTTCAGGGCCTGGCTCATGTCCGGTTTCATTGAGTATCTGGCGAGATGTTCGGACAATTTTATTGATCGTTTCGATCATATGAACAGGAATTCTGATAGTACGTGCCTGATCAGCAATCGATCTGGTTATTGCCTGACGAATCCACCATGTGGCATAGGTGGAAAATTTATATCCACGCCTATATTCAAATTTATCGACAGCTTTCATTAGACCAATATTTCCTTCTTGAATTAGATCTAAAAACTGCAAGCCACGATTTGTGTATTTCTTTGCTATTGATATGACTAACCTAAGATTGGCTTCAATCATTTCCTTTTTCGCACGACTTGTTTCTCTCTCACCTCGTTGAATTCCTACAACAATTTTTCTGAATTTATTTATAGGAAGCGAAACTTCTTTTTCAATATTTTGAACCAGTTCTTGCTGTGCGGATAATTCCTTTCTGCATATCTTATTAAATTGCTGTCCATCTTTAGTTTTTAGTTGGAAAGCAAGAAGATCGCTTTCATGTGCTTGATACTCTTTCAGGAATGCTTCACGACTAATGCCATGCTCTTGCGCAAGTTTTAACAGCTCGGTTTCTCCTTTAATTAAATTGCGATGTAACTGGTACAAATTTTCACACAGCTGATTAATGCTTTTGCTGTTGAGATTCAGTTCTTGTACAGTAGCGACAAGATCTTGATGGAACTTAAGCGCATTACGCTTGTCCGTAGCAGCTCTTTCGTAGAGATCTATAGATTTTTCGAAGAGAGATAAAATTCCAGGCAGAATGTTTTCTTCATCTTTATTGATGTTGCATTCTTCATCTGTCTCATCAAGGTTTTCATCGTCGAAAGACGAATCTCCCATTTTATCTGATGCTCCCGTATCAAGCTGTACAACATCACGCAGCATGATTTTGTGGCTCTGTAGGTCTGTCATCCATTGATCAAATTGAGAAAAGGTCTTCGGACAATTACACAAACCACTGATGACTTCCTGCATACCATGTTCTATACGTTTTGCTAATTCGATTTCTCCGTCACGTGACAATAGTTCAACACTACCCATCTCACGCAAGTACATGCGTACTGGATCATCTGTGTGCAATAAGTCCTCATTACCGATGTTAATTGCAGCGTCATCTTCATTTACCTTATTAGGTAAGTTTTCTCCTTGAAAAGTTTCAGCATCTTCTGCTTCTATTAGTTGGATGCCCATATCTGTTATGCTGGACATCGCTATATCTAGCTTATCGGTAGAAAACTTCTCTTTGGGAAGTGCATCGTTTAGTTCATCATAGGTGATATATCCTCTTTCTTTACCCAAGAGCAACAATTTTTTAAATTCTATTTCTTCTGCCTCTGAAGAAAAATCATTAACTGTTTCTTCCGGAATATTTTTTAAAACTTCTACAGGTATCGCCATAATAATTTACTCCTTACGTTGATATAAACTTTTCATCTCTTCTTTTTTCAAAGACTTGAGTTTTTCCCAATCACTAGCAGAAAGTGTCGTTTCTAGTGACTGAGATACTGCTCTCAATTCTTGTTTAATCGACGGACGCATATGCAGCATACGTAACAACTCTCGTGCTCCATCCAATGCATCCTCATCACTACTATCTACTCCAGCAAAACGCGCGAATACTATAACATCATCAGTCATCTTTTTTATATCATTTCTTACATCCTCAATGAATGTAGAAAAAGAACTCTCAGAGCTCTGCTGATAACAATTCGTTATTTCTCTTATAATATTTTGTAAGGTTTTATCTTTGAATTCTATCTTGACCAAATCCTCCAACAGTACATCTATAATATAAGGGTGGTTAACGAGAGTCACAACAAAAATTTTTTCTAATCTTGCATCAGCCGACATTACAGGAGATATTTTCGCGCACGAAGAAGACAAATGAGACGATTTTTTGGGATAAAAAAGTGCTCGCTTTCTATTAAAAATGTCCTGTTGATAAAAACTGCGTATTGCAGGATCATTAATTTGTTTCAATTTCTCACTGATTGTTTGTACTACCGCAGCCTTTTGTTCAGGCGTGCTCGATGGATATAGATAAAATCCTCCGTCCCAAAGCCACTGAGCAAGCGGGACAGCTTTTTCCAGTATTTGATCGAAAACAGCACGATTGTTGCTATTGACTAGCATGTCTGGATCGGTATCTTGTGGTAATTGCGCAAATCTGAATGATTTTCCTGCCTTTAAACATGATAAAATTTTATCAAGCCAGCGGTATGAAGCTTTGATTCCAGCCATATCTCCGTCTAAGCAAATAATGGGCGTATCATGTAAACGCCAACATAGATCAATTTGGGCTTCACTGATGGAAGTTCCAAGAGGCGCTATTGCTCCACCATAGCCCGCTTGATGCAGGGAAATTACATCAAGATATCCTTCCGTTAAAATAAGATGCTTAAATTTTTCTCTGCGGGCCACAGCATATCCGTACAGAAGATTGCTTTTACTATAGACAGGAGTTTCGGGAGAATTAATGTATTTTGCGCGATCTGATTTGACGATCAACCTTCCACCAAAACCTACACACCGAGATGAGCTATCTAGAATTGGAAAAATAAGACGGCCGCGAAAACGATTTGATATTCGATCGTTATAATGAGAATTCAGAAAGACCCCAGTTTGCACAATGGTATCCTGCGAAAAATTTTTGCTGCGCAGAATTTCGAGAATTTCGTCATTTTCAGTGGCATATCCCAATTGGAATTTTTGTCCATATTCTTCGGAAATGTTGCGAGATTGAAGATAACGTCTTGCGTCTGCTCCTCTATTTGTGTGCCATAATTGTTCATAGAAATATTTTTGAATTATGTCGAGTGCTGCATATATTGCTTTATGTGGATTTGCTTCAACGATGTGCTGTTGAGGTCTCGGTATGCCGTATAGATCAGCAAGATATTTAACGGCTTCTTTAAAATCAATTTTTTCGGTTGCTTGTACAAATGAAAAAATATCACCATGAGCACCGCATCCGAAACAATGATATCTTTCTTGTTGGGGAAATACTCTAAATGATCCAGTTTTTTCTCTATGAAAAGGACACAGTCCAATCCAGTCATTACCGGCTCGTTGCAAACGCACTTTTTTCGCAACCAGGTCATATATATGGATTTTACTTTTCAATAGATCTGTAAAACTATCATGCATTAGATAAAATTCCTGCGATGGATGGGATGTATACTTCTAAGTATTGCACGATTTCTTGTTTCAACTGTTGCATATGTTCAGCGCTATCTGCTTCGAGTCGTAGCGACAAGGCGTTTTGTGTGTTGGACGCTCTGATGAGCCACCATCCATGTTCAGTAGTAACGCGTAGGCCATCAATTTCAGATAATGTCAGAGGTTGATTTTTTAGCGTTTTTCTTAATTCTTCTATTACGAAAAATTTTTCATTACAATCGATTCTTAATTCAGGAGATACAAATCCACAAGGAATATTGCTAAATGCTTCGTGATCAGAGCTAAGAATTTCAAGGCATCTTAATGCTGCATATATGCCATCATCAAATCCAAACCACCTATCCTTAAAGAAGAAATGACCACTCATCTCGCCAGCTAATAGTGCGCCTGTCGCTTTCATTCGCGCTTTTATAAAAGAATGACCGGCTTTTTCCATGAGACCAATTCCACCATGCGTACGAATCGAGTCAAACAGTCGATTGCAGCATTTGACATCAGCTACAACTTGCGCGCCGGGATTCTTTTGTAGGAAATTTTTCGCGAATACTTCCAGAACTTGATCACTATATAGCACTTGTCCTTCTTTGTTTACGACTGCGAGTCTGTCTCCATCGCTATCAAATGCGAAACCGATATCAAACTCATTGTGATTTACTAATCTGCATAAGGCATCGATATTTCCTGGTGTTGTGGGATCTGGCTGACGATTGGGAAATGTTCCATCCATTTCTTCAAATAACAGATGATGATAGCCCGGTATTTTCGCGCTTAGAGCCTTGATTATTGCACTTGTTGCGCCATTGCCAATATCCCACGCTATTTTTAGATCGCTACTAAATGAAAAATCTGAGGTAAGATCCGCAATATAATTAGATGCAATTTTGTTCATTATTATTTCGCGCCCATTTCCGTCGTGGAAATCGCGTTGCTCGATCATATCTCCTAATTTGCGAATATCATTACTGTAGAATGGATCTGTTCCAACGACTAGTTTGAACCCATTATAATCGGGCGGATTATGGGAACCTGTTACCATGATGCCAGCATCTAACTGCAGCTTGTTGACGGTGTAGTACATAAGTGGGGTGTGACATGTTCCCAGGAATATCACTTCAGCACCAGATTCTCGTAGGCCATTGGATAGATTTTGCGCTAATGACGGCGAAGAAATACGACAATCTAGTCCGACACATACTTTTTTCAGATTTTTTCGTACTAGATATGTGCTGAATGCTCTGCCAATAAAATATGCATCTTGATCTGATAAGGTGTCATTGTAGATGCCACGAATATCATATTCTCTCAATATTTCCGGATTAAGTTTGTAAGTATTGGCTGAACTATCTGAATTTGTCTCTGCTGTGTCAGCACAGAAAAAACGCTTTATCTTATCAATGATCTCCATAGCTTCTCCATTTACTACGCTGACATCGGAATATTACCATAGAGTGAGATGTAAAAAAATTACAAAACAGAGAATCTTCAGAAGTTTTTTACTTTTCTGTGCTTTTATTATATCTGAATACTGTTTTAGGCGTATTTATGGAGGAAGGTAGTATATGATGAAATATGTAGTTGGTATGATGACTGTTGCGGTGTTACTGTCTTGTTGCACTGCGGATAATGTTTTTGCTGTGAGCGGAAATTCCAAGGAGAGTCGTTCTGTGGGAGCAAAAACGGATACCAATGGTGATGAAACACTGTCAGAATTAGATCAAGCGATGTATCCCTTTGTGAAGGTCGATAGCATGTCTAAGGAGGATGTTGCTGGGCTTATCATTGATAATAATGCAGTATATATGCTTAGTTTTGATAAGCATTTTTGTCCGGTACAAGGATCAGATGCTACAGCAGAGGTGGATTTTTCCGATTTAGATTTTTTTCATCAATATCCTAAATTAGCCAGTGTGGAGATTCGTAATAAAAAACTTACATTGCAGCATTTGGAGAATCTGCAAACGCGTATGCCGGCGGAAATAGTTGGTTTGTCGTTTAATGGATGCAAAATCGCGGATGATGGGAAGCAGATGTTTCCCGATGTGTTTTCGAAGCGTGAAAAGCTGAAATCCATCACAGTAAGTATGCCTACCTGTACGGATGAAGAAGCTGAAGCGATATTAACTTCTTTACTTACACATATTGATCTTCAATATTTGAACTTATCATTGGGGGAATTAACGGGTACAGCTCTTATTACTTTGTCGGAAATAATTGGGCATTCAGAACAAAGTCTTAAGGGGTTAACGATCGGGATAGGCGCGATTAAGAATGATAGTGCATATAAGGGATCAGATGCATTGATAAAGGCTTTGAAAAAGCTGGAAAAACTGGAGCAGCTAGAACTGTCTATGCTAGAACTGCCAGAAATTCATGCAAAAGATCTGTTTGGAAATATCGGAGAATTAAGTCATCTCACGAGTTTGAAGTTATTTTTTGGCAATATTCACAGCTATGGTAGCGTAGAGCTATTTGAAAGTATTGAGGTATTGAGAGATTCGTTAGAAAAACTAAAGATGCTGGAAAATTTGGATATCTCCAAGATGCAACTACCAGGCACAATCATGCAGTTGTTTGCGCAAGGGTTATCTTTGACACATAATCTGCATACATTGAATATTTCCAACAATCAGCTTGATGAAAAGGCTGCGGAATTACTGGCAGATTCGATCAAAGACATGGGGCAATTAGAGACATTGTTCGCGTGCAATTGCGAGATTGATGGTCAGATATTTGGTGCTCTTACCAAGAGTTTCAATGAAACTGGCTTACAAGCTATTTGGTTGGGGGGGAACAAGATAAAAGATGGTATTACCAATATGCCTGTTGGTCAGATGCAAGACATAAGATGCATAGATTTTTCTGATAATGATCTTAGTTATGATGATGCGTTAAAATTTGTGCATATGACCAAAGGACATCCTACGCTAAAAGTTGTTAATTTCAGGAACAACACAGCAATAGATAAGCGCAGTGTTCCGGAAAGGAAAATACAACAAGATGAACTTGTTAAGTGGAAATTGGAAAATAACTGCGAAGTAGCATTCTTTGGGTTATAGACATTGTTTTATATGGGGAGATCGTGAGATCTTCTCATATTAGTCATAATCGATACTTTTTATAAATTACAATTAGCTTATAGATTGTGTTGTGCTACAGCAATCTGCTATATTGCACAGAGAACAATGGAGAGATCTGTGCTTAAATCAGAATTAGATAAATTGCTCAGCAGCTGTATGTTTTTAATTGATCGCTGTGTATCATCTCAGGAATTGGAGCAGGCTAAGGTGGCGACTTTGGGCAAGAATGGTCGTGTTACGCTGATGCTCAAAGGTCTGAAAGATATGGAAATAGATCAGAGGCGCGAGCTTGGTGCACAAATTAACTCGATTAAAGAGCAGGTTTTGCAGCGTCTTGTGCAAAAATTTGAAGAGTTATCGGCGCGAGAAATGGAAACACGTTTGTCATCTGAATTTGTCGATATATCCATGCCTGCTCGCGATACATATAGGGATGGTAGGCTACATCCGATAACCAAAGTGCATGAGGAAATCTTGGAGATTTTTGCGAACTATGGTTTTCGATTTGTTGATGGGCCTGACATAGACGATGAATATAACAATTTTACGGCGGTGAATATTCCGGAGCATCATCCGGCGCGTACTATGCATGATACATTTTACGTTAATTTGCTAGCGGATGATCAGGGAAGAAAACTACTTCGGACACATACTACAGCGGTAGAAAATCGTGCTCTTCGTTTACATGGTGCGCCGTCGCGTTTTTTTACAATAGGTAGGGTTTTTCGTAGCGATTATGATGCGACTCATACTCCTATGTTCACACAAATTGAGGGTGTGGTGGTTGATAAAGATGTTGGCTTTGCGCATCTCAAATGGCTATTAACTGATTTTCTGCGAAAATTTTTCAATACGGATACTGTAAATTTGAGGATAAGGCCGAGTTTTTTCCCATTTACTGAGCCATCGATTGAGGTAGATATTGCTTACTCGCAGCATAAGGGCAAGATCACGCTTGGCAGTGGAGAAAACTGGATGGAGATTTGCGGAGGCGGGGTTTTACATCCGACGGTATTGCAGTCAGCGGATATAGATAGTCAGCTATATCGTGGTATGGCGTTTGGTTTTGGATTAGAAAGATTGACCTCATTAAAGTACGGAGTACCAGATTTAAGAGGATATTTTGAATCGGATGAGCGGTGGCGAAAAGTTTTTGGCTTCCATGGATTTACGAGATAGAGAAGGGGATCATATATGCGTTTTTCGTTTAATTGGCTGAAAAGGCATCTTGATACACAAAGTTCTATACATGATATTGCGCAGAAATTAATCAATATAGGGTTAGAGGTAGAAGAGGTAGTTGATTCTGAAGCTATATTTAGCAAGTACAGAATAGTAAAAATAACAGAAGTTGGGCAACATCCTAATGCGGATCGTTTACATATTTGCACAGCTATAGATGGTACGGGGAAAGAGTATCATATTGTTTGTGGTGCGACCAATGTTCGCGAAGGCATGAAAGCTGTGCTTGCCATGGAAGGGGCATATGTTCCTGGAAGTGATATAACTCTGAAACGTAGTAAGATTCGAGGTGTTGTGAGCGAAGGTATGTTATGTTCCTATGCAGAGGTATCTTTGCCAGAGCAAAATGATGGAATTATTGACCTAGATCAAGCTGTTGATTTGAATGAACATGTTTCCACTGTATTAGGATTTGATGGAGGTATTTTGGACGTTGCCATTACGCCTAATCGTGGTGATTGTATGTCTGTTAGGGGTATTGCTAGAGATTTAGCTGCAGCTGGTGTGGGCAAGTTACTAGATATATCCCATACTGATTGTAAGCCGACTTGTGATTTTCCGTTAGACATTAGTCTGGATAATATTGAATCCTTCTTGAATTATATGCCGATGTTGGCGTTGCGAGTTGTGAAAAATGTCAAGAATGGAGAAAGTCCTGTTTGGCTAAAAAATGCTCTTTCGATAGCGGGTATCAATAGTGTTTCGTTGCTGGTGGATCTTGCTAATTGGTATATGATCGACACTGGTAGGCCGTTGCACATATATGATCTAGATAAGATTAACGGAGCGTTTGGTATAAGGTATGCCTCGCGTGGAGAAAAGTTTATTGATCTGAAGGGGAAGCAACATGAGTTGCGTTCGGATATGTTGATATCTGCGGATAGCAAATCTCCACTGTGTGTATTGGGTGTTATTGGAGGCGATGGCATAGCTTGTTCCGATGATACGACAAATATTCTGATAGAGTCTGCCTATTTTAATCCGTCAGCAATATCTAAGACAGGCAATTTTTTGAATATAGTGAGTGATGCTCGAGCTCGTTTTGAGCGGGGAATTGATAAGGAGAGCTGCATATCGGGTCTTGATGGAATTACCTCGCTTATACAAGAGTATTGCAGTGGTGATGCTAGCGAAATTTTCACACTTGGATCAAGTCCTTCGGATAGTAATGTTATAACGTTGCATTATGACAAGCTGATTTCCATAAGTAACTGTCCTATAGAGTGGGCGGACGCTATTTGTATTCTAAAAGGTTTAGGGCTGACAGTATGCAAGGAATCTGATAAATCGGTTACGTTTAGGATTCCATCGTGGCGATCTGATTTACTTATAGAAGAGGATCTTATAGAGGAGGTTTTGCGCATATATGGTTTGGATAAGGTTCCAGATATCCCCTTGAAGATGAATTATAGTGCTCATGGCAGAGGTGAGCATAAGGAGAAATTGCAGATAAATTTAAAGAGGTTATTGGTATCTCGTGGTTTATCTGAAATAGTTTCGTATCCTTTTATTAAAAAAGATTGGGCTGATGCAGTTCGGGAAAATAAGAAGCTTATATATGTTGTCAATCCGATTAATTCTGACATGAACACTATGAGGCCATCTTTAATTCCCAGTTTGTTGAGTGCATCGCTACGGTCTTTGAATTTTGGCGACAGCTGTGCGACGATTTTTGAATGTGGTCATGTATTTTATGACGATGCTGTTCAGCAGACTCATGTATCTGGTATTAGAGTAGGTAATGCTTTGGAAAGACATTGGCTGAACAAAGTGAGAGAATGGGACGTTTTTGATGTCAAAGGTGATCTTGAAGCTATGTTGCACTATTGTGGTGTTGAGAAGATGCGCGTAGAGGCGAGTGCTCCGTCTTATTATCATCCGTCTCGCAGTGGGACATTTATTTGCGGACGCAAGACGCTTGGTTATTTTGGAGAATTGCATCCACGTATTAATCAATTATTTAGCATTAACCAGCGAATTATGTGTTTTGAATTGATAGCGGAAGAAGTGTTGTCTTTTGAAAAGAAACAGATGGCATTTCATTCCAAGATATTCCCGAGCATTACGCGTGATTTTTCATTTTTATTTGCGGAAACGGCGTCCATTGGCGATATTGTTAACGGCATTTATTCGTTGGATTCGATTGTTAGCAATGTAATTGTATTTGATTGTTTTAACATTGGCGAGGGAAAGAAATCTATAGGTATTTCGGTGATTTTCAATGCATTGGATCGCACATTAAACGAAGATGAAGCCAATAATTTATCTGCGAAAATAGTTCAATATGTTGCAAGTTGTGGGGGAGAGTTGAGATCCAAATGAAACAGCAGTTTATTCGAAATTTTGCAATTATTGCACATATTGACCATGGGAAGTCTACTTTAGCTGATAGGTTAATACAGTTATGTGAAGGAATAGATGTTCGAGAATTTCATGATCAGCTACTTGATTCAATGGATATAGAACGAGAGCGTGGTATTACTATTAAAGCGCAGACGGTTCGTCTTAATTACAAAGCGAAAGATGGACATACATATCAATTAAATCTTATTGATACGCCTGGACATGTAGATTTTTCTTATGAAGTCAGCAGATCACTAGCTGCATGTGAAGGATCTTTGCTAGTTGTTGATGCTACACAAGGTGTTGAGGCTCAAACATTGGCTAATGTTTATCAAGCATTAGATCATAATCATGAAATTATTGTAGCGCTTAATAAAATAGATTTACCGGCGGCAGAGCCTGAGCGGATAAAGGAACAAATTGAAGATGTTATCGGTTTAGATTGTGATAATGCTCTTATGGTGTCTGCGAAAGTTGGCACTGGGGTGCAAGATGTATTAGAAGCTCTAGTGCAGTCGATACCAGCTCCTAGTGGTAATGAAACAGCGCCATTAAAGGCTCTTTTGATTGATAGTTGGTATGATCCTTATATTGGGGTTGTGGCGTTGGTGCGTATCAAGGATGGTGTTCTGAAAAAAGGAGCGAAAATCAAAATGATGGCGACCAATAGCTGCTATACAGTAGAGAAAGTTGGTTTTTTTACTCCCAAACAATATGAGCTGGATCAATTATCGACGGGTGAAATTGGCTTTATGGTTGCGGGCATCAAAAGTGTTAGTGATGCTAGGGTAGGTGATACTATTACGACGGAGCAAAATCCTGCAACATCTGCATTAGAGGGATTTAAGCCCTGTGTATCTGTAGTTTTTTGCAGCATATTTCCAATAGATACGGTTGATTACACGAAATTAAAAGATAGTCTTGCCAAACTGAGTCTTAATGATGCTAGTTTTTCTTTTGAGCCTGAGACATCGCAAGCTCTTGGTTTTGGTTTTAGATGCGGATTTTTGGGGCTATTACATTTGGAGGTTATTGAAGAACGTCTCACGCGTGAATACAATTTAAACCTAGTTACGACGGCTCCGAGTGTGGAATATCGTGTTCATCTTAACAATGGTGAAGAGATATTGTTACATAATCCATCTGACATGCCCGATCCTACGAAAATTGCGTCAATTGAAGAGCCATGGATAATGGCCAAAATAATTGTTCCGGATCAATATCTTGGTAGTGTTTTAGCTCTTTGTGAAGAGAAGAGAGGTGTTCAAGAGAATTTAACTTATATTGGCACTCGAGTTCTTGCGACCTATAGACTACCTTTGAATGAAGTTGTGTATGATTTTTATGATCGTTTAAAGTCGATTAGTAGGGGATATGCCAGCTTTGACTATGAAATTATAGGATATGAACCGGGTGATTTGGTAAGGATTTCGATTCGAATTAATGAGGAACCGGTTGATGCGCTTTCTATGATTCTGCATCGCAGTAGTGCTGAGACGCGTGGTCGTGCGATGTGTTTAAGGCTGAAGGAACTTATTCCAAGGCATATGTTTAAGATACCTATTCAGGCAGCTATTGGTGGAAAAATTATTGCGCGTGAAACTATCGCGCCATTTCGCAAAGACGTAACAGCTAAGTGTTATGGAGGAGACATTTCGCGCAAACGCAAGCTATTGGATAAGCAGAAGGAAGGTAAGAAAAAGATGCAGGCTATTGGAAATGTGAAGATCCCGCATGGAACATTTTTAGCTGCTTTGAAAACAGATCGTAAATAAAGGTGTTGGACATTATCCATAAGCGTTACTGGTTTGTATATATATTGATAGCATATAAATTATTTGATAGATTTTGATGTTTATGTAGTGGAGTGTGTTTATGAATATGACGAGTGTAGTGTGTTCAGCTATATTATGTGCAGGTTTGTTGGGCACAGGGTATTTTGCAGTTAATAACTATTCTATGCGACACAATTTAGTAGAAGTTAAGGGTGTAGCGGAAAAAAAAGTAAAATCTGATGTTTGTGTTATGACTGTGCAGCTACAATCTATCGCAGATGATCCTAAGACAGTTTCTCAAAATTGTGATAGGGATAAAGAAAAGCTGTTAGTTGCTTTAAAAAATGGTGGTTTGCAAGATCACGAAATAAGTAATGTTAATAGGGTATATTATAAAAGAGATAAGTATAAGGACGGAAAATCAACAGGTGAGGAAGAGTACCATATAAACGAATCTTTAAGCTTAAATATAGGTGATTTTGCAAAAGTAGAACGTTTAAGGCATGTAGTCGCACAGTTGATAGCTCAAGAGGGTATATGGGTAAATATTGATGTACATTATTCTTTGACTGATCTTAATCTATTTAAAGGAGATTTGCTGAAAGATGCCGCTCGTAATGCTAAAAAAGCAGCAATGGACTTTATTGAACCGTTCGATGTAGAAGTTGGGGATATGGTGTATCTAAAGCAAGGACTAATAGAAGAGCAGCCAGCATATGATGGTGATAGCGGTTATTGGAGGGTGGGGAGAACTCCTGAAATCATTTTAAGAGTTGTTGTTCATGCAGGTTTTTTGCACAAGCATCGTTGCATAGCTAATGGGAAGTAATAGTGTGAATCTTATGTGAAATTGATTTTAGAGTTGATTTATGATTGTTTTTTTGATATGATACCTTACGTCATGCGTGAGGTATGATTTTTGTCCCCGTCGTCTAGAGGCCTAGGACATCGCCCTTTCACGGCGGTAACACGAGTTCGAATCTCGTCGGGGACGCCAGTTTGGTCCTGAAAAGTTGATCTTGGTTTATTTGAAATTTCAGAGTGATGGTTGGTTATTCTGGAAAAGCTTCTAAAAACCGCTCAAGGTGAAAAATGGAAACCTTTGAGGGTGTTTTTGCTGATTAAAAAATAAATGGCGTTGGATTCATGGGGCGCCATCTTGCTTAAATCATTGACAAAAGATGCTGGGGGCTAGTAGACTGTCAGCGTCTGAATCTATTAAAAGCGGAGTTTTTATGGCAGGTCATTCACAATTTAAAAATATTATGTATCGCAAGGGTGCACAGGATGCGAAACGTGCTAAGGTTTTTTCCAAAATTTCTAGAGAAATTACGGTTGCTGTGAAGGAAGGAGGGGCAGATCCAGAAAGCAATTCTCGTTTGCGTTCTGCTTTGATAAATGCTCGAGCAGAAAATATGCCTAACGATAATGTGGAGAGAGCGATAAAAAAAGCAATCGGAGGTGAGGCTAGTGGAGATTATCAAAATGTGCGTTACGAAGGATATGGCCCTAATGGAGTTGCGCTTATAGTGGAAGGTTTAACCGATAATAAAAATAGAACTGCGTCTGCTGTGCGTTCCACATTTTCTAAGTTTGGCGGGAGCTTGGGCGATATTAACAGTGTAAGTTTTATGTTTGATCGATCTGGCTATATTGTTTACTCCTCCGATAAGATGTCGGAAGAAGAATTGTTCGAGGTTGCTATTAATGCAGGTGCTGATGATATTTTCGCGGAAGGTGAACAGTACATCGTTATGACTGCACCAGAAAAGTTTATTGCTGTAAGAGATGTTCTTATAGAAAAATTTGGAGATCCATTAGAAGCGAAGACTACATGGATTCCGAAGACTACAGTTCCATTAAAAGAGGAAGACTCTGCTTCTTTGATGAAACTTATATCCACGCTTGAAGATGATGATGACGTTCAAACTGTCATAGCAAATTATGAGTTGGTGTGAGCGATCATTGATGATTGTGCAATTGGATGGTAGTGATTCTCATTTGCTGTGTGAATCACTTAACATTTCGCCTTTTTGTGAGAACCAGTATTCCAATACGTTTGTTATTAGGGATACTGGTCCTGTGAGCGATCTAGTTTGCAGATTCTGTTGAGTAGCCTGATGTCGCCGGATTCACTGCGATGTCAACTGCTTCATAGCCCAAGTTTGTGTATCTTATTTTGAGGGTAAGTTGCTGATTGGGCTCTAAATTACTAATGGAACGTTTTTTTAGCAAATTTGAATGGATAAAGACATCTTCACCTGTGCTTAGTTGAGCAAAGCCAAATCCTTTAGTAGAGTTGAACCATTTGAGAGTTGCATTTACAATTTTTTCATTGCCTTCGTCTACCACATATTTATTAGCTTGCACGATTTCTTTAATTGCGGTGACCTGAAATCCCTTTTCGGTGTGGGAAATTTGGCACAGGATAATGTCTCCATTTCCTAAACTAGGTAGTCTTGACGCCTCAAACACAGAAAAATGCAAAAATATGTCTTCTGCTATACCTTCTACACTTACAAAACCAAAGCCTTTGTATGGACTGAACCATTTTACCTTGGCTAGTGTTTCGACAACTGATAAATCACTCATAAACCATATCTCACTACTAATCATCTTACTCTGATTCTACTGAATAAAAGTTAATAAAGCGTAAAATTTTTAGAAAGTGTGGCAATAATTATTTAAAAAAATTCTTACTGAAAAAAGTCGATACAGTATCTACTGGTCGTGCACGAGGAGTTATTTACTGCGGTTTTCATGGAATGAGCGCGATCTCTATGTTTTTTTTTAGGGGAGTCTGCTGAAAAATAAACACGGGTAATTTTCTAAGAGCTGCTTTTTATCGACTTTGTAGAGAGCGATTTATCTGTCTTTTTTATCGAGAAAAGGGGAAATATCTATATAGCTTTCAAAAAACGCATCTTCTGAGTCTTTTCTGCAATTCAATTTTTCGCTGAGATTTGAAATGGTAGCGGGAGAGGGACTTGAACCCCCGACACGCGGATTATGATTCCGCTGCTCTAACCAGCTGAGCTATCCCGCCACTTGCACGCTATACTAACCTATAAATGATGAAATGTGAATAGCATACTTAGAAAAAGTGCTATTAAGTATGTCTATGTCTGAATCTTATTGTAATTTATGCTTTTACCCTCTGTACTTTTCTATAGAAAGTGTTAGACTTCTGCTGTGTAGTGCCCAGATGGCGGAATTGGTAGACGCGCTAGGTTCAGGTCCTAGTCCGTGCAAGCGGGTGGAGGTTCAAGTCCTCTTTTGGGCACCAAAGCTGGGACACACGGTACTGAGATGCAGTTTATCATTGTGCATCATGCATTTTTCTATAATTTTATATTGCTGAGGGGTATATGCCATTTAGTTTAGCTCCAATTGATACAATTATTCCGACAAAAATAGTTGAAGATATTCATATTGTATACGATGGAAAGCATGAAAATGTATCTGTGCCTTTAGCGACATTTGAGACACCTCTTTGGTATTCGGTGCGTCGAGGAGCTAGGGTATCGCAAAAATCCGGAGGTATTTCAGTACACATTGTGCAAGATTCTATGGCTCGATCCATTATTTTGGAATTTGAAAATTTAGCTGCTGCAATAAGCGGTAAGTTATGGGTGGAGCAAAAACATGAGCAGCTGCGAGATTTAGTTGCAAGAACCAGTCGCTTTGCGAATTTACAAAAACTGACCGCAGAGAATATCGGTCCTCTTCTTTATGTTCGATTGTCAATAGCTACTGGGGATGCATCTGGGCATAATATGGTGACAAAAGCTTCTGATGCTGTAATTGGCTATATGTTAGAGGAGCTGCCATGTCGGTATGTATCTGTGTCGGGGAACTATTGTGTGGACAAGAAGACATCTGCTATCAACGGAATTTTGGGACGGGGCAAACATGTTGCAGCAGAGATTATTATTCCCAGGGACATATGTAGAGCAATGTTGCGAGCCACTCCAGAAGATATTGTGTCTTTAAATCAGAAGAAAAATATGTTGGGAAGCATATTGGCTGGTAGCATTCGAAGTGCCAATGCACATTTTGCAAATATCATATTAGCGATTTATTTGGCGACGGGGCAAGATGGTGCAAATGTTGTGGAAGCATCTCAGGGTATTACTTATGCTTCCTTGCGTGGAGAGGACTTGTATTTTTCAGTGACAATTCCCAACGTTATAGTTGGGGTTGTGGGTAACGGAAAAGAGCATGCTTTTGTGCGTGAAAATTTAAGACTTATGGGGTGTGAAAATTCATCCAAACGTTTAGCAGCAATAATAGGCGCGACGACTTTGTGTGGGGAATTATCTCTTATGGCTGCGTTGACCAATCGCGGTGAGCTAATGGATGCTCACATCAAACTTGAGAGGCAAAAATGAATATAGGAATAGATGCAATTGCTTTTACGACTTCTCGTTATCTAATGCCCTTAGAGGAATTAGCGAGGCGTAGGCAGGTAGATTATCAAAAATATTGCATCGGACTGGGGCAAACTGAAATGGCGGTATTTCCTCCCAACGAGGATATTGTTACGCTAGGCATAGCTGCTGCTAAGCGCGCGATACAGTTTGTATCGGACAAGGATAGTATAGATCTGGTGATTTTCGCGACTGAGTCATCATTTGATGTTTCAAAGTCTGCGGGGATATATGTGCATCATTTTTTGGATTTATCTTCATCGTGTAGAGTATTTGATATTAAGCAAGCGTGTTATTCACTGACAGCAGCTCTTCAAATGGCGAAAAATCATGTACAACTTTATCCTAAGGCGCGTGCTTTGGTTATTGGATCGGATATTGTGCATTATGAGCTTGATTCAGCTGCAGAGCCAACACAAGGAGGTGGTGCTGTAGCGATTGTTGTATCAGCGAATCCTCGGATTATGAGAATAGAGCCTTTTTCGGGATTATACACTACGGATGTGATGGATTTTTGGCGTCCGGTAAAGAAGGATGAAGCATTAGTTGATGGAAAGTTATCTACTTATACATATATGAAATCGCTGGAAATATGTTATGAGCAATACAAGCAATTAAGTGGATTAGACAGCGAGGATTTGAGTAGAGTATGTTTTCATACGCCTTTTACAAAAATGGCTAGGAAAGCTAACAATCTATTTTTCTCGGAAAAAAACATCGATGCAAGCCTTCTTTATAATACGATAATAGGGAATAGTTGTTCGGCATCGTTGTACATAGCTCTTATTTCTTTGTTAGATAATACCGAAGAGGATTTATCTGAAAAGCGAATAGGCTTATTTAGCTATGGTTCAGGCAGTATGGCGGAATTTTTCAGCGGGACTATTGTTGCTGGATATCGGGATATGCTTACGAGTGATGATAATAAAAAAATGCTGGCATCTCGAGAGCATGTTACATGGCAGCAATACAGGGATTTTCGTGCGAATAAGCAACCTGTTCCAGCGGATGATTTCTATACGTCAGGAGATATAAGATTAGAGCAAATAGAGGAGGATAAACGGATTTATTCTATTCGATCATAACAAATGTAAATACCAAAAATATTTCAAATATTCTGATTTAGGAGTATGCTGTTGAATAATGAGAAAGGAGTTTTTAGAAGATGGTTAACGATATCGTTTTCGTGAAAGAGGTTCCTCAAAAATGCAGTGTTGTAGTAGGCGTCTATAGTGATGGTAGCTTATCTGACAGTGCTACAAAATTGGATTCTCTTCTACAAAATATTATTACAAAAAATTTGCAACGTTTAGATTGGGCTAATTGCAAGCAATTTGAGACACGAGAATTTCTACATTCAAGCGAAGAGTATAATCATATAGTTCTTATATGTCTTGGAGAAAAGGACAAGAGATATAAACCTGCGGAGCTTTCCCAATTAGGTGTCAACATATATAAGGCGACAGAGAAATTGGATAGCACTATTTGTGTATATATAGACGCTGCTGATGTGCATATGCCATGTTCTCGTGCTCCGGCTATGATTGCTATGGGATTGCAGTTACGTTCTTGGAAATTTGATAAATATATATCGAAACGTAAGAATAAGGCGAAATTGGAGAAAGTGCAGTTTTGCGTTGGTGATGTAGAGGGAGTTACAGAAAAATTTGCAGCTCTTAGTAACATTGCGCAAGGAGTATTTTTAACACGATCTGTTGTTGCGGAGCCAGCAAACGTTATTTATCCTGAAAGTTTTGCCATGATAGCTCAGCAAGAATTGATGCCATTAGGTGTTAAGGTTGAGATTCTTGATGAAAATGCCATGAGACAGCTTGGAATGAACGCCATATTGGGCGTAGGTCAGGGTAGTGCTCATGCTCCGAAGTTGGTGGTATTGTCCTGGAATGGTTCTGAAGACGCTCCGATAGCTTTTATTGGAAAAGGTGTGACTTTCGACAGCGGAGGAATCAGCCTGAAACCCGATGATGGCATGGCAGACATGCGTTATGATATGGCTGGAGCGGGAACTGTATTAGGTTTGCTGAAGGCTGTTGCATTAAACAAGTTGCCGGTACATGTAGTTGGTATTATGGCTTTGGTGGAGAATATGCCTTCTGGCACAGCGCAGCGTCCGGGGGATATTGTGACATCGATGTCTGGGCAAACGATTGAAATTCTGAGCACAGATGCTGAAGGCAGATTGATTTTGGCTGATGCGTTGTGGTATGCACAGGATCGTTTCCATCCGAAGGCGATGGTAGATCTTGCGACTTTGACAGGAGCTATTGTTGTGGCTTTGGGGCATGAATTTGCTGGTTTGTTTAGCAACGACGATGAATTGGTATCGGATTTATTGAAATCAGCTGAGATCACTGGTGAAAAGCTATGGCGCATGCCATTAACTCAGTACTTTGATGATGGGATAAATTCCAGTGTAGCGGATATGCGTAACTTGGGGAAACCGGGTGTTCGTGCGGGAAGTATTACTGCGGCTCAATTTTTGCAACGATTTGTTAATGGTGTAAATTGGGCGCATTTAGACATAGCTGGAGTTGCTGATACGGACACAGATTTATTCCCTAGTGACAAAGGCGCGACTGGATTTGGCGTACATTTACTTCATAATTTCCTGGAGATGGGTGTGCGCACATGTAGTCCTCAGTCTGATGCAGAGGCATCTGGTGATAAGAGTGGTGCGTAGCGGTGGAAGTTAGTTTTTACCAGATTAGTAATGAGCATTTTGTTCAATCTTTGGTGCGTCTTTTGGAAAAGATTTTTCAAACGGGCGCCCGATGTTTGTTTTACAGTCCATCTGAGGAGCGCATAAAGGTTCTGGACAAGACGCTTTGGACATTTTCTACTAATGCATTTATTCCGCATGGAGATGCATCGTTGGGTTTTGCAGATCAGCAGTCTGTTTATCTAACGAATAAAATAGAAAATCCGAATAAATCTGAAATTTTGTTATTAGCAGATTCGTTTGAATATGAGCAATTTCCATTTGATTTTAAACGATTAGTTTTTGCTTTTGCTGATTCTGAAAGAGAGATACAGCAGGCATCTGCGTTATTCAATCACTTGAAAAATAAATATGAATGTGTACACTACTGGCGACAAAGTCAAAAAGGTTGGGAAAAAGGAATAGGTTAGATATGGCTATACAGAAGACTCTATCGATTATAAAGCCGGATGCAACGGCACGCAATTTAACAGGAGCAATTAATGCACGTTTTGAGCAAGCGGGCCTACGTATTGTTGCGCAAAAGAGGCTAAGGCTGACATTAGCTCAGGCGGCTCAATTTTATGCGGTACACCAGGAGCGAGCCTTTTACAATAGTTTATGTGAATACATGTCATCTGGACCAGTTGTTGTTCAGGTTTTGGCTGGGGAAGATGCAGTTGCGCTCAATCGTCAAATTATGGGGGCGACTAATCCTGCTAATGCAGAGGTTGGGACGATTCGTCGAGATTTTGGTGAAAGCATTGAGCACAATTCTGTTCACGGATCTGACAGCGAAGAAAATGCACAACAAGAAATAGCTTTTTTCTTTAGTGGCTTAGAAATAGTGGAATGATAAGACTTTTATATCTCGTAGTATGCATATGTTTTGAAATTTATTCAGATGTGTCTTACTACGAGATTTCTGATATTGAAGTAAAGCAAGTCGATATTAATGGATACAAAGCCAAGCAGAAGGCGTTAGATACTTCGATTAAGAAAGCCTTTGACAGCCTACTATCGACGGAGTTTCCACAAATTAATACGACATCTGCTAATTTTACAGTTAATAATCTTCAAAGTAGCATTTATGATTATGCTATAGATTTTGAAAAAATATCCGACACTGTATATGTGGGGCGTTTTACTTATCGTTTTAAGCGCGATGGTGTAGTACAGCTGTTGCGCAATGCGGGGCATAATGTGCAGATTGCTATTACATCTGATCGGGTTAGGGTTGCTTTTCCCAGATCCGATTATGTCGCTAACATAAAGGAATTGCGCAAGTTTCATATGCATATACAGGAATTTGATGAAATGAGAGTAGTTTGCATTATTGATGCAAAGCTTGTGAATTCACTTGATAAGTTATCCATAAGGTATTTGCGCTTGTGAAACTTATACCCAATCTTCTGACAGTATCACGCATTTTACTAACTCCTATTTTCATATATTACGCTATGCGAAATGAATTTTTGTATGCGTTGATTATTTTTGTGATTGCTGCTGTATCGGATTTTTTGGATGGATATTTGGCGCGACGTTTGGGCGTTGTTTCCAAATTTGGTGCGATATTGGATCCGGTGGCAGATAAGGTTTTAATCGATTGTGCCTATTGTGCTTTGAGCATGTTGGGTTATGTGCCATTTGTAGTTTCAGTAGTGATAATATTGCGTGATTTGATGATTGTATCAGCGGTATTGTTATGTATGGTACGGAAAATTCCGTTACAAATGCGTCCAAGCTGGGCGAGCAAAGTAAACACAACTATTCAATTGGTGCATGTAATCATGGTCTTGATTTTCTATCATGCAAGTGTACAGTATTTGATGGACGTGCTAGCTTTAGTAGTGTTGGGTTCCACCTTATATTCGGGAGCGGAATATGCAAGGCAATATTCGTGGGTTTTACAAAAACTCTTTAGACGGTAAATCATTTTTTTGGATGATTTTACTAGTAGCGGTTAGTATATTTTTCTATTTGTTTTCTCAGATATGTTTTTCTTTTGGCGCCGGTTTTGTTTTGGCATATTTATGTGTCCCCATTGTGAATAAGGTAAGCAATCGTATTAATCGTAGTTTGGTTAGCGCTACTTTTGCAATTGGGAGTCTCTTGTTATTTGTGATGTTATTTTCGTATGTTTTTCCTCCGATGAAGGCATATGCATCATTATTAGCGGCTAACTTGCCTCTTTACTATAAGAAATTGATGGTATTTTTACAGGAATTATTTAGCAACAATTCGATTATCCCATTTCAAGAAGGAATCAACTCTATTGATGTTGAGCTGCAAAGATATATGGGGCAAAAAATTGATATATTTGCATCTATAATAGAGGGGATTATTTCGCAGCGTGCGACTATAACTCAATTTTTCTCATTTTTCATTATTATGCCTCTTTCGTTTTTTTATTTTTTGCGTGATTGGGCTCGGTTGAAGGCTTACTGTTACAATTGCATACCGCTTCGTCAACGTCCTTTTTTTCGGGAGCTGTTTACGATAATACGTAGGACCTTAGTGTATTTTTTGCATGGCCAGTTTCACGTGGTTATTATTTTAACGGCATATTATTCTGCGTTATTGTATTTATTGGATATGCCAGACGCGCTGTTACTTGCAACTATGTCTGGTTTATTTTCGTTCATTCCATTTATTGGAGCGTTATTTTCATTATTTATTGTGCTATTAGTGAATGTTCCCCATCTGAATCTTATGAATTTTACATTGATAACAGCTGGATATGTTGTAGGACAATTGTTAGAAGGCTATGTATTATCCCCTAAATTTATTACAGCGAAAACAGGATTACATCCATTATGGATATTATTTTCTTTTTTTGCGGGATACCAATTAGAAGGGGTGATAGGTGTGCTGATAGCAGTTCCAATTGCAGCAATTATAAAGAATATTGCAGGATTTTTTATGGGTAATTTCAAGGCGAGTCAATCATATAAACAGTGATGCAGCAGGAAATTTTTCACTTTCAGAGCAGCGAACATTTGGGATGGCAAGATTTTGTTGTGAGCGAAGAAAATCGCGCAGCATTTGAGTATTTAGCGCAATGGCCTGATTGGATTCATAGTAGTGCTATTATATATGGCGCCAGTGGGGCAGGTAAAACCCATATGGCTGCCTTATGGGCGCAAGCGGCAAATGCTGTATATATTTTGCGTGAGAGTTTTCTATATGAACCCAGAGATATGTTTACGGAAAATTGTAATTTTGTGTTAGACAACTGTGATGAATATCGAGAACAAGCGCAGCTGGATTGGATTTTTCATTTTGTTAATATTCTTAATGAGAAGAAACGTTTTTTATTAATTCTCACAAAGACACATCCTTTACAGATGTCTACATCTCTACGTGATTTGCAATCGCGTTTATTATCGTATCCTTTGTTAACAGTTCAGCATCCAAATGACGAATTACTCTTACAGATTGCTAAAAAACTTACGAAGGATCTCGGAATTTTTATAAGTGAAGAAGCCCTGAGGGTATTGCTTACTTTAATTCCGCGAGATGTGTCTACGTTGAAAAAGGCGCTAAAAGCACTCGACAAGCTTGCGCTTCAGCTAAAAAAAAACATAACGGTTGCGATGGTTCGCAAATATTTTACTAGGAGCGATGTGGATAATGAACATGCTGATGACATACAATTTTAGTGGAGTAACTTTTTATGCGGCACATGCTTATAACAAAAATACTAAAAAATTATGAAAGTGGTTGATTTCGTGAAAAAAAACTATATATTTAGATCGAGGGTAGGTGAGCGAGGATTGTATATGAAGCGTAGCGGTTTTGTTGGATGGATTGGTGGGTCGATTCTTCTTTTGGCGGGTTATTATCCGAGCGTTTCACATCTACTAAGTAATATTTCGACACAGTGTGATGACGTTACGTCCTATGTTGTCGCGTCTGATAACGTGGATGCAGCGAAAATTGCAGCTATGTCTTCTTTATTTTCGCTTGAGAACGCTGGAAATAGCGAATTTTCTAAGCAGATGATGGCCTACAGTTTATCACAGGATCAGGCCGGGAGTGATAGTAAGTTAGCAACGATAGCGCGTCGTAAAAGTGAAAATGCAGTAAAAACCATTAAGAATGGTGAATTTGCGAATTGTCGCTACGCAAAGGGAAGTGTGAGGACCAATTTCTATGCGGATGCGATTCGTGCTGGTTTGCCTCCAAAGGTGATTGATAGTGTGAAGGCTAGATTGGGAGGTAAGATAAATTTTCGTAGAGCTCTGAAAAAGGGTGATACTTTTGAAGTTGTTTTTGATCAGAAAAACAATTTGGTATATGCCTCGCTATGTGCACAGAAGCGTAAGATTGCAGTTTATGCATATAAGCATAATGGAAAGACTGACTACTTTTACGATGATGGTAGTCGTGTAGCGTCTAATAGTTCGGCAAGTGCATTTGGTCGTCCTTTGAATGGGAAAATGACAGTTTCTTCTCATTTTGGTATGAGGCATCATCCTGTGACGGGTGAGCGTCGTATGCATTCAGGTGTAGATTATATTGCACGGCATGGTGAGCCTGTATTTGCTATTTCAGATGGCGTTGTAACACGAGCATGTTACTATGGTGCCTATGGTAAGTGTGTGGATGTGAAGCATGCGTCTGGTTATACAAGTCGTTATGCTCATTTGAGCAACTATTGTGTTCGACCTGGTCAACATATTAAAAAAGGTGCGCGTTTGGGTAGTGTAGGGGCGACAGGTGTTACAACTGGGACCCATTTGCATTTAGAAGTAGCTCGAAATAACAGGGCTATGAATCCTTTGAGTGTGAAGATGATTCCGGCTGAGGTTGAAACAGTGGGCAATATGGCTTCATTTAAGGCGTACAAGAATCGACTTCAAAAGGCTATTGCGCGGGGATGATTTCTTTTTCATCGGGGCCATGTGCGAGACATAGTTCTTGGACAGCTCCTACAGGGATTTTGGTCGGGCGTTCTCACAGATCGCGCGCGGGGTTAGAATTCATAAAAAGAGCTATGGATTTACAGCGTAAGGTGCTGGATATTCCCGAGGACTATATGCTTGGGTTTGTTTCTGGTTCTGCCACGGGTGGTGTTGAGACGCTGTTGTGGAATTTGCTTGGAGCACGTCCCATAGATATTGTTGAGCATTGTACTTTTAGTTCTCGTTGGGCTAATGACATCAAAAATGAACTTCGGTTGCCGCATGTAAATTGTTTTAGGGCGGATTTTCCAAATGTCGCTGATCTTACTCAGCTAGATTTTTCTCATGATATAGTTTTTTGTCTGTCGTCGACTACCGCTGGTTTGGCATTTAACAGTTTAGATTGGATTTCTGATAGCAGAGAAGGTTTAATAATATGTGATGCGACGTCTGCGGTTTTTTCCATGAAAATAGAGTGGGAAAAATTGGATGCAGTAGCATTTTCGTGGCAAAAGGGCATAGGTGGTGAGGCAGGTTTAGCGAGTGTGGTTTTGAGTCCAAATGCCGTGAAGCGTCTGGAAGAATTTTCACCTACTCATGCAATTCCTCGTATTTTTAATTTAAAGACGCAGGGAAAACTGAACAGAGCGTTGTTTGAGGGAGCGACGATCAACACGCCATCTCTATTATGTTTAGAGGATCATTACAATACTTTATTGTGGGCTGATTCTATTGGTGGTTTGCCTGCTCTTTTGCAACGCGTACAAGATAACTATAGTGCAGTTAAGCGTTTTATTTCATCTCAACAAATTTTTGGATTTTTGGTGGGAGAAAAATATCGAGCACATCATATCGCCTGTTTTGATATAGGGACAGAGTACTATCGAGGCCTTTCGTGTTCTGAGCGATGGCATTTTTTAGATGAGTTAGAGCGATATTGTGAGGAGCGTCATATTGGCTGTGATTTTGTTGGGCATAGAGAGACGGAGCCTCATTTACGGTTATGGTGTGGTCCCACGATTGAGACAAATCAGTTAGAGGCATTTTTAGCAAAATTACCGAATGCGTATAGTGCTGTTATATCATGATATTTATAGATAATGATCAATTGTTGCAGGAATGTTGTCAGCGGTTATCAAAAGAGGAGTTGATAGCGGTTGATACAGAATTTATGCGCGATACTAATTCGTTATTATTATGTCTTATTCAGCTAGCAATTAATGATGAAGTTTACATTATTGATGTATTACAATGCAATTTAGCGCCTCTTGTGGGAATATTCAGTAATGAGAAGATATTGAAGGTATTTCATGCTGCTCGTCAAGATTTGGAATGTCTTTGGAATGCCGGCATATCTGTTATTAATTGTTATGACACTCAGATGTATGAAATGCTGTTGGACATAAAACAAGATATAAGTTACAGACAGATAGTACTCAAGTATTGTAACAAAGCAGTGTCTAAACAAGAGAAGCGCAGTGATTGGTCTGCGCGTCCTCTGTCTCATGCTCAGTTATGTTATTCTGCGAATGATGTATTTTATTTGCGAAAAGTTTATTTGCATCAATTGCATCATCTGACTCAGGTAGGTCGATTGAACTGGTTAGAGGATGATATGGTGCGGTTGAATGATCTTATAAGACAGCAACCTTTATCAACGGATAAACAACCTCATAAGTTACATATTGTGAGTTACAATGATAAGCTTATGCTTTCTGCATTAAAATTACTTAGGGATGTATGTGGGGTGAATCACAACATATGTCCTCATTTATTAGCGACAAAAGAGGAGCTAAAACAGATCATAATATCTCCGAATGAAGCTAGATGTTTTGGTGGGTGGAGGTATGAAGTATTTGGTCGTGAAGTTGAACGTTTATTAAATGAAGGATTGATGTTACAGGTGAATGGAGGACGTATAAAATGTCGGTAATTGCTGTTACTGCGTGTCTGAAGCGTTGTTCAATTGCGATTCAAAGTGATGATGGATCTATTTATGAAATCAATGAAGATTTAGATGCTACGGCTAATTTGGTTGGGTTGACAGGCGAGTTGATGGAAAAATCACATATGCCTTGGAGCGGTGTGAAACGAATAATTACAGCGTCGGGTCCGGGGTCATTCACAGGGATTCGTACTGCGCAAAGTATGGTACAGGCCTTATCTTTTAGTTTGCAATGTGAGTCTGTTGCGATTAGTTATTTTGATATAATTTTAGCACTTGCTTCACAAAACAATTCTCAGATTAATGCGAGTAATACTCTAGTGTTGATACAAAATGAAAAGAATCATTTTTACTATGCATATGGAGATGAGAAGGGAGTTGTGAAGCCGACGCATGTTTCGGATTTCCTTTTACACAAAGTTGCGAAAATTCCGCTTTTTGTAATAGGAGAGACAGATATGACATTTTCGGATTCTGCGCTTAGTGAGATTGAATATATTAAAAATAATTATGATTTTCGACGGGCGTTGCATTTTATAAACTGCTATAATCCCGAGATTGCTACCGCAGTTAGACCGCTTTATATAAATGCTGCCTGTTAAGGTATTGAGTTGCTCATTTAATTTAATGATGCAATTGCTATGATAGAAACTGTTGACTTGTGAATGGTTTTTAGCCTATTGTAGCAGAGGTCACGATGGTTTTTTATGAATTTAAAAGATACAATTTTTTTACCGACAACGGGCTTTCAAATGAAGGGCAATTTATCTGTTAAGGAGCCCGAGTTACTTGTTCATTGGGATACGAGTAATCTTTATGCGCGTCAGCGTGCGCGTCTTAAGGGACGTCCGAAGTTTTGTTTGCATGATGGTCCTCCTTTTGCTAATGGTGCGCCGCACGTCGGACATGCGTTGAACAAAGTTATCAAGGATATAGTGATTCGTTTTAAGCAAATGAGCGGCTATGATGCCCCTCTTATTCCCGGATGGGATTGTCACGGATTACCAATTGAGTGGAAAATCGAGCAAAAACTCAAGGAAGAAGGTCGTTCGAGAGACATGGTATCTGCTGTAGAATTTCGAGATATGTGTCATGATTTTGCGAATCATTGGATCAATATACAGAAAGAAGGATTCAAGCGTCTTGGTTTGACCGCTGATTGGGATAATCCATATCTAACTATGGACAAGTTTTCAGAAGCTACTGTTGTGCGACAAGTGGGGAAGTTTATAGTTGATGGAACTCTTTATCAAGGCGAAAAGCCTGTATTATGGTCGGTGGTGGAGCAGACAGCTTTGGCTGATGCCGAAGTTGAGTATATGGACAAGAAATCGACTAGCATATATGTTGCATTTCAAGTGAAGTCTACGCCTGTAGAGTTTTTGTCTGATGCCTATTGTGTTATTTGGACCACTACTCCATGGACTATTCCTGGAAACAGGGCGATATGCTATGCAGGTGACAGCATATATTGTCTATTGAATGCCAATGGAAAGCGTATATTAATAGCGAAAGATCTCGTGGAAGATTTTTGTAAAACGACCTCTATTGAAGTTGAATTAATAAGAGAATTTTCATCAGATCTACTAAAAGACATGATATGCAATCACCCATTTAAGGGCAAAGGGTATGATTTTGATGTTCCTCTTTTAGAGGGAGCTCATGTTGAAATTACGACAGGTACGGGATTTGTACATACAGCACCGGGGCATGGTTTGGACGATTTTAAGGCGTGTAAAGCGCATAATATTCCTGTTCCTCGCACTGTGAATGAAGGTGGGATATATTATGGATCGGTTCCGCTATTTGCTGGAAAGCATATATTCAAGGTAGAGCCGGATATTTTGTGTTTATTGGATGAAGTGGGAGCATTATTGCATCAAGGAGTGATTACCCACAGTTATCCTCATTCTTGGAGATCTAAGGCTCCGCTTATTTTCCGTGTGACTCCTCAGTGGTTCATTAGCATGGATGATACAGGACTCAGGGAAAAGGCTTTAGAGAAGGTGGATCAAGTGCAATGGATTCCTCCTCAGGGCTATAATCGTATTCGTTCATTTATCGAAAATCGTGGTGATTGGTGTTTATCGCGTCAAAGGGTGTGGGGTGTTCCATTACCGTTATTTGTGCATAAAGAGACTGGCGAGCCAATTAGGGATCCTGCTGTTATCGAGAGGGTTGCGCAAATTTTCGAGCGAGAAGGTGCAGATGCTTGGTTTAAAAAAAGCGTGCATGAATTATTGGGCGACAATTATGACGCAGGACAATATTCCAAGGTTATGGACACTTTAGATGTTTGGTTTGAAAGTTCTTCGACCTATGCTTACGTACTGCGCAAAGATGATCCTACAGCGCTTGCAGACATATACATAGAAGGTTCTGATCAGCATCGTGGTTGGTTTCAGCATTCTCTTTTAAATTGCTGTGGCACCTATGGAGACAGTCCTTTTAAAGCGGTTATGACTCATGGATTTATAGTGGATGAAGAAGGCAGAAAAATGTCTAAATCCATTGGAAATGTCATTACCTTGCAAGATATTATTTCTCAGCTTGGAGCAGACATATTCCGCATATGGGTTGCAAGCAGTGATTTTACACAAGATTTGAAGTTAGGGAACAATGTATTAAAACAACTTCAAGATGTGTACAGAAAATTACGCAATACTTTACGTTATTTGCTTGGCGGATTATCTGGATATGAGCCACAGGAGCTGTCTAGGGATCAATTGCCTGAGTTAGAAAGATGGATGTTGCACAGACTAACGGAAATGCATGAACAGCTAATGGAGCATGTGAATAATTACGATATAAATCGTTATTTCAACCTATTGCATTTATTTTGTTCGAATGATTTATCATCTTTTTTCTTTGATATTCGTAAAGACTGTTTATATTGCGATAGTGAAGACGATCCGAAGCGTATTGCTTATCGTTATACGTTAAATCATGTATTTGAGTATTTGATTCGTTGGCTAGCTCCTATTCTTGTATTTACGGCTGAAGAGGCGTGGCGTGAGCGTCATGGGCAATCTGATGCAGATACTAGTGTACATTTGCAAGATTTTTTGGTTCCTCCGGAAGAATGGAAAGATGATGAATTAAACAAGCTATTCGTAGAAGTAAGATCTGCGAGACGTGTAATGACCGCTGCTTTGGAGATAGCCAGACGGGATCGCTTGGTTGGATCGAGTCTACAGGCCAAAGTTATAGTATTTGATCCGAAGGGATTTTTACCTGTTCAGAGGACGGATTTCTGGGCAGAAATTGCTATTACATCTGAGGTAGAGATTCGCAATGAACCTATTCCTGAGCATGCATTTTGTTTAGCAGAGGTGCCGATAGGGGTTCACATAGTGGTTGCTGAAGGAGAAAAATGTGAGCGCTGCTGGCAGATTGTCAAAGATTTGAATGAGGATAAATTATGCACAAGATGCCGGAAGGTATTGGGGCGTTAATCATATTTGCTCTTGTGTTTATTGCAGATCAACTATCCAAGTTTTGGCTGCTGAAATTTCTTCCGTTATGGGGGAGTTACGAGGTTACGTCGTTTTTCAGCATAGTGCATGTGAGAAACACAGGAGTTAGTTTTGGCATGTTGAAGTGTCTTCCATCTTTTGTATTAATATTGATACCGATACTAGTCACTATTGGCTTCATATATTGGAGTTTGAACCAGAGAGGTATTCGTCTACAGGCTGCGGCTGTTGTAGGGGGAGCTTGTGGTAATTTAGTGGATCGCATTTGTAGAGGTAGTGTAGTAGATTTTCTTGATTTTCACATCTCTACATTTCACTGGCCAGCGTTTAATATAGCTGACAGTGCTATTACAATAGGTATTGCTATGTTATTGTGGAAATCGTATGAGGAGAGTCATGAAAGAGATTGCTAGTTTATTGTTGTTATTATCTTTGGCCTCTTGTAGCAATTATGAGGACAGCAAGTTAGATACTTCGTTGCCTAAAGATAATCTTATAGTTCCGCCATGTTTGAATCAATAGTTTTTTGGTGTCGTTTGAAGAATATTGCGAAGGTATTGGGCGCATTATTCTGTCTGATGTATTCTGTTGGTGCTGAATCTTATAGATGGGTTACATATCGCAAGCTTGACAGTGGGGTGTCGGAAATACTGATGCGTTTGCAGAAAACGGATAGGTTATTATTGGTTATTTGCTTGGATGTAGGTAATCGTGATGGTCGGCCTGGGATAGCGTATCTGCATCACAAGGTTTTTGCGCAAAAGCTTCAAGATAGAATCAGAGAGAATTCGGCTTTATTTGGAGTTGAATGTTCAGCGAGTATTACATCTGATTGCTGTACATACAGTTTTTATGGAAACAATTCAGATATTGACAATTTTTTAAAGGTATTTGTCAGTGTATTTTTTGATCCACATTACACACTTGATTCTGTTATGGAAGCCAAGAGGGATGTGTTACAACTTTTAGAGCAGAAATATCAGATTGATAAATTTGCGATGGAAAGAGATATTCAGCTGGCTCTTATTGGAAGTTTGAATGATGAATTAGCTGCGACTGCACGTGATTTTGATTCAATTGACGAGCAGGATATCGAAAAATTTCACCGACAATATTATGTTACGCAGCGACTAAAATTCATTGTGGTTAGCAATATTAAATCTGAGGTTTGGGATGATAAGGTTCTCAGCTATTTTCCTGTACCACAGGATATAGCGGAAGCTCACAAAGAAAAGCAGTCGAGCGAGGCTGATTCAACCAAGACAGATGATGCTGTGGTACAAGATAAACCTGTTATAGATATTGCTTTGCCTACCAAAAGAATGAAGCCAATTTATTCAGATAATCATGTACATTTAGAGAGAGAAAGTACGCAGGCTAACAGTGCCAGTGTGGAGTTATTGTGGCGTGTTCCATCATATTATACGAATCCTGAGCAAGCATTAGCAGCAGAATTTTTTGTTGCGCATGCGGAGCGATCTTTAACACAATCATTGGTGCATGAATCTAATTTAGCGACGGCTGTTACGATTACGTCATCTCTTTGGGAGCGAGATAGTGGGTATGTGCGCATTTTACTAATGGCAAAATCTCAGGATGAATTATTGAAATTGGAGCAGGAAGCTGTTATGGCTGTTACGCAGTTATCAACTGTTGGCATTAGCAATGAAGAGTTGTTGAAATTATCAAAAGAGATTATATCTGAGAATAACACTCGTGATATGGATATTATTGATGCTGTAGATTGGTTTTCGAATCGCATAAATTACAGCTTTGATTTTTTGAGTGGTTATACGGAGTTTGTCAAGCAATTTTCTGTAGACAAGTTAAACGGTATATTATTACAGCTGTTTAATCATCGTCCGAATGTTACAATTATATGGCGTTTGAAAGGAGAAAAAAATGCAGATTAAACATGAAGTTATCAATTCTAAAGAGCTATCACAGGTTCAGACTATCATTGAAATTCCCGAGTGTGTTGCTATTGCAAATGACGATTCTAATTTATCAGTATTAGATGATATAAGCTTAGCTCGTTGGCTAAAGTATCCTAATTTTATTATATTTGGTACGGGAGGATCGAGTTTAGGTGGGCAGGCTATTTATCAATTATCTTCGCGCAAAAACTTGAGATTTGTATGCAATTTAGATTCGGATAGTTTGATTGATTTGTTTTCTGATTTAGATGTTTGCAATACCGGTTTTCTTTGTATATCTAAATCTGGAGAGACATTGGAAACGATTTGTCAAACGCTTATAGCGATGAAGAAGGTAAAATCGTCGGGTGGCGCTATTGGTGAGCAATTTGTTTTTATCACGGAAGATAAAGATTCTTCTATGAAGCGTCTTGCTTTGGAGCATGGCATAACATGTGTGGATCATCCGAAGACGATTGGTGGGCGTTTTTCTGTTTTTACGCCGGTTGGGATGTTACCGGCTTACATGTGTGGAGTGGATCCGCGAGAGATATATGCTGGAGTCAGAGAGACATTGCAGCAGCAATTTGTTCGTGAAGCGATAGCATTTACTACAGATTGTTATCGTCATAATTTACGTCAGCAGATTTTCTTTTGTTATGGCGAAAAACTGATTGCTTTTGGAAAATGGCTGGAGCAATTATATGCTGAAAGCACGGGAAAATGTGGGCAAGGAATAACACCGATTTTAGCGGTTGGATCGGTTGATCAGCATAGTCAGCTTCAACTGTACTTGGATGGTCCTGCAGACAAATGTTTCAGTTTTTTCCTTGAAAAGCAGACTTCTTCTTTGAGTATAGACACGGATTATTTTGATTATTTAAGAGGGAAGAAGGTATCAGATATTTTTGCTGCTCAGTACAAAGGGACTCTTATAGCGTTGAAGGAGGCTGGTCGCTTTGTTCGTACAATTGAATTTGGCGATTTAACTCCGCGTGTTTTAGGTGGGCTTTTTGCACATTTTATGCTGGAAGTCATTGGTGTTTGTCGAGAACTATCCATTGATCCATTTGATCAGCCTGCAGTAGAACATGGCAAGAATCTTACATTAAAGATACTGAGGAATTGTAATGCAATTTGATAAAATGCATGGTTTAGGTAATGATTTTATTTTGATACATGAGCTTAATATTCCAGAAGATAGTGCCGTATTTTGGAGGAAGATTTGTGATCGACATGAAGGGATTGGTGCAGATTTAGTGGTTGTTTACAATGATGATGATCTGTTTCGATTACGAACTCGTTTTTTCAATTGTGATGGTAGTGAAGCAGAAATTTGCGGTAATGCTGCTCGTTGTTTAGGCAAGCTGGTCGAAATGCGTACAGGGATTTCATCATGTAATTTGGTTAGTGCCAAAAGAAGTTATCCTGTGACTATATGCGAAGATGGCAGAGTTAGAGTCGATATGGGGGAGCCGGATTTTTCATCAACGGCTGTTGGGACAAAAGACGAGCTGCTTACGAATTTTGTGGATCATTTATCTGATTATTCTATTGATGCGACTGCTGTTATCGCTGTATCTGTGGGCAATCCACACTTAGTTATTGTGTTAAAAGAGTTACCTTCTGACGATATAATTGAACTTATTGGTGATCGAATAGCCACTCACAGAATATTTGCTCATGGAATTAACGTATCATTTGCGCAGTTGGTATCGGACGATGCGATAAATCTGCGAGTATTTGAGAGGGGAGTAGGCTTAACCAGGGCATGTGCTAGTGGAGCTACTGCTGCAGCGTGCGGAATTCGACATTTAGGGCTTATTTCTGCAAACGATATTTCTGTTCATCAATCTGGAGGAGATTTGAGCATTTCATGTGGTGATACAGTGTCACAGACAGGATCTGCACATCATGTATTTAGTGGAGTATACACTGCATGAATGAAAATAATTTATGTATTTATCTTATTAATCTTGATCGCGCTAAAGAACGTTTAAATTTCGTGTTGCCTTTTATAGAAGGATTGGGTTTTCCTGTAGAAAGGATCAGTGCTGTTGACGGAAGGAATATATCATTGGAGGATGTTGACTACGATCCTGAAGAATATCTACGTCGTTTTAAAATGTATCCTGAGCCTGGGACTATTGGTTGTGCATTGAGTCATATGCGTGTGTGGGAAGTCTTTATGCAGTCTCAATATGATTACGCTTTAATTTTTGAAGATGATGTACAATTCGATCCAGAGATATTGAAAACTCACGTAGATTTTTGTGTTTGTAACAACAAACTATGGGATATGGTATTTTTTGAGTTGATTCACAGGGGCTGGCCTGTAGAAATCTTAAAGACTGACAGCGACCATGCTCTATGCACATATCTTGCTAATGTTCAACATGCAGGATGCTATCTTATTTCTCGAAAAGCAGCTCAACGATTAATAGACAATTTTTATCCAATTTGCATGCCGGTAGATCATTATATGACTGCGACTTGGCAATTTGGATTGAGACTACTGGGAATTGAGCCGCGATTGGTGAAGCAAGTTTTGCCGGAATCCTATATAAAAGACCATCGTCCTTTTAAACATAAAGACATTCATATCAGAGCATATAATATATTGTATAACATCAAACGAGCATTGATTCATTTTATCTACAATTTGTATCAGCTAATCGATCTACTTTTAACTAAAAAATAATTTTATTAACTTTTTATATACTTTTATCAAATATAATCAGGATGTCTGCGTAATAAGGATGAGTGATGTATAAGCTGTTGAAAAAACTTCTGAAGGATGATTCGCGAGGTTTGGCGATGGTGGAATATGTACTAATTGCATCCTTGATTGCATTGTGTATCTGCGGCGGAATTCGCTTGGTTGGTAATAGCTACGTTCGGATATACAACAATGTGTCTGATTCGTTGCCTTAGTATGTTGTAGACTGAGGAGTAGTGAATTGTGTTGAAGTTGAAAGCGGTTAGCTTTGAGGAATGTGATATAATATCGGCGCTTTTGCAAGATTCGATTTTGCACGTTTCTCATCATATGTTTCACGAAGATAGCGCCTGTTTTTACTTGTTGTTGAACAGATTTTGCTGGGAAGTGCCTGACGAAAATAATCGTGCTTTGTGTGGTCTATACATATATAATGTAACTAGGATTCGTTTCAACAAAGAGTTTCGCAGTGGTGATATGCATTTTAAAAACTTGCTGTCTGTACACGCAGCGCCCGGAGAGGTAAATCTGCTTTTTTCGGATCATCACCATATAGCGCTGGACGTGTCATCCCTTTGTGTTGCAGTGCAGGATCTACATCCCATGTACCCGACTGAGAGTGTGCCCTATCATTCTGTTTGATCATTGGGAGAGCACTAAGCCCTCCCCTTTAAGTTTAGTGAGGCATTCGTGGTATATCAAGAGTTTCAAAGCACTCCTTACTCTTATCATTTAACCGCTTAATATCAGAGTTCATGAGGTAATCAGCGGAATAGATGCATGCACCTAGCCCTATAATAGGATCTATTAATATCAATGGGCTAATACAGCCCAAGATCACCATAGAGTTCCACATCATCCCGTCTTTAATGTTGTCTTCCCCCCTTGTTAAACTGCCGTGTAAGTCGAGAGCCTTCCGTACTTTGTTATCACTGCTACTATAGGCGCTCTCTGTAAAAACATTCCATATGACTTTTTTTGCTTCAGCTGATTTCTTGAATGCATTGATGACATTAGAAGTAGCAGATGCTAACGGCCATCCTAGAAATATGGCAACTTTCAAAGCTCTTGCAGGATTGTTGTTGATACAATTTTCAACAGCTTTACACAGCCCCCAACTTGCAGATCCAGACATTAGACAAGCGCTTAATAAAACACCAGCAAATTTATTCATTATTTTCTCCCTATAAACTAAAAGTATTATAGAAAATATTGTATTAAATTCAAGACAAATAAAGCAGAAAAACATACATTTTATTTGCGGGATCTTTATGTATTTTGCTTATCATTCTGTTTGATTATTGGGAGAGCACTAAGCTCTCCTTGTTGCTAAAAATTTCGTGATAGATTACTCATTGGGGAGCATCCAGGAGTGCATGCAAGCTGCATGACTCAAATCATGACTCTTCCGCATCAGATTTAATACAGCACTACCAACAGCTATACCGGCAATATCAATTGGATCTTTTATACCAAAAAAACTGGACAGGACGGCAGAGGTACATCCAACCACACTGCTCGACATAATGTCATGCTTCTTAAGTGCTGTTTCTCTACACTCTAAATCAGCGATACATTTTTGAGCCACTTCTTTATGTTCCTCATTTTTATTGGCAACTTTTTCTGCGAGTTTTTTGGTTTCAGCTGATTCTTTTAGAGCATTTACATAATCAGCACAGCCCAATGCTAATGGAGCACCCACCAATAGGGCGGCTTGACAGCAACGTACAGGATTATTTTTTACAAAATTTCCGACAGCTTGACACATGCCCCAACTTGCAGATCCGGACAGTACGCAAGCACTTAACAAAACACTGGCAAATTTATTCATTATTTTCTCCTTATAACACAAAATTATTATAATATATAGACTGTAAAATGCAACAAAAAATATTTGATATATCACATTTTGTTCTGCTGCAGGATCTACATCATATGTATCCGACTGAGAGTGTGCCCTATCATTCTGTTTGATCATTGGGAGAGCATTAAGCTCTCCTTGTTAATTTTAGCTATGATTTATAGCTTGAAGCTCTCCGGAATACATATCAGCAGCACAGCTTAAGTCACAAATATTATCCATCATGGCTGAAACGGCGATAATGATGCCTATTCCTGCAATTGTAATAGGATCTCGAGCGCCAAAAATTTTAGAAAAGAGAGCAGTTCCCCATCCGAACATATAATTTGTTAGAAACCAAATTTTAAGATTATTTTCTTTCAGTGTTAAATCATGGTGGTAGTCTAGGGCTACTTCTTTGTAGGATGCATTTTCTCTAATAACTTTTTCTGCTAGTTTTTTGGTTTTAGCCGATTTCTTGAACGCACTAACATAATTAAAACAGCCATATGCTAGTGGAATACCCGCACATAAAGCAGCTTTGCAGCATCTTGTAGCATTGTCTTGTACAAAATTTCCGACAGCTTGACCCATGCCCCAACTTGAAGATCCAGACATTAGACAAGCTCCTAACAAAATAGCAATAAATTTATTCATTTTTGACTCCATATAACTTAAAATATCATATCATACAAGATTGGTGAATAGAAAAAGAAAATTTTTTGCAACACGCGGCATTGTAGGATTTACATTCTATGTATTTTACTTGCTATTTGTGTTGCGAGTTGTGAGAGGAGAGCATTAAGCTCTCCTTACTGTTATACCAGTTCTAGATCAATGAATCGCTCATATTGATAACAGATATCGCACAGATCAGTAATATAATTCAATTCTCGAACGTGCCCCATAACATTGGTAACAGCTGTAATTATGCCGACACCTGCAATTGTAATAGGATCTCGTGCGCCAAAAAGCATAGATAACGCAGAAGCGCAACCTCCAATCACATAGCTTTCTACAAAAGTGAATTTAAGGGTGTTTTCTTTCAATGTTAAATCTTGGTATAATTGGAATGCCTCTTCATAGCACTCATGGTTACCAGTAATGCTCTTTCCGACAAATTTCTCTATGAGTTTTTTGGAATTAGTTGATTTCTTTAATGCGCTAATGTAGTTGACAGTGCCATATGCTAATGGAACCCCTATCAATAGAGCAGCTTTAAAGCATCTTGCGGGATTATTTTTTACAAAATTTTCTATAGCTTGACCCATGCTCCAACTTGAAGATCCTGACAACAAGCAAGCGCTTAATACAATAGCAGCAAATTTATTCATGATTATCTCCATATAACTTAAAATATCATATCATACAAGATTGGTGAATAGAAAAAGAAAATTTTTTGCAACATGCGACATCGCATTGGTTTGCAAGATCTACATTTCATGTATTTGTCATTCTGTTTGATTGGCGAGTTTTGTGAGGAGAGAGTTATATTGCACAAAAAATTAAGAGCTAACTATTTAGCAACATAGAATTGCTCTTATCGACAATGTATTGTAAGTCCTCAATATATATGCCAATATTAAAAACAGCGAGACATATAGTTATTCCTGTAACGGCAATAAGATCTCCGTCTAATATGCTACTGGACATACCAGCGATTAAACAGCCAAAAATACAACTTAATACAATGCTAGCATACTTAATACTTCTTTCTTGTGTTTTCAAATCAGCGATACATTTTTGCGCTATTTCTTTATATTCTTCATGTTCGCTAGCAATTTTTTCTGCTAGTTTTTGGGTTTCGGCTGATTTTCTCGATGTGCGGATATAATCAAAACAGCCATATGCTAATGGAGCGCATATAAGTAATGCAACTTTTGGAAGTCTGGCACAATTTTTATCGACAAAACATTCAATAGCTTTATTCATTCCCCAACTTGCAGATCCGGACAGTAGACAAGCGCCCAACAAAACGGCAGCAAATTTATTCATTATTGACTCCATATAAACTAAAAATATTATATCATGTACATTGTGAATTTAAAGTACTTATATGAATTGATGTGATAAAATTTTACCAATATAGCATATTATTGGGTTAAGAGATTTATACTTCACATGTGTGGATGAATGGCGTTTTATCGTTAACCTTATTTTAATCGTTTAATTTTATGATACAAATGAAGACAGCGTGTACATTTTAGTATATGTATGTTTTCATCTTATATGGTTTATAATATCGCTATTTAGGAGGAGCTTGTATGAAGAAGAGTGTATTATTTTTGATGGTTTTTGCGGGTCTTTCCCATGGTTGCTATGGAGAAGATTCTGTTGATAATTCTGGTAGTAGAGACATATCTGGCTATAGTAGCAGTTTTGAGATGCATACAAATGAGGATGGGTCGATTGCATTTGATGAAAAACGCACGCAGTTTGACGGTGAAAAAGGGCATACGAACAGGCGGTATGGGCGTATGGAATTTGATGAGCATGGTCGTGCTCATGTAAAGGATGAAAAGAACGATTCGTATGATTTTCCGGTACGCAGAGGAAATCCGGTAGTATATCGTGGAGAGCAGGGTAGGAGGCCAGAGGGAATGGTATCATGTCCGAAATTTGAGAACAGGAATCTTAATCATGAAGAGCATCATTTTGCAAAAAGGCGTGCTCATTTACAAAAGCTAATGAATAATTTTCAGAGGGCATATGAAGAGGTAATGGAGGCTTTTAGTGAGGAAATGTATCAGCAGCCTCGTTTTAGAGGGCATGCTGTGAAGCAATTCAATCCTCATTGCAATAATGGTTTTGATGGTCGAAGGGAAGATTGTGCGCGAAACATGAGGAGAGATGATTCCACGAGTCAATCAGCGCCGATCCATAAGGATTCATGGGGATCTCCGATAGGGCGTTTTATGCATAATCTGCGCCATGAAAGACCTGAATCCAAGGAGCCAGCTGAGGTACATGAGAAAAGGCTGGGTGGATTGTTACGAGACTTCTTCCATTTTTAGGATTGCTATATGGGGATAGTGTATGCTATTCCCTTTTTTTTTTAAAAAAACTTATTATTTGATTAGTTTTTGATAGCAAAATTATGCATTAACCTATTGATTTTCAACATAAAAAAATAAAAGTGTTGCGCTATAAAAAAGAGCATGATATATTATAAACATAATCTAGATTAGTCTTTTTTATTAGTCTTTTTTCAAATCAACAAAGGAGAATTATTATGAAACGAAGAATTTACCCATCAAATTCGCGTCAGTCCTTGATAGCAAAATTATATACTAACTCATTGATTTCCAATATAAAAAAACAAAAGTGTTGCGCAGTAAAAAAGCGCGTGATATATTATAAACATAATCTAGATTAGTCTTTTTTTATTAATCTTTTTTCAAATCAACAAAGGAGAATCATCATGAAACAGAAAAATCGTTCACATATTGCATTTATATGTAGGCTTCGTAAAAGTTTCTTGCAATTTAAGCAGCAAGTTTCGAAGCATGTTTTAAAGCAAATTTCAAAGCAAGTCTTGAGTCGTTTAAAATTAAGCGAGTTATGATTAGCTGCATTTCGAAATGTCGGTTGTTTATTACAAGAGCAAAGAGCGGGATATTATATATAGTATTGATATTTAATTGAATTTAATAGATCCCAAAGATAATATTTATCCTATGTTGCAATTTTTTTTGGGTGGTGGGGATTATGATTGACTATTCTATAAAATTTTTTTAGCTAAACGAACATATGTTCAATATTACAATGGTTCTAATAGAATCTTATTTGCGAGACTTTTGAGTATGGAGCTTCACACTTGATACTTCTTGCAGGTCTGCGTATTTGCTTACCAAGACCTCATTGTATTCGTAATTGGTCAAAGTTTTATAATCTCACACTGGCACTACTTACAGCAAGATTTTTTTCTAACAGTTAGTTTTTCGCACTCTATTGTCGTATTGTTGTTAATAGCTTGATAGATTACATATATTCTTTCAAATATTTCAACACTATTTTATAAATCTATATCGTTTCGCAACGAATCTAGTGTATATTATATTATTACTACATAATATTAACTAACAAAATTTCATCAAGTTTTTTACTGCTAATCACTCAGATATAATTAAGAAGCTAATTTATACAAACTTGATACCAATTCGTGACGTCATCGTCTAAATACTCGACGATGACGAATCTGTTATTTCGAAACTAACTTGACATAAACTTCGTGACGTCATTGCCTAGGTACTCGACCCTTACCGTCTTTTGTTCTTTTGTTTCCAAATTACGAATAATTGCAGTTCCCTCAAGAAGTTCCATTTCGTTGGCGATCAGAACATATTTGATCCCTTTCCTACTAGCATAAGAAAGCTGAGCACCCAAGCTCTTCTCGTGCAAATATGTCTCAACATTCAAACCCAACCGACGCAGTTTTTCTGCGATGCGCATATAGGCTCCAATGCTATCTTTGCTCTGACTCGTAACCATAATATGCGCAGTAGAAGCTTTTTTCGCAACAAAAAGCCCTTTTTCTATCAGCTTGGCAATTAAACGAGTTACGCCGATGCTCGCACCAACACCTGGCAGTTTTTTCGCAGATCCATCAATCACCAGATTCTCATAGCGTCCACCTCCGGCTATGCTACCAAAATCCGGCATATTGTCTAAAGTTGCTTCAAATACAGTCCCAGTGTAGTAAGATAATCCCCTCACAAGCTTTGTGGAAACCTGTATAAAGTTATCCTCAATATCAATTTGACGAAGCTGATCTAATACCATTTCCAACTCAGCTGTACCTTGGTTAAACTCCTCATTGAAGTTGAAGCCCTTCAAAATGCGAATTATTTCTAAATTGTCTCCCCTCTTCTCTATTTCGAGGAAATTTCGCATTTTTGCTAAAAACTCATCATCAATTCCAAGAGCCGCAATCTGATCCGCAAAATCTTGCATGGAGATCTTGTCCATCTTATCGATAAGATGAATGACCTTCGAAATATTAGCTTCCGGCACACCTGTTTTTAGAAAACCTGTTAACACTTTTCTGTTGTTTAAATGCACGTGAAAATGAGGAATGTTTAACGCAACTAGTGTACGAACAATCACACCAACAACTTCGGCATCATAGTTTATCGATAGCTCTTCATCACAAATCACATCAATATCACATTGGTAAAATTGCCGATAACGACCATATTGAGGTCGCTCACCTCGCCATACAGGTGATATTTGATACCGCTTAAACGGAAATAGTAGTTCACCTCGATACTTCATGACATATCGTACCAAAGGCACGGTTAAATCAAATCTTAAGCCAAACTCCTTTTTTCCATCAGGATCCGATAACCTGTAAATCCCATAAATCTCGTTATCATCACCTTTGGATAACAAAGCTGTAAGCCTCTCAATAGCCGGCGTATCCATCGGCACAAAACCAAATCTTTCATAGCTGGCCATAATGGTTCGTACCATATCATTAAACAAAAGTTGTTCCTGAGGTAAAAACTCTGGAAACCCGGAAATATCTGTTCTCATTGTAAATCCTACTTTGTGCATGCACAGTATAGCATTCATACTGTAAAAAAAATACTAAAAACAAGAAATCTTAACGAGTAGTAAGTATATTTCTCTATATACCTAAATTCTTAAAATACACGGTAACGCGAACAATTTTTTCTGGCTTCAGATCCCATCCTCTATGCTTGTTTTCTTCCATTTCACATCGGAGATCTATACATTCATTTCTGTAACCAACACCAATTTTTTGATGAATTACCTTAATCTTATCATGAGATCTAGTTGCGCTAACATCTACCTCACTAATGGGATTCCCAAATGATACACTACCATACACAGACCATTTTGAATCTATCCTATAGCTACCTTCCAAACTTACACCTCTGTATCTCCTGATACTCCAATTATCGTTAACACCAATCACGTTATCTACAAATGGATTGCTAAAAAAGTTTTTTCCGCGAAATACAGTAGCATCACAATCAAAATGTAGCGTTCTATAGGCTAATCCAGCTTCAGCACGAGTCCAATCCTTCGTCTGAGAACAATAACTACCACGGGAAAAAAGCGTAAACCTTTGCGAGAGAAATATATCACAAGCTCCAACTATGTTAGAATGCCTGAATACTAAACCAGATGACTCAACATTGGGAACAATGCCTGATAATTCTGTAGAGCGACCAATAGTAACTTGGTATAAATTACTACCATCACTGTATCCAGCAACACGAAAACCATAACAAATACGACTTCCCGAGTCCAAAGAATAAGGAACAATCGATCGATTCCCGCTAAATATGTTTAAAGTGTTCAATTCAGTGAAATAATTTTCAAATGCATCTATAAACTTGCTATTGCTGCCTACGATCGCCCCTACAATCGGCGTAAATAATATGTCGTGCCACATGCCATCCATAACAAGAGGATAGCGCCAAAAACAACTTAGCTGAGGAGTAATCACCGTCTGAGAGTTATAACTAGAATGAGTATGTTCACTAACACGCAAAGATCGCAGCAATGCGCTTCCCTTGATAGACAATAGCTGTCCACCCCACAATACATATTCTTTACCCCAGGCTAATCCAGCTAGTAATTTCTGCGAGTTGCGATCTTGCGGAAATATTAAATTAGTAAACATCAGATCTAGGTTGAGCGTACCACCAAAAACATTATCAGAATAATTACGCTCGATAATAGGTAAAATCTTGGGAATCAATTGAGGTATCGCCGATTGAAAAAATACCCCTCTCACAGAAACATAGTTGTCTCCATCAAATCCTTCCAAATTTACATTGCTTTCAGTAATACAGCCAATATCGGGTAGCAGATTAAAACGCTTCAAATAACCTTTATCCGATACCAATTGCAAATTCATACCAAAACGCCATATGTCACTAATGTCATACCGCAAACTGGAAAATAAATGGCCACGATAACGCGAACGCTTTATTTTATCTAAACTGTTGTGATCCAGCTCCAAATTTCCCCATAAATGCTTTATCGAGGTTGTGTCAGTAATACTGCCATCTAATGTGAAAATACCGTCTTTGAATCTCAATCCATATTCAGTCCATGCAATAACACCCGCTTTGCTTGTGATAATTGGCTTAAATAGTATCTCTTGAGCATCTGATGCATAATATACAAATTTCGGCTGTACGATAATGCCATTCGAAGAAGAAGAAGAAAACTCAGGAACCAATAATCCTGTTTTGCGTTTAAAATTCGGACTAACATGCGCTATGTAGGGCAGATAAAGCATCGGCATACCAAATAGCTCTAAGCTTGCATCTTGATATTCAACAACAGATTCAGGATCAAATGTCACTCGCTGTGCAGTAGTCTGCCAAGTAAGCTCCCCGGATTTTGTACACTCATAGCACGGCGTGTATATGACATCATAAAGATCATATTTCTTATTCTTAATTATTCCATGCTTCGCAGCTAAACGTGATTTGTCAGCCAAAATCACCTTAAAATTACGTACTCTACCCGCAGCAAAATTATGCGAAACCACTATTTCATCTGCTAAATAAGTATTGTGTAGCTTATCTTTTAGAACGATATTGCCATGCGCCTCAACAACATTTTTCTCAGAAGAATAATCAATATTATCCGCTGAAATAACGTAGTCACCATATACAATAATGACATTTCCTGAACATGATACTTTATCCGCCCTGTAGTTGGTCTTATCTGCGTTTACGAATATCACATTTTCTGCGAAGCACACGTGAGCATAACAAAAAGCAAGTAAATATTTCTTCATGCCTCTCTCCAAATAAGTAACGCTAAACTAAACCCAATCATCGCCAATGTCATAGTCCAAGATGCCATTTGTACGGAAATAATACCTTTATGCGCAAATGCTTCAAAAACATTATCGGCAAATCGGAGTAGGATTCCTGAAAAAATGACCTTCAATGCAATGTTCGTTTTTGTTTTATAGCGATTTATAGGAAAACATATTACAGCTGCAATCAACGCAAACATAATAAAGCTCATACAATGTGATAATAACTTATGCAAAGCAAGTTCATAAGAACGCAGTGAAACCTCTTCACGTTGCCTTATTTGATGCACCTTGTATAACTTGTAAATATCTTGTCGCTCTGGCGGCTGAGACAACATATCAACCAGCTCATTTGAAAGAACATTTGGTATATCCATTGTGTCCTTGTGAAAAATCCTACTATTTTTTACTATAGCAACATTTTGCAATTTCCATATACCAGATGAAACAATTTCAGCACTATCAGCCAATATACGAGAATTATCCCTGTTAGAAAAAATACATAACCTATCTATATGATTTGCATTCACCCTACGAAAAAATAATAATTGATTATTTTTATGATGATCCACCCATATATTTTCATTCTGCGTACCAACCACCGTACCATTTGAAATAGCTCGCAACCGTAACATATCAGAATAAACTCCAATTGGATGTAACACGAATAGCCATATCAATGATATACATCCTGCACAAGCAATAAATGGAGCCAAAATTTGCTTTGGAGAACGTCCTGCTGCCTTCAAAATCGTCAATTGATGCGAGCGACTTAAACTCCACAAATTCAATGTAGCGGTAATAAAATACACATAGTGTAGTGTCTCACAAAAAGTAGAAGGCACTCCAAGAAATGATAATTTAATAGCAAATAGGAATTCATCTAAATGAGAAATCGGAAATCTACGTGTTACTTCAGCGAAGTTAAATAGCATAATCAAACAAAATACTGAGCATCCTACGAACAACAATGCTCTTATTTGATTCATAAAAATATAGCGAAAAATAGTTTTGTTCATCGCATCACCATTCGCAACAGATAAATAATCTCTGCTATCAAACAGACTATTGTAAATAAGTATCCAGCAACAATGAAACTTGCGTCTTTTGCCGCAGCATTAAAAAGCCAAAAATATATTCCTTGAAACAATATGACATATGCTGTCAGTATCAAAATATATTTATGCGTTGGCTTTCTAGTGTATGGAACTGTTAAAGTTGCAATAAATGCAGCCAGAGCAAATATCAGAGCAATAAAAGGCGATGTCATCTTCTGATGCAAAAGTGCGCGCAATGATATATCCTCAGAGTCTGTTAAAAGCTCATGTAAAAACTTTTCATTAGGCTGTTCTTTTTTACGAGACACTTGAAAAAAATCATGAAGATCACATCTATAGGTTCGAAATGTCGCTACATTATCGCGTTTGCTAACTCGATCTATTTCTATACGCTCTCCATCGTGAAGCACAAAAGCACTACCGTGTAAAACACCTCTACGAGCGAAAAAAGTCGACACCTTTGCAGGCTCTCTATTATCAACTATAAATATATTTCGAAAACCTGAATTTTCCACATACTTTTGGGCATAGATCGCAAAATCTCCATTAGCAAAAACTGGTCCTGCGCTTTCTGGCGGATGGATATTATTTACCAAATTAAATTCTAGCTTACGAAAATTACTCCATGCCCAAGGAGATAAATAAGCATAGCTACAATATAAATAGGCTATCACTAAAACACTTACCCCTATCACAGGTCTTAGCATATAATTTGGAGAAACACCTGCAGACTGCATAGCCACACTTTCTCTATTAACGCAAAATTGATAACCGACGAACCCAACCGCAATAGCTAAAGCTATAGGTAAGATAAGCGCAAAAATATCCACAGCCAAATATGAAATCAGCTGCATAAATTTGCTAAGCGCAATGTGATGTTTATTAATCAGAGAAATATAGCGTGATGACTGTACAATCCATGCGCAAAATGCCAACACAACAGCAGAATTCAACATCACACCGATTATTTTGTAAAATGTTACTCTTACTAAAACCTGCATTTTCTTTCCTTCCGCCAAAGTATAACTGTCATTGCGTTTGATTTCTATTTTTTTTCATAGTATTTTTAACATTGCGTGTGGTTTTATATAACGTAAGTAAAGGATATAGGTGTGAAGAGATTAGCAGCAATATTACACTTGTGTGTGGCAACTGCAGTAATGGCTACTACAGTTGAATATGCGGGAATTGTGGCGGTTGTCAACGGTGCTATTATCACAGCAAAAGATCTGGAAGAAAGAGTAAAGCTCGTTATATTTTCATCTGGTGGACAGATAGACAGCTCTATGCGCAAACAGATGGAACAGCAAATTCTAGCTGAGATGATAAATGAGCAGCTTCGATGGCAATGTGCGAAAAAATTCGAGAGTTTTGCTAATGGAGGGCGATGGGTTTCTAATGAAATGCTAAACGGCGCGTTTGCTGATATCGCTCAACAAAACAATATGTCCACTACGGCTTTCGAGCAGTTATTACAGAAAAACAATATTGATAAAAAATTGATACTCAATCAGATTCGCTATAATCTCTCGTGGATGGAATATATAAAAGCGCGTTTTGCAAAAAGCGTGAATATTTCTCGCTCTGATTTAAAGCGTAGACTTTTAGAGTTGAAAGAAGCACGTCATTCAGCTTCTTATCAGGTGCAACGCATGTTTTTTCCTGTTGTCGACAATTCCCGAGAACGTGAAGTATCTGCACGAGTTCAACATATTAGTGCCATGCTTGCTAAAGGCGCTGTATTCGAAAACGTAGCTCGACAGTTTTCTGAAGGAATTATGGCATCGCGAGGAGGAAATATCGGTTGGATCCGGCAAGGCCAACTAGCAGCAGATGAGTATGCCGTTCTGTCTCAAATGAAAATAGGCGAATGCAGAACAATTCGCAATTCCAGCGGATATGTCATTTTGAAATTGGTAGATAAGCGTGATGCCGGTTGCAACAATATAACCTCTGTTCAATTTGTACAAGTTGCTGTACCAACAAATGCCGGACATAGCATGGAAGAATTACAAGGTTTTCTAAATTATTTACGCAATAATTATAGTACAATTGAATCATTACTAGAGAGAGCAAGAGCTGCCGGATGTTATGTATCTGAGCCTGTAAATGCCGTTCAGGACACCCTACCACAGCCAATACGCACAGTTATATCATCGTTATCTGCTGGAAGCACTAGCAGCATTCAAAAGACTCCTGATGCATTATTTTTAATTTGTGTACTCAATAAAAAGATGCAAAAAATCCCAGATCCAACTGAAGAGGAAATTAGCGAACAGCAATTTGGAGAACGAATGGCTGTCTTAGCAGATAAAGAATTACAAGAAGCGCGGAGAAAAGCTGAAATTACTATAAACGAGAAATATAAATAAGGTGTCGCACTGTGGATAAAACGAAAACATTATCTGCTCGTGATATTCTGAATCGTTTTTCTCACGTGGCTCGCAAACAATTGGGCCAGAATTTTTTATTAGATCCCGTTATTAATCAGCGCATTGTCAGTAACCTAGGCGATTTAAATGGTAAAAAAATTCTCGAAATAGGACCAGGACCAGGAGGATTAACTGTAGAACTACTATCACATCAATTGGAAGAATTGTATTTGGTTGAACTGGATAAACGCTGGATTGATGCTTGGACTCAGCTAAAAACAGAATTTGATCTCCCGATAACAATTATAGAAGCTGATATTTTGCAGTTTGATCTATCAACAATTAACCCTAGCATTGTAGTATCCAATCTTCCCTACAATGTTTCGACAGCTGCATTATCACGTCTATGGCATCATTTCCATTCATATGAACAATTACTACTCATGTTTCAAAAGGAAGTAGCCGATCGAATATGCGCTCAACCAAACTCAAAAGATTATGGAGGAATTAGCGTAATATCTCAGTGGTTATCAGATGTGAAAAAAATACAGACACTGGAAGCCGGAAGCTTTTTTCCCGCACCTAAGATCAAATCTACAGTAGTAAAATTCACTCCGCGCAAAATCACACAAACCGACGAAATGATTTCGAATATGCAGCAAATGCTCAACTCATGCTTTAGTCAGAGACGAAAAAAAGTAATAAAAGCGCTGGAAAAACTGATCCCAAATGCACACGAGAGACTCGCCCAACTCGGATACTCACTCGACACCCGAGCCGAACAAATCTCTGTAGAAGATTTCGTAAAACTGTGTTTGGAAAAACAATCCCACTAATTAAATGGTAATACGGAAACCATCTTGCCACGAGAGCCATCAGCAAATTGTACGACTCCATCAATTGTAGCAAAAAGTGTATGATCTTTCCCCATGCCTACGTTGCGACCAGGTTTAACCTTGGTGCCTCGCTGACGCACAATGATATTTCCAGCCAAAACAAACTGCCCACCAAAACGCTTCACGCCAAGCCGTTTACTTTCAGAATCTCGACCGTTACGAGTACTACCACCCGCCTTTTTTGTAGCCATCTACTTCTCCTAACAATTAATACTGCTAATCTTTACCACTGTTACAGGCTGCCTATGACCATTCTTACGACGCCTATTTTTACGACGACCCTTCTTGAAAATCAAAACAGTGTCACGCTTTTTCTGAGCGACAACTTCACCAACAACAGTCGCACCGCCAACGCAAGAAGCTCCTAACGAGACCTTTCCAGCATTTTCGACAAGCATAACATCCGTAAAATTCACCGTCTCGCCTACTGCAGCTGGAAGCTTTTCCAAAGAGAGGTAATCCCCCTCAGCTACCTTATACTGCTTTCCACCTGTCTTTATCACTGCAAGCATAATAAACCCTTCAAATATTCAGACCCATATATAATACGCCAAACATCGCATTTTTGCAAGAAACAAGCAATCAATTACTCCAAAAAGAGCACGGCGATGTCGCGCATTCTATCATAAATTCGATAGAGATTGCAACTTTATCAGAATACCATATCAAGCTGAACAATCTCAAAAACCGACACTTTTAACATACTCGACATTCATATAGCATTTTTTTACATCTTTTTCACTCGACTTCCTCAATATTTTGTGATAAAAGATTGCGTGGTTTGGGCGCCTAGCTCAGTTGGTAGAGCAGCTGACTCTTAATCAGCGGGTCGTAGGTTCGAGTCCTACGGCGCCCACCATCTCGAATTTCAGTAAAAATCAAGCTTTGAACACACTGGAAAAAGTTGCGTATAGCATAAGCATAAATAGACAATAGCTTTTTATTTCAAATTTCCCTCTATCATCATGCCTCAGAGTTATAACTTGAAACTCAATGTTGTTTATCATTCCAAAAAAAGAAGAGACTTATTTTTTCTTTTGCTTAAAGTATAATTCTCATATTGTGAAACATCGTTATTATACTGCGAAACCGTCTGATCTGCGACGACAAATATCGAATCTGCGATATTATTCAAAAAAGTGCGATCGTGAGTAATCAGCACAATAGCCCCATCAAAATTATTGAGAGACACTTCTAAGGACTCTCGCATTTCTAAATCTAGATTGTTAGTCGGCTCGTCTAATATTAGCATATTAGGAGCATGCACTGTTAAACCCGCAAAAATAAGACGCGCCTTTTCTCCGCCTGATAATTTATCGATTTTTATGAAAATCTTATCATCAGAAAAACCAAATCTGCCAAGATGATTGCGAATTTGTTGCTGAGTAAACTCCGCTGCATTTTCAGCTAAATATTCATAAGGCGTTGAATCAAGTTGTAAATTTTCTACTACATCTTGATGATAAAACCCTATTCTAAGTTTAGGATGTCTAGTAATAGTTCCCCTTTTTTGCTTTAGCTCGCCTGCAAGAAATTTCACAAATGTACTCTTGCCATTTCCGTTAGCTCCAACTAATGCAATTCTATCATGAGACATAATGCTACCAGAAACATTTCGTAATACTGTTCTTTCCCCATATCCCAAACAAACCTTATCAAAGGTGATTATATTGGATTGCAATGCAGGAGTCGGATCAGGAAAATTAAATTTCACAGTTGGATCATCTTGTTCAACTGGAATAAATTTCATTTTTTCAATGGCTTTTAGTTTACTTTGCGCTTGCTTGGCTTTTGTCGCTTTCACTCCAAATCTGCGTATAAAAGAAAGCATATGCTCTTTTTTCTCTTCCATCTTCGCATTGTATTCTCGAATGTTTTTTTGTTTTTGAAGATAGGCGTCTAAGAACGTATCAAAGTTACCTTTGTATCTTGTTAGCTTCGATCCTTTTAAATGCAAAATTTCTCCAGCAATGCTATTTAAAAAATCGCGATCATGCGAAATAACAATAAAACTTTTCGTATAGGATTTTAAAAAATCTGTAAGCCAATCTACAGTTTCAAGATCAAGATGGTTGGTCGGCTCATCCAATAATAATAAATCCGGCTCTTGATATAAAATAGCACCTAACGCAATACGCATACGATATCCACCAGAAAAATTATCAAGAGGCAAGTTTTGTTCCTCTTCGGAAAAACCTAGTCCTTTCAAAACAACAGCAGCCCGTGACTCAGCATCAAATGCATTAATACTGATCAGCTCATCATATATATCCGGAACTAATTCTGGTTGCGTTTCAGAATAGTATTCTAACTTTTGCAGCAATTCATTTCGCCTTTTATCTTGCGATAATAGGTAATCACGCGGAGATATATCTCCAGTTGGTATTTCTTGTCTAACAGATAAAACTTGACGACCCGATTCTATCTGAACCTTTCCAGCATCAGCTTCCTTTTGCCCAAGTATAATTTTAAGGAGAGTTGATTTTCCGCAGCCATTTCGTCCTACTAAGCCAATACGTTGCTTTTCCGATATTTGTAAGTTCACGTTATTTAAAATTTGTCGACCAGCCACACTATAAGAAATATCAGATAAATTCAACATCAGATTTACTACCTTTGATAAATTCGACACTCTCCCGACATTTGTTAGTGTCCTATTCCCCTATATTGATATTTGCAGACACATCCGTAAAAAAACACCATGTTCACTGTCCCTTACTATCGCATTGATAAAAATATGTCAAGCATATATCGGCTAAAATGAATCGAGCAAAGCTACATCAATGTGGCTATTCCGTGCTCATCATGCTTCGCATAAGTTTTGAGCAAAGTATGTATTTCTCTCTTACAGTTTTTAAGTTTATCCCACTCACGCATATCTTCTTTATCTAGTATCATCATAGAACTCAGCTTGATTTCAACCAAATCAATTAATATTTCCAAAGACTGTTTTGATATCATACAATAATCCCTGTACTAGCATTTCATGATTCTAAAGACTATATTTTTATGAAAGGTTAATGGCGAAATGTTTTTTGGTAAAGAATTAACAAACTTAGATGTAGAGAAAATAGTTGAATCTCAATCGGTTGTTTTGGGGTTAGATATAGGTAGCAAGACTTTAGGTGTGGCTGTTTCTGATCGTCGTTTAATGATTGCAACAGGATTAAAAACTCTCACTATAAAAAATAACAATTTTTCTCCTTTGCTTGAATTGGTGAAAGAGTACAAAGTTGGCGCAGTTGTGTTTGGATGGCCTGTTCAGATGAATGGTATTCCAGGTGAGCAGTGTGAAAAGATAGCCAAGACGGCGGAGATTATTTCGCAATATTTACATGTAGAATTTTTTCGCTGGGATGAACGACTATCTACATGTGCGGTAGAGCAGGTTTTGTTGAGCGCAGATTTATCTCGAGCTAAAAGATCGCGTATTATTGATAAAACTGCGGCAGTATACATATTGCAGGGAGCTTTGGATGCGATAAATATGCGTCGAGCATAAATTTGATTAAATTTTTCAATATTTGTTTAAGATTTTGTAGAGAAGGGGCTTGCTTCGTTGTGTAGAGTCTCTATATTTGCTAAAATTAAACTGAATATTGGAGGCATATATGGGAACTACGGCACTTTCTGTAACAGGCAAGGTATGGGATATTCGTTGTAGTGATCCTGTTTCTTCGGAGAATTTGGTAGAGTTATTATTGCGCAATCGTGGTTTGAGCGAAGATGATTTGGTCAAGTCAGTAGAAGATATTATGCCGGATCCATTTGTTTTGAAGGATATGGATCGCGCAGTAGATCGTATTATCCGAGCCATGGATGAGGGGCAGACCATAGCGGTATTGGGTGATTATGATGTCGATGGTATATCTGCAACTGCCATATTAATACGTTTTTTTAATGCTATTGGAGTGGGATGCACATATAGGCTGCCGGATCGTCTGGAAGATGGTTATGGTCTACACATAAAAAATTTGGCTGAATATCGTGATGATCTTGTTATTGCTGTAGACAATGGTTCTTCCAATATAGAAGAGTTAGAATATGCGCGTGAAAATGGCATTGATGTAATAGTGTTGGATCATCACACAATGCTACAGATTCCGGATGCTGTTGCGGTAGTGAATCCACATCGTCCTGATGAATCTGGTGATTATCGTACTTTATGTGCGGCTGGAGTGGTGTTTTTTACGGTTGTTGCGCTTCACAATACATTGAAGGAAAAGGGATTTTACGAGCATAGGACAGAGCCGGATATCATGTCTTTATTGGATGTGGTTATGTTGGCGACAATTTGTGATGTAATGCCATTGGTTGGGTTAAATAGAGCCTTTGTTCAGAAAGGTTTACAGCTTGTAAAGCAGCGCTCGAATATTGGGATTTCTGCTCTGTTAGATTTGGCAAAGGATCGACAGATTAATTCCTCATTGGTTGCGTTTTTTATAGGGCCGCGTCTTAATGCGGCGGGGAGAATTTCATCACCGAATCTTAGCCTACAGCTATTGATTGCTACAGATAAAGAAGAAGCGCGTAGACTTGCGACTCGTTTGCATGACTTGAATGAGGATAGGCGTGAGATGGAGTATGAAATCCTTGTTCAGGCAGAGGAATTTGTTGATCAGGCGCAGCGATTCGTTTGTGCTTATGGTGATGATTGGCATGTTGGTGTGATTGGGGTGGTTGCTGGACGATTGAAGGAGAAATATCATCGACCTACAGTGGTTATTTCATTTGATGATTCGGGGATTGGACACGCATCATGTCGGTCGGTGGGAGATGTCGATATTGCTTCTATTATTAGCTCAGGCATAGAGCAAGGCATTATTTTGAGCGGAGGTGGGCATAAGGTAGCTGCAGGTTTTTCGCTTGAGAAAGAGAAAGTTCCTCAGTTAATTCAGTTATTGGATGATCGAATTACTAAAGAAGTAAAGCCACAAACTTTGATGGCGGATTGTGTTGTGTCCTTGGATCAAATTTCTGTGGATTTTGTGAAGAAGCTCAACAAATTGGAGCCGTTTGGGGAGCAAAATCCTACTCCGCGTTTTGTTTTGAAAGATGTAAATGTTACATATTCCAAGGTTATATCAGGCAGACATATGTCTGTTGTATTAGTAGATTCTGAGGGGAATAAATTGAGAGCGATAGCCTTTCATTGTGCAGATACACCGATAGGGCGAATGTTAAATACCAAACATATGTCTATGGATATATTGGGAGAGTTAGATATTTCCGCTTGGAAGGGACACGAGCGTGTAAATCTTCATATTATCGATATTGCGGCATGATACAGATTTTCCTCTTTATTATAGCTTTACTTGGACAATATGCGCAGTGTAATTCTGCTGAAGTTATTGTCTATACAATAGAGAATAAACTTGAGAGTGATTTTTCTTGTCAGTGTGATCTTAAGATTACACCGAGTGAAGGATGGAAATTAGCTATGCCGCCGGATGTGGATTATTCAAATTCATCGGATCCTGCTACGATGTCTGTTGAAACGGTTTCATTTGATAATCATAGTTGTCATTTGCGTGTGAATAGTTCGCGTGCATCTGCCAGTGATTATCGACGTTTTTCTCTAAAGGTTACCTGTTCTGCATGTAGTGATATGTGTCGAATTATTCCGCTTAATATTGATGTAGAATTTGGATCTAAGTATAAAACATTCATTATATTTTTGATTTTGGCCTTTGTTGGAGGCTGTTTACTGAATTTCATGCCATGTGTGCTTCCGGTGATACTGCTGAAATTATCTGCTTTTAAGTCGAAAGTTGCGCTGATAGGGACAATCGTTGGTAATTATATTGCGTTTTTTATATTTGCTATCTTTTTAATAGGGATGAAGTTAACCGGGCAAACGATAGGATGGGGGATGCATTTTCAGGATATTCGTTTCCTAGTGATGATAGCAATATTGTTATTGCTTCTGTTATTAGACAGTCTCAATGCAATTAGCTTGATGCCATCAATTACTCTTAAAAGCATGCCTAGATCCCCATTCGTTCAACATATGATGAGTGGTTTTATAGCAGCAGTGTTGGCAATTCCGTGTACTGCGCCTGTGTTGGGTATGGTAGCGACTTTTGCTATCCAAGGGCGTATAGATGAGTTATTGCTTATCTTTATAAGTATAGCAACTGGATTTTCTTTGCCCTATATTATAGGCATATTCTGGGTGCCACGTATTCCATCAAATATAGGAAAAATCAGTGAATATGTGCACAAGGTTGCGACATTTGGTTTGGCTTGCACTTTTGTTTGGGTTTGTTATTTGATCATGAACAATTTAACTCAGCCGATTCAGAAGACTAGCTTTTCGCAAACCTTATCAGAAATAAATCAGTCTGTAGAGCATGGTGGGACAGTCATGCTAAATATTTCTGCTCCTTGGTGCGTCACTTGTAAATACAATAAAGTGCAGACTCTTAATAGTAAAGTCGTGACAGATGCGATGAAGCAGTACAATGTTCATTACATAGAGGTTGATTTAACGAAGAATGATCCACAAGTGTTAGATCATATGAAAAAATATGGTCGAGTTGGTATACCATTTACGATTGTTTATGGTCCACGGTCTACTAATGGAGTTGTGTTGAGTGAAATTCCTAATTCTAAGGAAGTAGTAAGTGCTATACGAGTTGCATCAGGCGCTAAGAGAAAGCGGAATGGAGATTAGAGCTCTAAAATTTATGATGTGATTGATTATTGACTGTTAAGCTTATTATGACCTATCATCACAGGTGATTTTGCAAGGAGGAGTCATGTTAGCGGAGAAAATACGAGTTTCTGACGAGAGGCTAGGATTGAAAATTTTAGTTGCGTCTATTTTGATCGCAATTAGCGCGCAGATTAGAGTTCCATTTTACCCTATACCCTTTACTCTGCAGACCTTGGTAATATTTCTTCTATCTGCGACATTAGGCGCTCGTGCAGGAATGTTTGCAGTACTGGCATATTTGTTTGAAGGATGCTGTGGTTTGCCTGTATTTAGTGGGTTGCAAGGTGGGATACATCGTTTGTTTAGCCATACAGGAGGCTACTTGATTGGTTTTGCTATCGCTGCTTATGTGTCAGGTTTGATATTTGAAAGGTTTTCTGGTCTTTGGTCGATAGTATGCGGTTTATTTGTTGGGCACGCATTGGTTTTGCTTTGTGGTTATTTGCAGCTGAGCATTTTTGTTGGATATGACCATGCTTTCCAATGTGGAGTTTATCCATTTCTTTTGACAGATGCCATTAAAATAGCTTTAGGCACATGTCTTATCAAACTTATAAAGTAATGAACTACTCAATGATGTAACAATATTGTGTTACATCATTCTATGTCTTTTTAGGAAGAGTGCCAATATAGCACATATTACTACTGTCATGATTCCGATTAATCCGAATCCATGTGTAGCTTTTGCCAGAGGCATCCAGCGTTCGTCCACGTTCATTCCGTACATGCCGGATATAATCATAGGCACGGAAAAGATTACAGTAACAGAAGTTAATCGTTTCACAACGTTATTCATACGCAGATTAACTACAGAAGACATTAGTTCTCGAGTGCTATCTATTATTTCTCTGTAGATTTGCGCCATTTCTATTGCCTGTTGATTTTCAACTATGACGTTATCCAGCAGCTCTTTGTCATCTTCATAGGGAGATAGAAGAGATGAGCGTGTTAATCGGTTAAGCACGTTGTTATTGCTGCGAAGAGCGGTAGCGAAATACACTAATGTCGATTCTAGTTCATGCAATTTTATTAGATCAGTTTCCACTGTGACAGATTCTACTATTTCTTCGAATTCTAATCGTTTTTTGTCTATATCGCTCAGAGCGCGCTGGTATAAAAGCGACGCACGTAGCATTATTTGATAGATGAATTTCAATTTCTTTTTTGTAGAAAAGTCTTTTTTATTATTCATATGAAAGCTGCTTAATACTGGTGTATCCTTGGAGCATATTGTGATCACGTTATCGTTTGTGAATATAATACCCAAAGGCAAGGTTTCGTAAATTTTGCGACCATGATGCACTTCCATAGTGGGAATATCTACAAGAATTAGGGTATAGGTTTCTCTGACTTCAACGCGCGCTTTTTCTTCGATATCAATAGCAGCCATGATGTCGCTTTCATCCACTCCCAAAAGGTCAGCTATTGTAGCAGCTTCTTCTGTTGTTGGTGATTGTAGTTCAACCCATGTGCCATTTGATATTTCATGGACTTCTCTTGTTTTTTGATTGTCAGTACGAAATAGCCTAATCACAATAACATCCTCCCACAAGCCTCACTATATAATTGGATACTATTAATAAAAGGTTAGAAATTCAAATGTCTTGATCGAATTTAGATTGTCTCTTGACTTTTTCTAGTACATAATAACCTGACACGGGATATTGGATCACGAACATGCATAATTCAGAAAAAATAGGGGTAGTTAAAGCAACATCCTTAGTCGCTGGAAATATGATTGGATCAGGTGCGTTACTTGCTCCTGCGTTATTGGCGCCGTTTGGCAGTTGGACTCTAGTCGGATGGATATTAACGACTATTGGAGCTCTTGGTCTCGCGTTGGTTTTTTCTCGTTTGAGTAGCTGGCTGACAAAATCTGGAGGGCCATTTACATTCGTTCAGCATGTATTTGGTGATTTTGCAGGATTTCATATGGCATGGAGTTATTGGTTTAGTGCAATTTTTGGCAGTATTTCGTTGGTTATTGGCACGTTACAGTACACGTCGATTTTTTTACCTGATGTGATGTCGAATCCGACTCTTTCTATTGGTTTGGGATGTGGAATCATTTGGCTATTTACTTTTATCAACATGAAGGGGATTAAAACGGCAGCTACGGTAGAGGTGCTGGTCCTGATCATGAAGGTTGTTCCGCTGCTTGTGATTGCGTTTGCCGGATTATTTTACATTAATTATTCTACTATTACTCAATTTCCTCCGATAGATGATTTAACATCTTTAAAACCGATGGTATGTGTTTTATTGTGGTCATTTTTGGGGTTGGAATCGGTTACTGTTCCGACTCAGCATATAAAGAATCCCAAGATTACAATACCGTTAGCTACAATCGCAGGAGTATTAATGACAGCATTAGTCTACATATTAGGAGCGATTACGATTAACAGTGTTATTCCGGGAGAAAGTTTATTATCGTCGAAAGCTCCATATGTTGATGCGGGGATGATGCTTTTTGGTGAGTATGGAAAACTTGGCATGATTATAACGGGCATAATAGCAATTGCTGGTTCGCTCAACGGGTGGATTTTGATTCAAGGGCAGGTACCATTGAGTGCTGCGCAAGAAGGAATTTTTCCTGCATTTTTCGCAAAAACAAATAGGCAAGGCGCTCCAATTGGTGTGATTTGCAGCAGTCTGATAATGACTTTTGTTTTCTTATCTACCTATCAAGAATCTCTATTAAAGCATGTTGAACTTATGATAGATGTAGCGGTAGTTGCGACATTATTGCCTTACTTTTACTGTGTTATTGCTTTTGGTTATATGATTGTTACCAAAAGAAGTTCGATGAGCAGAAAAGAATCATATTGGCTATGGATGATTCTGTTTGTAGCATTAGTCTATACGCTATTTGCTATTTGCAGTACGAGCACAACTGTTATTGCTGCTGAATTGATACTATTGCTTATTGGCGCGCCTGTTTTTTGTTATAGCAAACGTGGATCTGTCTCTAAAATTTGATATTTGCAGCGTTTTATTCTAATATGCTCTCCATGTAAAATGTAATGGAGGTTGTGCATGTCAACTTGTTCATGGGATTGGCTGGTCATTATTACAGGATGTATCGGTCTTCTGTATGGAATTATTAATGCAAAAATGATGTTAGATTTACCGTGTGGTAATGCGAAAATGCAAGAGATTGCTAGTGCCATTCAAGAGGGGGCATCTGCGTACCTCGATCGTCAGTATCGCACTATAGCCGCGGTTGGTTTTGTTATGACTGTGCTTGTCGCCTTGTTTATGGGATATTGGGCGGCTACTGGATTTGTGTTGGGCGCGGTGTTATCAGGTATTGCTGGCTATGTCGGTATGAATATTTCTGTGCGTGCGAACGTTCGTACAACAGAGGCAGCTAAAAAAGGGCTGAGTCATGCTCTGAGTGTTGCGTACAAATCTGGCGGAGTAACGGGTTTTTTAGTCGTTAGCATTGGTTTGCTAGGGATTGCAGGTTTTTATTATGTATTGAGGAGCAATACGGATTCGAGAGTTCTTTCTGAAGCTTTGATAGCCATGAGCTTTGGTGCGTCTTTGATTTCGATTTTTGCTCGTTTGGGAGGCGGAGTATTTACCAAAGGTGCAGACGTCGGTGCAGATTTGGTTGGTAAAGTAGAAGCAGGAATTCCTGAGGATGATCCTCGTAATCCAGCTGTGATCGCCGATAACGTTGGTGACAATGTTGGAGACTGTGCAGGAATGGCGGCAGATCTTTTTGAAACCTATGTGGTGACTATTTCTGCTACGATAGTATTAGCAAATATCTTTTTCCAGGGAGCAGCTCAGGAAATGTTAATGACATATCCGCTAGTGATCGCGGGTGTATGTATTTTAGGTTCTGTATTGGGTACTTTTTTCGTAAAATTAGGTACAAAACAACGTGTTATGCCTGCTCTTTATAAAGGTCTATTTGCTACAGTACTCTTTTCGTTTGTGCTGATATACATTGTGACACAGACATTATTCCCTGAGACAGCTCTTTTTGCTGTAAACGGGTTACTGTTTAGCGGTTACAATATTTTCATATGCGCTGCGATCGGATTGCTTGTGACTTTGAGCTTGGTTTTTGTGACTGAGTACTATACATCCTATTCATATAGACCGGTGATTAGCATAGCAAATGCTTCTGAGACGGGTCATGGTACAAACGTTATTCAGGGTCTTGCTGTGTCGATGGAATCTACCACGATTCCCGTTTTGGTCATATGTGTGGGTATATTGATTGCATATATGCAGGCTGGTCTTTATGGTATTGCGATTGCTGCAACTTCGATGTTAGCGTTGGCTGGCATTATAGTAACGCTTGATGCTTATGGTCCGGTAACTGATAACGCTGGTGGTATTGCGGAAATGTCGGGTTTGCCTGAGCAAATTCGTAATGTGACGGATAAATTAGACGCAGTAGGAAATACAACAAAGGCTGTTACGAAGGGCTATGCTATTGGCTCTGCTGGATTAGCCTCACTTGTACTATTTTCTGCTTATACTCAGGATATTGCCCATTATTTCCCTAATTTAGGCGCTATTCGTTTTGAATTAGGTGATCCATATGTAGTGGTCGGCCTATTCGTTGGAGGTTTATTGCCTTATCTGTTTTCTTCGTACGGTATGACTGCTGTTGGAAGAGCTGGAGGAGCGATCGTAGTGGAAGTACGTAGACAGTTCAAAGCTATCAAAGGTATTATGACAGGTAAGGCGAAGCCAGATTATAGCACAGCTGTTGATATTCTTACGAAGGCAGCTATACGTGAGATGATCATGCCATCTTTGCTGCCAATTTTGGCTCCCATATTGCTGTATGGAGTAACGGCTGCATGCGGAGGAAACGAGGCTGGCTTGAAGAGTATTGGCGCTATGTTAATGGGTACTATTTTAACAGGTATCTTTTTAGCAATTTCCATGACATCCGGAGGCGGTGCTTGGGATAATGCCAAGAAATACATTGAGAATGGAAATCTTGGTGGAAAGGGATCTGAGGCTCATAAAGCTGCAGTGACTGGCGATACCGTTGGAGATCCTTACAAAGATACAGCTGGTCCAGCCATTAATCCAATGATCAAGATTACAAATATCGTTGCGATTTTATTGTTGGCATCATTAGCTAAGATTATGATGTAATATTTGCTCAGGTTGCTATTAGTAGTAGCAGCCTGACCTTCCGATTTCAAAGCTTTTTTCGTTTTATTTATCTCCTGATAGGTCTTTTTACATAGTTTCTGAGAAAAAAACTCACAGAAAAGCGTCTTATGTTAAATATTTTATACCGTTATATCTTGCATTAATTCGCGTTTTAATGTAACTTCAGCATCGTTGATGGGTGATTAGCTCAGCGGTAGAGCATCTCGTTTACACCGAGAGGGTCAGCAGTTCGAACCTGTTATCACCCACCATGGACGGTGAGCGCTCGTAGCTCAATTGGATAGAGTGTCAGACTACGGATCTGAAGGTTGAGGGTTCGACTCCTTCCGGGCGCGCCATTTTAGAGAGATAGCTTTGTTTGAAGATTTTATTATCAATTACGGTTACTACGCCGTATTCTTGTTTGCGTGCATTGAAGGTGAAGTTGCTTTATTGACTGCTGGTTTTCTTTGTACTCGCGGACTGCTTTCGATAAAAATGGTGATATTGGTTGCTTTTTTAGGCACTATGTTATTTGAGCAATGTATGTTTTTTGTTGGTAGAGTGTATGGTTACCGACTATTGAATAACAAACCTGCTTTGCGTGCTAAAATTCAGAAAGTTATGGATTTTTTGCATAAGTATGATACTGCGTTTATTTTTTCATTTAGATTTGTGTATGGTATACGCAATATTAGTCCGATTATCATAGGGGCAGCACGAATACCGCCATTAAAGTTTTCGCTTTTAAACATACCGGCTGCTTTGATTTGGTCAGTGACAGTTGGTGGAGCAGGATATCTATTTGCTAATGTCTTAGATGCGGTTATGCTAAAAGTAGAGTATTTACAGTATGTAGCTTTATTAGTTTTGCTTATTGCTTTTGCATGTTTTCGTTATCGGCGACAGATACATACTGCTTGGAAACGTGTGTTATCTAAAAAATAGTTTTAAACATTGATGTGTTTTACGCATAGATTGTTCTATCTGTTAAACTGTAGAAGTTTGATGTATACTGTTGCTATAGCTATATCAGAAGGGTAGAGATATGTTAACAGCGGATATAAGGTCACGTTTTTTGGATTTTTTTGCTAATAACGGTCATACTATTGTTGAATCAAGTCCAGTTGTTCCGCAGAATGATCCTAGTCTTCTGTTTACAAATGCCGGCATGGTGCAATTTAAAAATCTTTTTATTGGCGGTGAGACGAGAGATTACAAGAGAGCTACTACTGCGCAAAAGTGTATTCGGGCTGGTGGAAAGCATAATGATCTTGATCAGGTTGGATTTACAGCGAGGCATCATACTTTTTTTGAGATGCTGGGGAATTTTTCTTTTGGCGATTATTTCAAAGAGGATGCAATTAGATTTGCGTGGCAGTTTTTAACTAGGGAATTAGGACTTAATCCTACGAAATTATTGGTAACGATTTATCATACAGATGAAGAAGCAGCATCGATTTGGCGTAAGGTTGCTGGCAATATTACGATTATTCCCATTTCAACATCTGATAATTTTTGGTCTATGGGGGATACAGGGCCATGTGGTCCATGTTCGGAGATTTTTTACGATCGAGGAGATAGTGTTCCGGGAGGATTGCCTGGCAGTGCTGAAGAAGATGGTGATCGATATATGGAGATATGGAATATTGTCTTCATGCAGTTTAATCAGCTAGGAGATGGTCACCGAGAAAAGCTTGGAAAACCATGTATAGATACGGGTATGGGGTTAGAACGTATTGCAAGTGTGATGCAGAATGTACCTGATAACTATCAGATAGATTTATTTCGTACTATTATTGATCATATTAAATCATTGTCGGGAACAAATTTTGCGGACACCTATCCTTCATATAAGGTTATAGCAGATCATATTAGGTCTGTATCATTTTTAATAGCCGATGGTGTTTTGCCGAGTAATGAGGGCAGGGGATATGTATTGAGACGTATATTGCGGCGTGCTATGCGTCATGGAAATTTAATTGGCTTAAAGCGACTATTTTTAAGTGGTTTATCGAAGGTACTGATTGATCTGATGGGCGATGTGTATCCAGAGCTATGTCGTGCACGGCAAGTTCTTATTAATACGATTAATTCTGAGGAAGAAAAGTTTTTGGATACTTTAGAGCGTGGTCTGAAAATTTTACAGCAAGAATCTATACCTGATGGTGGAGTATTAAGTGGAGAAAAAGCGTTTCAACTATACGATACCTATGGATTTCCGTTAGATTTAACGCAAGATATCCTATCTGCTCGTTCTATTACTGTGGATGTTGCAGGCTTTGAAGAAGCTTTACAGCAGCAAAAAATGAGAGCGAAGTGGAAAGGATCTGGTGATACACAAGCGGAGCCTATATGGAATGATCTGTGTGGACGATTGCCTGAAACGTGCTTTTTAGGATATGAGCAAGAGCAGAGTAGTGGTAAAATTGTAGCGATCGTTGAGAATAGTAAAGAAGTAGCGACGTTGTGTGCAGGACAAAATGGCAGCATTATCACAGATCAGACGCCTTTTTACGGAGAATGTGGAGGACAATGTGGAGACATAGGCACTATTACCTTGGGTGACAGTGTATTTGCTGTACAGGATACTCAGCGCATTGGAGGAAAAATTTTCGTTCATCATGGATGTGTAACTAGTGGGCATTTTGCGACAGATGATATGGTTGCGTTGGCGATTGATTCATCCAACAGATCTCGTACGCGAGCTAATCATACTGCGACTCATTTATTACATGCTGCTCTGAGAAAGGTGTGTGGTGAACAGGTTGTGCAGCGCGGATCTTTAATTAATGGAGACAAGTTGAGGTTTGACTTTAGCTATGAAGGTGAGGTCAATGCCGATAAATTGCGTCAAGTTGAAGATATCATCAATGGAGTTATTCTTTTGAATTTACCGGTATGCTGTAAAGAAATGCCGATAGATCAAGCTATATCTGCTGGTGCTATGGCTTTATTTGGTGAAAAATATAGCAATGTTGTACGCACTGTGCGAATTGATCATTTATCTGAACAAGTATCATTCGAGCTGTGTGGAGGAACACACGTTAATAGTTGTGGCGAAATTGGTCTATTTAAAATTTTGTCTGAGGGAAGTGTAGGATCTGGCGTTAGGCGCATAGAAGCAGTTACTGGCTGGGGAGTGTTGGCTCAGTTGAGAGAATTAACTCATACTCAAAATGAAATTGGTAAAAAATTGAAATGCTCTTCTGCAGATATTATTCAACGTATTAACGATCTACAGCTTGAATTGAAGCGTAAGAATGATGAGTTAGCGACAGTAAGACAGCGTGCAGCGCTAGATAAAATCAATATAGAGAATTTATCAGATACTTCTCTTTATTCAATTATGATAGAAGATTTTTCTACGGATGATTTACGTGCGCTTGCAAATTGCGTTCGAAATAGATATCCGGCAGGGATAGTTGTTTTAATTAGCACGAATGCGCATAATCAATTAGTGTTACTGATTAGTGTGAGTAAAAATATACAATCTTCCTACAGTGCTCAAGCATTATTGAAGACAAGTATTCCGGATGTTAAAGGAGGAGGGAACTCTGCAATAGCGCAAGGTGGCACTACTGGAGATGCAAATGATGTCTTGCAAAAGATCATTTTGACGGCTCGCGATTTTAAATAGTAGTTGGGTATGTCCTGGAAAGAATGCTCAGGTGTTTGGTCTTATCGTGTATCTGAAGATGAAGATTCTGTGCGTGTAGATCGTATAGTTTCTGGGGTATGTCATAATTTTGGTTTGAGACATAAATTATTTCGCAGAAAGAAAGTAAAAGTAAATGGAAAGACTGTAACTCATTTTCACAGAGTGCATAAGGGCGAGGTGATTGAAATTCATGCAAGTATAGAGTGTTGCGATAATTCGGTTTGTGTTCCAGATGATTTTTTAAAAAAGCTTCAATCGCTTATTGTTTTCGAAAATAACGATTTTTTTGCAATTAACAAGCCTGCTGGATTGGCGGTACAAGGTGGTATTAATGTTAGCATGTGTGTGGATCAGCTGTTAAAAGCGCGCCATGATTGTCAATGTAGATTGGTGCATCGTATTGATCAGGATACGTCTGGCCTATTGTTGATTGCAAAAAATAGAGCAGTTGCTCAGTATCTTACTCAACTGTTTAAAGATAATAAAATTCGTAAGACATATTTGGCAGTGGTTGATGGACTTATCGAAGGTTCAGGAACTATCAGCAATTTTCTTGGAGAATATCAGCAAAAAATGCGTGTTGTAGCAGAAGGTGGACAACCCGCAATTACACATTACAAAGCTATCAGTCAATTAGATGGGCGTACGTTACTGGAATTAAAACCTGCGACCGGAAGAAAGCATCAGTTGCGCGTGCATTGTGCTCAAGTGTTATGCGCTCCAATAGTTGGTGATAAAAAATACGGTGACGGAGCAAAATCTAGCAAATTGTTGTTGCATGCATACAAACTTCAAATAGGGAATATTCGCTTAGTAGCAGATGTGCCATCCTATTTTCGTAATTATTCTTCGTCAGATTCAGCTGATTGAGATTTTTCCGTTTTTTCTTTGGAATCTTCGTTATTATCGTCAGGTTTCAATCCAAGTGCTTTGCTTATCTCGATTTTATATGACTCTACTATATTTTTTGTATCAGCAAATTCTTGTTTTGAGGCATATCTAGCAGAAATAAAGGCTATTACCAGAGTGTATTGTTTGATTACTTCCTTGAAAAGAATGGTTGTACGTCCACAACGTCCTTTAAAATAGAGTTCTGCTAGCGACATTGTTGGATCTTTTTCTTCATCAGGAGTTGCTAGAATAAATTCTGCTTGAGGACATTTTTCAGTAAAGAGATTGATGTTATCTAACTCTTCTGGTATTTCTTCGTCTGTTTTTTGCAGAAAAACAAATACTGCTGTATCTGTCATATTAAAACTAGTTTTAGATGGCCATAGAACACCAATTAATCCATTGTGCCCTTTGAATGTTCTGTATCCCCAGTTGGATGGTGCTTGTATAGCAAATTCATTACATTCTTCTACATCTGGTGTTTCTATAGGCACAGCACTTGTGTTAGAAAACATTGTGATCAGTATAAAGAAAAGTAGTAAATTCAGTATCGGTTTCATTATTCTCTACACACTTTCTTTTGATTGTCTCATTTAAAAGCAAATAAATAATTAATTTTACTCAAAATATTTAGTCGAAAATATATTTATGTTGCGGCTAACTATATTGATCATATCTAGTGTTGGTTGTGAAAAATCTGTTTTTTTCCTGAAAAATAAGTGTTTTTTTTTGTAAGGCTCTATTTGAAAATACTATTTATCGTGGTAGTATGCAATATTGGTTTTTTGGAGTGTAACGATGAATAAAACTGATTTTGTTAAATTGATTGCTGATCATGCAGGTTTGACAGCTAAAGATAGCGCGAAATTTCTCGATGCATTTGAAGCTGTTACGACTGATGTTCTGTCAAAAGGAGATACCATTAGCCTTGTAGGATTTGGATCTTTTTCCGTAACTGACAGAGCTGCGAGGACAGCGAGAGATTTTCGCACAGGACAAAGTGTAACAGTTCCTGTAAGTAAAGCAGTTAAATTTAAAGCAGGTCAGAAACTCAAGACAGCCGTTAATGGCTAGTTATATCGCAAGGGATGTCGTTTAATATTCGACATTCTCTTGTTTTTTTTATAAGATAACAACATGGCGTTCAGATTATCAAAGAAGCTTCGAGGATATGTGGATAGCTGCATGTCCATGTATACTTATATAAAGCCCTATAAGTGGCGTGCACTTATTGCGGTATTTGCCTCTATTCCAGCGAGTATGTTGGATATGGCTATTCCGGTAGCGCTGCGTTCTTATATAGATGGGATAATATCTCCTAATTCATCACCTTTTGTGCAACTGATGCCTATAGTTGTGATAGTATTTACTTTGGTTCAAAGTGCATCTACTTATCTCAATAATTATATGAATGCATGGGTAGGGGCGAAAATCAGCAATGGGCTAAAGTATGATCTTTTCAAGAAATTGATGCGTTATGAAGCGAGCTATTTCGATAGAAATGCTTCAGGTATGATCCAGATGCGTTATAACGGCGATGTGGATATGGCATGCGCTGGATTGCTCAACAACACTAAGAGTTTCATAAAAAAATTCTTTAACATTGTTGGGTATGTCGGATTTTTAATATATGTATCGTGGCAGCTGTCTATCGTTGCTATTTGTGTGTTAGTGTTGGCCTTGTTACCACTTGGAAAGATTCGAGGGCGTATTAGTGAGCTGTCTGGCCAAAGCATTAAGACATCTGCTTCTGTTTCTACCCATTATATTGAAGCTTTTGGAGGCAATCGTGTTATAACCTCCTATAATCTTTATGATATCAAGCTACAAGATTTTAAACAGAGTTTGGAAAATGTATTTGTCGTTATGATGCGGATGGTTAAGCGCACAGGTATCTTATCGCCGGCTATGCATTTTATTATTGGTAGCGGTATCGCGGTTATTTTGTTTTATGGTAATTGGTTGATTCAGCATGGCAGCATAACTGCTGGTGATTTTACATCATTCATTACATCTGTGATATTACTCTATCAGCCGATTAAAACTATGGGTGACGAAGTTGCTTCTATGCAAAACTCATTTTTAGCTATGGATCGCGTTTTTTCTTTGTTGGAAGACACGCCTGAAATAAGTAACTGTGCACAGGCTTGCTTGTTGGATCGTCCTATTGAATCTATTAGGTATGACAATGTTTCGTTTGAGTATAGTGAAGGTAAGCAAGTTTTACATAACATAGATCTATTAATAAATGCTGGGCAAACAGTTGCATTTGTCGGTAATTCTGGTGGAGGTAAATCCACATTAGTGAATTTATTGCCGAGGTTTTATGATGTGAGCTCTGGTGCCGTGCGGATAAATGATATTGATATTCGCGAGTATGATATGGATTCTTTACGAGCTAACATTGCCGTTGTTTTTCAGGATAATTTTCTTTTCGGAGGAACGATTAGAGACAATATTATGCTAGGCAAGCCAGATGCTACTGAAGAGGAATTGCATATGGCTGTTAAATCAGCGTGTTTGGAAGAATTCGTTGCATCTTTAAAGATGGGGCTAGACACTCATGTAGGAGAGAGAGGCGTCTTGTTGTCCGGTGGGCAGAAACAACGTATAGCGATCGCGCGCGCTCTAATCAAAAATGCGCCTGTTGTGGTTTTGGATGAGGCGACATCTGCTCTGGACAATAAGTCTGAAAAAATTGTACAGCAGGCGTTAGATAATCTTATGCAAAATCGCACGGTTTTGGTGATTGCTCATAGGTTATCTACAGTTCGTCATGCAGATAAGATAGTTGTGATTGACCATGGTCGGATTGCGGAAATTGGCAGTCATGATGAGTTATTGGCGCGTGAGAATTCTGTTTATGCGTCTTTATACAAAACACAATTGCAGTAGTTATCCTAAGGGATGGTGATTCATGGATCCAATTATAAAGAAGGTCACCGTTAAAAGTGTTATTACAAAATCTAACTTACCTGTATGCGATTATGCAGTAAATCCGTATGTTGGATGTACTCATGCATGTCGGTATTGTTATGCTTCATTTATGAAAAGGTTTACGAATCACATAGAGCCTTGGGGTGAATTTTTGGATGTGAAATATTGGCCTGAAATTTCGCATCCAGAACGGTATGCAGGCAAGGAGATTTTTATTGGTTCAGTTACGGATCCATATTTACCTCAGGAGGAAATATACAGGAGAACGCGAGCATTGCTTGAACAGCTTCAAGGGAGTGGAGCGAAAATAAATATTGCGACTAAAAGTGATTTGATATTGAGAGATATAGATTTGCTCAAGACTTTTCCGGGACTAAGAATAGCATGGTCAATCAACACATTGGATGAAAGTTTTAAATGTGACATGGATAATGCTGTTAGTATTGAACGTAGGCTGGCGGCAATGGATCAATTTCACAAGTCGGGTATTTGTACGGTATGTTTCATTTCTCCAATTTTTCCGGAAATCACTGATGTGAAGGCAATTATTGAGCGAGTCAAAAAGCAATGTAATTTCATTTGGTTAGAAAATCTTAATTTGCGAGGAAGTTACAAAGCTGTTATTTTCGATTATATTCGACAAAAACATCCAGATCTCTTGAGTTTATATAAGAATATTTATAGTGATGGAGATCATTCTTATTGGCGTAGGCTGGATATGGAAATAAGATCTCATGCTGCGGAAATCGGATTAAGATACGTCACGAATGATGATAGCATCAGAAATTCTTTAGATGATCTACCGGTTATTGTGAATTTTTTCTATCACGATCAAATCAAAAAGAACGCGAAGCCACATGCTACTTTATAAATCAGGTACTACACAGCGCTCGCAATGGGAAAAGATCGATGGTGGGCCCGGTAGGACTCGAACCTACAACTGCTCCGTTATGAGCGGAGGGCTCTAACCAATTGAACTACAGGCCCACGCTATTTAGAATACACTATTCGAGTATTAAGTCAATTTAAAAATTGTATATAAAATGATTTTCGCATATCGCAGATATAGGATGGCAGGCATGTTGGGGATAGATGACTATTGTATGTCAAAATGTTAACGGAAAAGCGAATATAGTAAAAAAAAAATAGTTGTATTGTTTTTTAAAATGGTCTATAATTATATTAGTTTTGGAATGGAGTATGGTTATTATTAGCTTGAGTGCAAGGGTAGTATAGTGCTTCGCTTGGAGGTGCTTATGTTGATTCAAAAGCTCATTTGATGTGGCATTACTTCGGACAACGTTGTGTAGCTGAACTCAAAAATTTTGCTCAGGCTGTGTTTGGATGTTGGATTAATATTGGTAATGGAAAGTAATGTGTTTATTATATTGGCTCGTTGGGATGATGGGCTAGATGTATGAAATTGAATGATAATAAACATCTTGCGAAAGTCTAGGGTTAGCAAACACGAACAGCGATTGGTCTATGCGGTTAATTGTTACGAAAACCGCAAGTTATAAATTCCGGCGATTGAACCTCATGTGCAGTTTTTTGCGGAAATTTCGGTAGATCGAGCCCAAAA
>CALXQQ010000034.1 GCA_944390775.1 uncultured Alphaproteobacteria bacterium
AAACTCGTCATAAGAGTGATTAATAACAATGTAAATTTTGAGGAAGCTTAAACATGTGGGAATCTGGAATATTAACAATAGATGGCACCAATATTGTATGGCACGCTAAAGTTTTCGATGAAGGTAGTGTATTCGGTATCAAAAGTGGGCGTATATCGAAGCTGTCTGCTCGAATTGGCAATGCGCGGATCTTAAACTATGATCGGGGTTGGGATATTGAGCCACAAGAAAAAATTGCCGAAAAAGTCTTAGAATTGCTTCTTCAAAAATACAAAATCAATTTTCCGAAGTGTAATATAAGGGAGGCAATGCCCCTCCCCCAGATAATGTGCAATGAAAAAACTGCCAGAAAATAGCGATTGCAAAAAATCTAATTACTATGGGCCTATCAGTTGATCAAATAGTCGTGGCTACGGGTCTATCTGCTGAAGAAATCGAAAAATTGAGCTAATCTCAACTTTGCACAAAGCCTGCCTGCTTGTAGCATGAACAATCCGCACAATCACAGGCAGCAGTTGCAAGCATCACTCTTTAAAACCTATACATCGCCATCAATCTAACATTCGTGCGACTAATGCTCGTACTATTTTCGACTTTCATCCCGAACAAATGCACATCCTTCATTTTTTTCTTTGTTCTGAACGCGTGAGAAATCTCGACAGCCCATCCCCATTTTTCGTTAATATTTTTCATCAATTCGACAGCGACAAAAGGCGCGATCTTATGAAACTTTTCCTCCTGAATCCCATACGCGCTATTCACCGGAATCACATGTCCATTCAGATGAATCAGCCCCAACTTTGCGAACAAACACCCTCTAATCTCCCTGAAATAATAGCCCAATTTCATCGCGACATACGGACACACCCCGAACGAAGTTTTCGTCTGAATATTATGCTGAACCGTTCTGACATCAACTCCCGCGGGAACAGCAAGAGCTGCATCATCTGCTGCTGTGGGAACGTAGATAGTATTCATAACTGCTTCAAGTTCGTCTTCATTGAGGGTTGCTGGATTGATCCCGATATGGTTTAAATTTATATAAATCCATGCATTTCTGAAAAAGCACAGCATACTAAAGCTAGTTTCTCCGTTAAGGTCTGTCCCTCCTCCATAACGAGAACCGGCTTGTGTTCCATTTGTGTTATAGAGACTTAGATCTTGATCTGCTATATGTGATAATGCCTGTGCATATAGAGGGTATCTAGTTGTCACAAATTCTCTCATAATTGCAAGTCCACGATATAGATTCTGATCTGCATTTATAGAGCTTATCTCCAATCTTCCCGCTTCTGTGATCCTATCCATAGCCCTGCCCATAAAATTTCTTAGTGTTGCATTTGCGTTAGGCGGGTTAAATATTCCTCCAGCATGAGCAGGCGATGTAATAAATTGTCTTAAGTGGGGATTTGATACATCTATATTAGCTCCTCCAATATATCTCAACACAGAAACAAAACTATTCCATACTCCTGAGTCTACTACCCTCAACAAAGCGCTGTCTGCTCCTCTGCGAGTGTCAAATGCATAAGATGATTCCAATAAAATTTGTCTAAGCAGTTCTCTCTTAGCATATGTGCTTTGTATATAATAAGAGTCACTTTTTAGCACTCCACCCACTTTTGCTTTAGATGCGGATCCAAGATCAACTCCCATTTCAATCCCAACAAAGCAATTTCCACATATTCTATGTTGATATCCAACATTTGCCGAGCCTCCATAAAAAGCCGAACTCATGGAATTAGATCTATTACGAAACTCAGAATTTATATCAGCTGTTGTTGTTTTGACTCCAACCGAGACGCCGACTCCACAATATCCTCCCCCGAAATTTTCTGCGTTATAAGCTCTCTGAGGTGTTTCAGCATACACAGCAGTCGCACACAGAATGTAACACAAAGATGATTTCATAAACCTTCCCCCCATAATTTAATAAAATTACAAAATATATAGTTAAAAAAATATTAAGACATAAAAAACAATTAACGCTAAAAAATAAACCTTATTTTAACTTTTTTGATCCATAATGAACTTGTTTTAGACATGAAAGGAATGAATTATGAATCTTATAAAAATTACACTATCAGCTACACTGCTGGTCTCACTTGCTGTATTTAATACAAAAGTCTCTGCTATAGATGCTACTACAGCTGCAGGTGCTTCTATACATATGGAGGCTCCTGCACGTCTAGTGAATGATTTACAATCTGGTAGCCTTGAAGAGCAGTTATATAATGCACTTAGACGCAAACAACTTGATCTCATGCAAGAATTACAATACACCCCACGTGGGATCCGGAGCTTGAAAAAGTATCTACAATATTTGCTAAACAATGACGACACTCTGACTAACTATGTGGATAACAATGGGGTTGGAGCAGTAGAAGTAAGGATGTTTAATCTCGCTAGAGATGCTGAGCAACATTATCATGAACAAGCCACCGCAAAGCAGGCAGGAGCGAGATCTGTGATTGAGACATCGACTCTTTGTCTTGATACTATATGTGCGGCCATTAGAGTTGTTACTAGCGATGCATCTCATGGTTCTACAGACAGAGCGCACTTTGATACTGCTTTTGCTCAAATGATGAACGCCTATCGTGGAGATACAGGACTGATGAAGCAATTGAATGATCACTGGGAAGGAAAATCTAGAAAAGTAGGAGGAACAGCAGATGCAGTCTATAACCATGCTGATGCTTTGAGGCGCACAATAGAGGCGATCGTTGCATTATCTGCAGGTGTTATTGCTAATAATATAGATCGAAAAGATAAAAAAGATGAATGTGAGCGTGCAATGCAAATGTTCCACGAGGCGTATGGAACGTTGGCTGAGGTAAAGGCGGGAAAAGGAATATATGAACATGCTAATAATATTTACCCAGGCTTTGTTGAATACTATAAAGAATGGCTTAGGGAGCACACTCTTCGTGAACCAGTAATTGGCAAACCTAAAGATCAATGGTAGTGATTGTTATGCTTGTCCTTTCACAAACAGGGCAAGCTTTACATTTTATAACAGCCATGGTAAAAGGAAAAGTTCGCGTATGGAGTGTTATATGTGTAAGTTTTTTGCTGTCACCATTCTGGTCTTTTGTCAGTATGTATTTGCAATGTCTCAGGATCAGCATGGTATATCAACTGATAGTGGATTAGTGGCTCTTTCTCAGCGTGAGCTTGCGGGAGCAGTAGTACATTTGAATGAAATTGCTGAAAATGATAAATGTGAATATGCAATGCGAATGTTCCACGAAGCTTATGGAACATTGGCTGAAATTGGGCTTGGAAAAGGAATATACGTTTATGCTAATGAAAAATATCCTGGCTTTGTTAATTATTATAGAAAGTGGCTTTGTGAGCATGATTTTAAGGAACCAGTAATTGGGCTACTTCGTGAAAATTGGTAGATTTATGCTATATATGTCTTTTTATAGTGGAAAATTGGCTAGTAGTTCATTGTTCAGGCAAAAGTTAAAAGTGTGAGGTGGCTTCGAGGTAAGACGTGTCATTTTGAGGATTTGTATTTTGTTGCGAGTGATGTTTTGTTCACTTTTGTTAATGGTGTTTTACTGGTAGCTTGATATATACGTCATTAACATTTTTTTTATCTTTCTTTGTTATGCTGTGTGCGTTAAAGAGGAGGATGGTTTTATGAAGTTTGTTATTTTAGTGATCTTGTTTACTCTTTCACCATTTCAGTTAGGGTGTTGTATTCAAGATGTTTCTAGCGTTGAAAGGAAAATAGCACAAAACTTTCCAAGTATTGATGAATTTAATCCGTATGGATTAACTCGAACGGATTTTATTCGTTATGCAGCTACGGATTTAACGATTCAAGAACGTCTAAATAAAATTGAAAGTAATGAGATAGATAGAAATATTATTACCTATATTGAGATTACGTTGCTGCAAGCTAGAGAACATGTCGCCTCAGTTATAATGCGAGCACAAGAGTTTAGGAGTCATATTCATCTGGTACTAAGTGATCTGCTCGCGAATGCAGAGTATGATTTGAAAGCAAAATCTCCAGGTGATTCTGATGGAATTAGTTTGGATGAATTAAGAGCCATTCAAGAGCAAATACGAAAAATATCTGTGTTGAGTGCCAACAACGCAGACTTGCTGCAA
>CALXQQ010000035.1 GCA_944390775.1 uncultured Alphaproteobacteria bacterium
ATACAAGTGAAATCGGAGCAATTACATGAAATATCTATACCTATCTTTTATCTGCGCGTCATTAGTTGTTATGTCAAGTCAAGCTGATCCTGTAACACCAACTGTTCCAGACGTTACTGTGATACAAGCTCAACCAGCTGCTACTGCTGAGCAACAATCTGATTCGCCTTTGCAAATTTCATTAAATATGGAAGATGCACATTATATTTCTCAACTTTTTGCGGCATTACCTGCGGAAGATAAAGAACGCCAGGACAATTTTCTCAAAGAAGTTTGGGTAGCGCGACGAGATGCAATCAGAGACAAATATCGCAGACGTTGGGAAAAAGCGCGCAAATCCACCAACGCGTCAGAAATACAAGCGGCGCAACAATTCTATGAAGCCTTGCAAGCACAGGAATGGGATAAGCTTTCGCCGGATATTCAGTACATTCTTATAAAATTTATTCAAGAGCAAGGCAGCAGCTTTTTTGATGACGAGTGCAAGCAATATTACAAACAAATGAGGGATATCCAATACAAATTATTGGAATCATTCAGAAAAATACTTCGTGGCTTACCGCAAGAACATCATCTGTGCCAGCTGACCAAATATCTTAAATCTGCCGGCATAGGCTGTCCGGGATGTGCTTTTACATGGGACTTGATGTTGTCGATTTTGCGTCATTCTCTTGGACGACTGACTCGCAATATTCACGACACAGCTGCTCTAAATCAATTGCAACGCCTTGTAGATGTGCTTGCACAAGCAAGATCAAACACCTTAGCGCATTTGATCAAGGACTTGCCGACCATAGCAACTGAATTGGCTGAACCGGTGCAAGGATTGCATTTACGTGAGGAATTTACCTTAAAAGACATATCAGAACTCAGACAGAAACTGGAGACAAATGCAGACTTTAACATGCTGCAAAAAGCTGGACTACGTGTAGCTTTGAGCAAAGTAGAGCAAACATCTCCGGAAGGCATTGCATTGGATAAGCTAAAGGTCACCTTATTACAAACGGTCAAAGATGAGCAAAAAATAGACACATGGCTACATACAATTCGTGATGAAAACTGGAAACCTGAAGCGGACACTCAAACGCCGGGGTTAGTCCATCAATTGCTCAAAACTTTCCAGAGTTCTGCAGAAGAGCAGCCTAAGAAAGAGGAAGCAAATCAACCCAATAAAATAGCTCAAGCTTTGATAGATAGTTTTCAAACACCGCAAGCTGAAGCAACTCCAGAGCGTCCTGCTGTCGGACGGCTAGATCTGTCTAGGTTGAATCCTTTCCAGAATGCGGGAGAGAGTTCTGAGCAAAAAAACGCCTCTCAAGATTCTGTGAAAAAGCTGGATCCTTCTAGGTTGAGTGCTTTCCAGAATACTGGAGCGAGCAGTGGAAGCAGTTCGGCACAGTCAAGCGCTGTTAAACAGTTGGATGCGGCTAAATTGAGCGCTTTCCAGAGTGCGGGAGAGAGTTCTGAGCAAAAAAACGCCTCTCAAGATTCTGTGAAAAAGCTGGATCCTTCTAGGTTGAATGCCTTCCAGAATGCGGGAGAAATACCCTCAACTCAGGATAAAAATATAAAGCGTCTTGATCAATCGCGAATTGATGCATTTCAGCCTACGAGATAGAACTTTGACATTATGATGGCTTGGAACAGGCTAACGCTACATTTTCATAGCTAAAAATCGGTCGACAGAGTTACTTCCTGTCGATCGATATTTTTTGTAGATACTAGCAGATTAAGCCAAAAGCCACAGCCCACATCTTGGTCTGCTGGGACACCGTCTTACAACTCGGTCAACCGAAACACGCTCACAGCTCGGTCAGCCAAGACACCGTCTTACAACTTGGTCAACCGAAACACGCTCACAGCTCGGTCAGCCAAGCCTCAGCCCACAGCTTGGTCTGCAGGGACACCGCCTCATAGCTCGGTCAACCGAAACACGCCTACAGCTTGGTCAGCCAAGATACCGTCTTACAACTCGGTCAACCAAGCCACAGCCTACAGCTTGGTCAGCCAAGACACAGCCCACAGCTTGGTCTGCAGGGACACCGTCTTACAACTCGGTCAACCGAAACACGCCCACAGCTTGGTCTGCAGGGACACAGCCTCATAGCTCGGTCAGCCAAGACACAGCCCACAGCTCGGTCAGCCAAGACACCGCCTCATAGCTCGGTCAGCCAAGACACCGCCCACAGCTCGGTCAGCCAAGACACCGTCTTACAACTCGGTCAACCAAGCCACAGCCCACAGCTTGGTCTGCAGGGACACCGTCTTACAACTTGGTCAGCCAAGCCTCAGCCCACATCTTGGTCTGCAGGGACACAGCCTCATAGCTCGGTCAACCAAGACACCGCCGCATAGCTTGGTCTGCAGGGACACAGCCTCATAGCTCGGTCAACCGAAACACGCCTACAGCTTGGTCTGCAGGGACACAGCCTCATAGCTCGGTCAGCCAAGACACCGCCCACAGCTCGGTCAGCCAAGACACCGCCTCATAGCTTGGTCAGCCAAGACACAGCCCACAACTCGGTCAGCCAAGACACCGCCCACAGCTTGGTCTGCAGGGACACCGTCTTACAACTCGGTCAACCGAAACACGCCTACAGCTTGGTCAGCCAAGCCTCAGCCTACATCTCGGTCGATAGTATTACTTTTTGTTGATTTTTTTAGCAGGTATTGTCGGCTTAACAGGGGCGATTTTTCCTACCAGCGGCATAACAGGCGTAGGTGAAAATTTTTCAAAAACAGCGTCGTCAATTGGCTCGCCATACTTCCAGTTAAACAACAGTATCTGTGTGCATTTTGTATGATTTTCTTGAATTTCCCACTTACGCAGCACAAATGGTTTTTTGGAAAATACAAGCGTTATCGCACCTTCTTTATTTTTTGTGCTAAATTTTACGCTTATGCGATCATCACCTTCCTGAATATTTTGCAGCTGCAAGTTTTTCTGCAATTCCTTGCGAAGATCTATTTTCTTCTCCAAAAAAAACGCTATCGGGGAGGAGTGTAGAGGGAACTCATCTTTTTCCTGAAGCTCTCTATCATAGTGAATTAGTTTGTTGTCCTTGCCTCCATGCGCGACAATAAGATGCACAGGTGGATCACAATAGTCCATCTTCATATGATAGGGTCTTTTGAGGAAAAAGTGTCCTATGCTACGCGTTCCGTTCCAATCAATTTGCACAAAATCAGCTTCCAATGTCGTAATGCTATTCAGAAAGTTTTCAATCTGATTCAAAACACGATCCTGGACAGCCGATAATTGCTCAGACATAACTCCCTTCGAAGAGAGCGATTTTTGCGCAGCCATATCCCCAAACAAAACAAATGCTATCGTTAACGACAAAATTCTCTTCATTTCTACTTACCTAGAATTTCTCTCTTTCCAACATGATTGGCTGGCGACACAATCCCCGCTGCCTCCATCATATCAATAATACGAGCAGCGCGATTATACCCAATTTTCATATGCCGTTGCAAAAAGCTGGTCGAGGCCTTGCCCTCACGCAAAATAAGCGATACAGCTTCGTTATAGAGAGGGTCTCCTCCATCATTGCCATCGGAATTTTCAGCCTCAGATAGCGATTCATTATCATCCTCTAATATATCCGTAATGTAGTGTGGTTCACCTTGCGATTTGAGATGCTCAGCAACCTTTTCCACTTCAGCATCACTGACAAACGGTCCATGAATACGCACCATACGTCCACCTGATGCTAAATATAGCATATCACCATGCCCTAATAGCTGCTCTGCTCCTTGCTCATTTAATATCGTGCGACTGTCAATTTTCGAGCTAACTTGAAAGCTAATGCGAGTAGGGAAATTCGCCTTAATCGTGCCCGTGATGACATCTACTGACGGTCTTTGAGTAGCCATAATCAAGTGAATGCCAGCTGCTCGCGCCATCTGAGCTAATCGTTGCACAGCGATTTCTATTTCTTTGCCAGCAACAAGCATCAAATCTGCCATCTCATCCACAATGATCACAATATATGGCAGTAAATCCATCTGCAAAACCTGTGTCTCATATATTGGAGCTCCAGTGTCCGGATCAAATCCTGTATGCACCCTTCGAGTCACAGATTCCCCAGCATTTTTCATTGCTGAAAGCTTTGCGTTATAGTTGTCGATGTTTCTCACACCTAATTTAGACATAGCTACATAACGTGATTCCATTTCGCGTACAGCCCATTTTAAAGCCGTAACCGCCTTATGAGGATCCGTCACAACAGGCGTAAGTAAATGAGGAATATCATCATACACGGATAATTCCAGCATTTTAGGATCAATCATAATAAAACGACATTGACTAGGTGTTAGTCTGTACAGCAGAGAAACAATCATTGCGTTGATACCAACAGATTTTCCCGATCCGGTGGTTCCTGCTATAAGCAAATGTGGCATGCGAGCCAAGTCTGTCACTATAGCCTCACCACTGATGTCTTTACCAAGAGTAACTGGTAAAACTGATGACGTTTTAACATAGACATCCGCTTCCAAAATTTCTCGCAAATAAACTGTTTCGCGTTTAACATTCGGTAGCTCAATACCCAAAGCATTGCGCCCGGGAATGACAGATACTCGCGCAGATACAGCACTCATATATCGCGCAATATCATTGGCTAAGCCGATAACTCTAGACGATTTGATTCCTGCAGCAGGTCTTAATTCATATAGAGTTACAACTGGTCCAGGACTAACGCCTGTAATCTCTCCCTCAATACCAAAATCATTGAGAACCTGTAACAAATTCTGCGAGCGCTGCTGCAGTTCTGATTCCGATAACCGACTAGATGAATTTGGCGCACTTTTCAATAGATCCAGTGGCGGTAACATAAATCCATCTGAATTACACTGAGTGCTTTTTGATTTTTTCGGTTTCGATTGCTTTTCTGCTTTTTTTGTTGCATTTAAAATTGTGTCCACAAAGCCCAATGGGGCACTTTCTTCATTTTCAGACACAACATCCAATACATCGTCAGTTTTATCCGGCCACAAAGCAGATATAGCCCTGCTGATATCGCTTATAGTGGACCATGTAAAACGTGTCGCCAATAGAATAGAGCATGCAAATAATAATCCAATAACAGATAAAATAATCCATTTGTTATGAGTAAGCATTAAGCAGAAATCCAGCAGAAATTTCCCAATAACTCCCGGATTTGATATATGAACTATTTCTCCGATAATACAGCTGCATATCAAAGCTATCAGGCCACAAAAAAAGCGAAATAGATGTATAGTGTGATACTGTATCAGTTGATAAGCAAATGATAAAAATAGGCACGAAACAAGATATGCATTCCAACCTAAAAATTGAAACATAAAATCAGCATAGTAGCTGCCGGGTTGTCCTAGTAAATTAGAGGCTGCTCCATCTATGGCTGTATTCAGCGAAGGATCCTCACTGCAATAAGAAAAAAGAGCTAAAATAGTTAAAAGTGCTCCAAAAAATAACAACACCCCTATAAACTCTATCGCGTGAATGTATAAATCACTGAGCAACTGATGAAAACGATTACGACGCGCCATATTACATAAAATTCAACTGAATGGAACATAAAAGATTATTAAAAGGAATCGGCTGAGGTTCTGTCTCAAATACGATGTGCTGATAGGGCAGCAATTTCTCATATGCCAACTCATGTGTCCAAACATGCTTATAGGTTTTAGCTGTATCTTCTTCATTTTTTAAAGAAATCACAATGTTCGGAACAGACTTAACTTCTGAAGATGTGTTTATAAGCTCGCCTCGCAATTGTACATACAGAATGCCATGTTTTTTCATAAAAACAGGAGCAACATTTTTAAGTACAAAGTCACTCTTTTTATGATTGTCAACGGGAGCAATGCATTCATAAAAATCGCCGATCGCCGGCCAAATTTTGATCAGCAAATTTCGACTAAACACCAATGTTAGAATAGAGACAAATACAACGAAATAGAAAAACGTCCACTGAATCAAGTGAATCGCATGACGTTTTTTCTCTTCTTTTGCGTCAATTGGACACTGCTGCCAAACTGCTCCACATGTTGTGCACCTCACCATTTTTCCCGTACCGATGGTTTCTAATGGCACTGAATATCTTTTGGTACATCCCGGACAAGTAACTATCATCTACCCTCAGAAAAAATAAATCTCTCAAGGATAGTACACACTTCGAGAGTGTATTGCAATCTTAGACATTTTAGTATCGTAAAGCTATTTAATAAATATTAAATAAATAGTGTGTCTAATGTCGTGCAAACGTCGCTATTTGCTTGATATTTAAGCGTTTTATCGAAAAACACAACAGCAATAATCATAATAACAATTATATCGACCCTAAAATTTTAAAAAAATATGCAGAATTGCTCTAGACTTTGTTTTTGACTTTTGATACATTTTTTTAGTTTGAAGGAGAATCGAGAGATGGCTAGACAAAGTTTAAGCCCTATGAAAGGTGTAGTTGCAATTAAAGCAGTCAGCTGTGGCAAGGTAGGGCGCAAGAAAAAAGATGCGCCAATGACACATTTAAAATATTTGCGGAAACGTAGCGGTTATACGCTGGAATCACTAGCAGATGTGACGAATATTTCTATTTCTTATCTGTCTCGTTTGGAGTCTGGAGCAAGACGCCTAAACACAGACTTGATTCGTCGTCTGTCTCATGCGTTTTCATGTGATCCAGCAGAATTGCTGAACGAAACAACTCATGAAAGCCGCGTAATCACTCCATTGGAGTTTGCTCATAAGAGACGCGAAATCATCACTAAAGAACATTCCATGCCATTGTACACAATAAAGAAAGATGCAGACGGAAATTTGGAGATGTCTGTGTGTTCTCCATGCGAATGGTGTAGCCGTCCATATGAACTTGCCGGCCACAAAGAAGCATTTGCTGTAAAAGCAGAAAACTACTTCACCCCTCATTTTAATTCATCTGCAACTCTCTATTTGGAACCTGCTACTAGTTTGACTCCAGAGTCAACAGTGGTATTAGTAGATCCAGCTCAAATTATGGTCAAAAAGATTTGGAGCGTTACTCCTACGTCCGTGCAATTGTGCGATGTAGACGCTATCGATCATTTGAAGGTCGGAGATATGTCTCTAGATCATTTGATAGAAATTCGTCGCGATTCTATCGATAAAATTTATAGAATCGTCGGATTTTCCGATTTCAGCTTAAGCTAAGTTTTAAGACAGTCATGCTACATAATAGTGTGACTGTCCAACTCATCATTTGCATTGCAAATTGCTATCCGTAGTTTTAGTATTTCTGTAAAATTAGTCGGCATTGGTATTAACAAAGCGAGTTTTTGTAGGAAATTACTATGAGTGAACAATTTGCAAAAAAACATGAAGTCACTATCAACATATTGGGCAATATCTTAGAGTGGTATAACTTTGCTCTATTTATGCCTTTTCTCCCTATTATCTCACAGCGCTTTTTCCCACATGATTGTCCATCGCTGAATGTCGTGATGACTTTTCTTGTGATGTCTGTCGGATTGCTCATGAGGCCATTGGGATCAATGGTCTTCGGACCTATTGGAGATCGCTTCGGTAGAAGGAAAGCAATTTCATTCTCCATTTTTCTTATGGCAATGCCAACTTTCTGTATGGCTATTTTACCTGACTATGATCATATAGGAATATGGGCCCCTATAATCTTGGTGCTGTTGCGCGCTATGCAGGGAATTTCTATGGGCGGAGAGTATACTGCAGCTATGGTTCATATCGTGGAAAAAGCTCCGCCGAAATATCGCGGTTTTTTCGGTAGCTTTTCTGATGCAGGTAGCCAAATCGGTGTGCTATTGAGCGGACAGGCTTTAGTGTGGCTGTATAGCGTGTTCTCACAAGATGAAATATATGATTTCGCATGGAGAATTCCATTCGGATGCGCGATCATTCTGCTGCCGTTTGTGTTTTTGGTGCCTAAACAAGAAAAATCAGATATAAAAAATAAAGAAAAAACACCAATAATAGAAACTTTGCGTCTCTACACTAAAGAGCTGTTTTGTACAGTGGCTATTACCTCGTTTAGTGCAGTCGCATTTTATACCTTGTTGACCTTTATCCCATATTATTTGGCAAACGAGCATATCCTCGAATTAAAAGAAGCAACACGAGGCACAAATATCGCTAACGGCTTTATGATTGTAAGTATTGTTATCGCCGGATATCTCTCCGATCATTTCCCTCGTAAATGGTTTTTGCGTACAGGAATCACAGGCGCGTGTTTAATTCTAAGCTTGCTGCTGCACTGCCACAACGGAGATAACTATATGCTTCTATGCGGAATGTGCGGGTTGTTTTTGGGATTGTATTACTCGTGTAGAGCAGCATTTTTCGCAGAATCATTCCCTCCAAAAATACGCTGTACAGCTATATCTGTATCTCTCAGCGTTGCTCAGGCAATCTTCGGAGGTATGACTCCAACTGTAACCCATTACTTGATCAAAACATCTGATCATTATGCCCTAATGCCAATACTTATAACCGCATCAATGGCATTAATCGCTTTGACAATAATCGGACGGCAAAAAGCAAGCGCATCATAAGATGCGCAAGCAATTTATCGCTTTATTTGGAAAGTTGATATTTGAGGTTTTTCATAAAAAGCTCTCACTGTGTCTCCGTATTTAGATACAATATGCATTTCAATTAAACAAGAACTTTCACCATGTAAAATCTTGAGAATATTATCTTCAAGTAGATCCATTACTCGTAAAATATTTTCATTATTCCTGGGTTTATCTACAAAACGAATCTTTTTTTGGGGCGGTAATTTTATTATGTCAAAAACATTGCCATCTGACATGGAAAACATTGTCTTGATACAATGTACAGTCAACCCATCATTTGGATAAGCATAGCAATATTTCAGAATCATCATAATCCTGTTAGAAGGTAAATAAATATCTATTGACGTATATTTTAAACAATTATATTGCACTTTTAAATTTTCGCTCATCGTGTGAAACATCCTGAGGGCATCGCAATATTGCTTGATGTGTTGTTTTGTACCCGCAAAATGATTGCCAAAATGATAAGACAAACTATGCGAAATAGGCTGTTTTTGTTCAATCCACGCTATATGAGGATTTGTCGTCTGTGGCTGCCTTGCCTGATGCGCAGTGGATAGACCTAAATCGCTATCTCTTTCATCTTTGCCTGAAAATGCCGATTCCCCAACATGTGACGAACCATTAGCATCATCTTCTTTTTTTTCTTCTGCTAGATATCTTTGTAAGTCAGTACTTGACATATGCATACTGCGTGGTAAACCTGATCTGAAAGCAGTACTATTATCTTTAACTTGATTATCCTCATCATCACTAGACGAAACATACGAGCTATTAACAAAGTGCCCTGGAGTCTGAACATACCAGCGCAGAGATGGGGCAGAGCTACTATGTTTTATACCTCCATTAGATGTTTCTTGCGCCAACGCTCCAACATATGCATATGAAACAATACACATCAATATTTCAATTCCATTTTTCATTATAATTCTCCTAAGCTTCCTTATATTACAGATTACATAATCACCTTGCGGATTCTGATATAACATTAAATGAAATGCAATACAATATATTCGCAAAAAAATAACATCAATGGCTGCAAAAAATACAGCCACATTGCAAGCCATAAATACTTCAAAAAAGCATAGGATAGTTTACTATTTTTAAAGCACGATGAATACTACGACGCCAACAAAATATCAGACAATTATAATTTAGCGCAGCCTCATCTAATCAATTGCGTTCACACTCCTAATAAGACATGACAGCAGCTTGAACTGATAATGATTTAGATTCGGAAAATTCTCGCTTTTTTTGCTCATTTCTATCAAACTCCCACATTATTTTTTTAGGTTTCTTCTGTAACTCATGGAATGTTCGCCCATAATAAATTGATACAATCGCTTTGTTTAAAGTAGCAGTTTCGTCTTTAAACAAAATTTTCGTAGTATCATCAATTATAAAATTCAATAAATGAAGAACACATGAATTAGGATTTTCATATACATCAAATGAAATCTTAGATTTTGACCGGGATTTCTTGATAAGAGAATCTAGCCATTGTTGTAACTGCGAATTAGCTTCTAATTTCTTAGCATTACCTGCGTCACAGCGCATCGCAATATAATATTGTATATACCCAACTTTTATGTGGGGAATGATAAAGTATGCATGAACTATTCGAGCACGAACATCCACATCAAATGAAATTGCATTAATCGAACATATACCTCTCGAAAAATACTTTCTTAAAGCTCCATATACCGATAAATTTTTAAGGATATTCATTACTCTTTCATCTCGACTATGCTTATTAATGTGCTTTTTGGAAGATATAGCCCACTCACCATCATCAAACAATTGACTGCACGAATCATATGAAGCACTACGAGGCATAATATTTTTCTTGTAACGTCGCACATAACGTGTTTTACACGAATTAGAATACATTCTTTGATAATCGCCATACACAAATCTCGTGCGAGGGCAAAAAGCACGTCTCCCTCTAAGTGAAAAATGTGACAATGGCTTAAATATATCATCAGCACTTGCATTGCATCTTGATAACCAACTAAAGCCGTTACCTAGGATATCTAAAACAGGAGCACTATGAGGAGCAGAAAAGTTACGAGGTGTTTTAAAACTTTGTTGAAATCTCTCTACAGCCTTTTGAGACATCTCTTCTTTGGTTTCATCATCAACATCATATGAATCTGAATTTTCAATAACTTTAGCATCGGGTATGGTCGCGGATCTTTCATTGGCCAATTCAATAGCATGTCCAAAATATGACCATGATCGACTGTGCGCCATTCTACGAACATCTAAAGTTTGATCCATTGAAAAAACATGCGCACACGATAGAGCACATATCAACATGCCAACTCGATAAAACACCTCTATCCTCCTATTTAATATCAGAAAAACTCAACTATAATACGTACTTGCATCGCATTATAGCGATGCACTCAACCAAAGACAATATTTTATAAATTTCCAATAAAAATATACACCGATCTCTATAATAATAATTTTTTCATACTTCCAAATTGTGTTGAATCGCAAAAAAGCATAGAATTACGATCATGACCATTTTTGAAGCGATTGTTTTTGGAATAATTCAGGGAATTACGGAATTTCTGCCTGTGAGCTCTACGGCGCATCTGTCGATTATTCCGTCTATATTTGGCATGAATGAGCCAGATAGATGCACGTGTATTTTTCTAAATTGTGGCACTCTGATAGCAATATTAACGTTCTACTGGAGAGATGTTCTGAATGCAGCAATCGGAGGAATAGATTTTGTAAGAAGAAAAGAAACCTCCAATCGCCAGCTTTTTA
>CALXQQ010000036.1 GCA_944390775.1 uncultured Alphaproteobacteria bacterium
TCCATCTTCACAGGATTTCCTCGTATAAATCGCACAGCAGCGTGACGCTGCACTCATTATTTGCCCTCCCGGCGGGGCAACGTGACGTTGCATCCAATAGTTCTTTGGGAAATGCTTGGATAATTCCATCCACGTGCCCTGCAATTTTTCCGTCAGTTACTCTCTTGCGGAAACGTGCCGGACATGATCATTTGTTTAATCTTCGGACTGAAGCAGTTGAATTTCAAAATTCGCTGCACATATCTCCGAGATAAATTGTTTTGAAACAAATACTGATCCCTGTCTTGCGCATTCATAAGATCTTCGTCCCACTTGTAGGCTTTTGCCAATGCTCGTTTCAGTGGTTTATTGACATTAGCAGGTTGAGTTCGTCCAAGCACTTTGCCCTTTGCTGAACCGCGTTTCACAACCTTAATTGGAATGAGTAATTCATCAGCCATTACAAATCTCCTATGCCGAAAAATTTTAGACCGTTCCATTTCGTTCCGGTGATTTTGGTCGCAACGGCAGATAATGATTTATAAACCGCACCACCGTAAGCAAAACCGTCCTCTACCGCGAATACTTCGTAGGTGCGTCCCTTGTACTCTTTCACGATTTTCGTGCCGACAGATGGAGCATATTTCTTTCCTTTTTGTCGTCGCGTATCTATTGATTTGGCTGCTGCAACTAATTTCTGTTCTGTCGACACATCGAGTCCGCCGTATGCTAATTCTTGAATCCTATAGGCGAGCTTTTGCATCATATATTGCCGTGTCCGAAATGCCGGTGGCCGATTATACATCTTGCTCCTGACTTAATTCATCCAGCGATTTATACTTCAACGCGATTACTTGCTTGATCACCGTTAAATCTGTGTTTTCCATATTATTTCTCCTTATCACTGACACGAACATTTCCGCTCCGTTTGCGTCTGAAGTCAACCGCAGTAGCAGTGCGTTTCTCTACTTCTTTTTCTTTGCGCTTTATCCCTTCATACAAAATCCGCGCGATTTTTTCTGCTTTGGTCATAGAAACATAGGTTGTGTCGACAGCATCTCTCATAGCAATATCTCTCCAGAGATTACGTAGACTTTCTTGTTCCCGTCGGGCGTCCATTTTTGTTGGCGATAATCTCTGTTGTGATCTTTCAGCATGAAGCCTTTGTCGATGAGCAAGTTGATCACGGCCTTGCGATTAAAGCCTTTACAAATTTCGTTTTTAAAAATCGATGGTGATACGAAAAATGTTACAGCATTCCTATACACGGATTTGTATCCAGCCATGTTGGGCACCTTTTGATCTTTGAATCCGTCGAGGTCAAAAAATCGACTATGCCCATGCAATTCAAAAAACGTTTTTACATGCTCCAAGATCTGTCGATTTTCCTCATCGCCAACGCCTTCTTTATCTTCAAGCCATGAATTAAAACACGACACAGCCGACGCAATCGCCGTTCCAGGCTTCCAACAGACGACATCGTACTTGATCGCTAATTCTCCGGCAAATCCCACAAACATAAATTTCTCAAACGCACGCATGTCTTACTTTAATGCAATTCTCAATAAATTATATTTTTTCAAAAATAATTGCCCTCCAAATTAACTTTTTTTTTAACAATTTTATTTTATCATGAGTGTGTTTTTAAAAGAAAGGAGAAGTCATGATAAAAAAACTTGCAACTTTACTAATGATGCTGTCATTATGTCATGGGATAGAAGCTATGACACCTGAACTTAGTAAAAACTACGTTAGTATGAGAAGTTTTCATGAGGTGTATAATATGCTCTGTATGATGGGCGCTGGTAGGAGTGTACTTCCTCATTTAAATGCTACTGAACCACCTAGCCCTGAAAATGGAAACAGGACCTTCACAGAAAGGTATGAAGAATGGGCGCGAGAAAATGGCGTCAAAATTCCAACAAACGGCGACAAGTTCTAAATTTTCAAAAATGCCTAAACTATGTTACCAACACATAAAAACTAGTACTCTGTTGGTAACATAGTACATAAGAATCTCTTTCTATCGCAGATTATTTTATAACTCCGCGCTTTTTAAGTGTTTTCGCGGAAATGTTAAGCAAGCGAAATTTTCGCTCAGCCTTTGAACTATTGCTTCAGTTGTTGAGCTGTAAGCAATGCTTTCGTAAACAGTTGTCTTGAGATTACATGAAATACACTCTGTAGTAACTCTAATAATACAGATGTACAATATTGCAATAACTAGTTTTTTCGCTGGCTTTTATGATCTGAGCCGCGCGATCGGAATATTTCTGTGCAGCATCCGCATCGAATGAGATCATTTCGAAATACAGCTCAGATGTATCCTTGTTGAGCACCACGAACAAACATTGTTGCATTTCTCCGGGCATGTAGGCCATGTAAAGTTGCACTTGCACATAATAAAGCAGCGTGACGCTGCACTCATTATTTGCTCTCCCGGCGGGGCAACGTGACGTTGCATCCAATAGTTCTTTCGGGAATGCTTGGATAATTCCGTCTACGTGTCCCGCGATTTTTCCGTCAGCTGTTGCAAAATCAAATTGTTCATCGTTGTCATCACGCCTAATCACATAAAATCCCGCAATGCGAAGCCAATGAATTATCAACTCCTCCAAATGATGCCCAATGTCGAAAGTGCGAACTTGCTTTGCCGTTATCATTGGATCTTTTCCCAAATATTGCAACTGCACTTTTCGAATGCACTCGTCGCCAATCATCGACGCGCCCAAATATTTTCGTTTGTCTTGCATCGCATGCCATTGCAAAAGCCTCTGATCTAACAACTCGTTGATACTCTGATTATCGATTTGCATGTGCCACATCTCCATTCAGAAATTTCACCAATTCCATAAGATCCGCAAATGAAAGTTCACCAATGCGCGCATCAGTCCATTCTTTCTTCATCAAAAAACAGTGCAGTCGCTTGTAATTCCAAATTATTTTTCATTGGTTTTCTCCTTTGTTTCCTTTGATAAAAAATAATTCACAAAATACTGCTGACCTTTTC
>CALXQQ010000037.1 GCA_944390775.1 uncultured Alphaproteobacteria bacterium
CATTGTTTTTGTTGGATATTGCATCGTTAAAATTGCCTATTATTTTTGTTCAACCAAGATAACAGCACACCCAATGCATCTGCTTCATTATCATCCACAGGATCGAAATTGCGTTCATAAGCTGCTCGAATCATTTCCTGCTTGTTTGCGTTGCCTTTTCCAGTCATGTATTTTTTGATCGATACAACGTTGATCCCCTGGCATGGTATTTGCATCTTGTCGCACACAGCAGCCAGCATGTACATAAAGCCACCGAAGACATGTGCCGCTTCTGTGCCGTTGTGCCGGTAGACGCGCTCGAAACAGACCAAGTCGATTTTGTTTTGCGAGATGATCCTCATCAGCCAGTTACGAAATTCGGAGTATCGCGAACCAAAGGTTTGCTTCGGTAGCTTTTTGACTCCGCTACTGATTCCTCCATTGTACAGAATTGCATATCCGGTCTTCGTCCCAAGATCCAGCGCAAGTATGTTCATGCCTCACCCATCTCTTACACTGTATATATTCCGAGAAAAATCGTTTTTGTGCGCTGATGATGAATTTTTTTGGATTATTTCTCTATATGAAACCAATACCAACTGCGTTCATCACAGTTTATTAAAATATGGTTAATATACGAATATAATATTTATTTGTATTGTATCTGTTTTGTAATTGGAGGGTTTATGTCTCAAAAAAAATATCTCATCAAGTAGTATCGTTTCTCATATCAAAGGCGCTTTGCAGCAACTATGCAAAGAATTGGATAAATACCAAGATACAAATGTAAGTGAATTTCTCCCAATCAGTGTCGAAAAAGATGGGATATATCTGAATGCTGAAAAAATCATAGATAAAAAAGCTAAATTGCAGTACTCGGTATTCCTTGTATTAGTTGAGCACTATTCTCATGAAGTTATAAATGGGCCAAGTTACATTTCTTCATCTGAGATTTGTTCAAAGCTTTTGGAACGATATAAAATTGATATAGATGAGCAACGTTTAAGAATACTAATTTATAAAATGCGTTTAAGTTTCAAAAGAACTACCAACTCTCAACTTATTGTTTCAGAAAACTGGCATGGGTATCGTTTGCATGGCGACATTATGATTGGCAGGCCCCATATAAATTGAAGTGATTTTTCTCTCAAGGTTACTTTATTTTTTTTTGAGTTACTTTGTTGCGCAAAAACACCTTGTTTTTTAATAAGATAAAAAATGTAAAAGTTACTTCTTTTTTTTGAGAGGAAATGTTTTTTTGTTTTGAACCCCTTCATACTTATTACGTATTTAATTGGAGTGGTCAGGTGAATCGCTATGATGGGATAAATGAAGAGGTTGTAAAAAGTGTGAAGTTTTATGCGACGCGTTTAAAGCGTTACATGAGCCATATCGATTTGGAAGATATTGAACAAGAGCTGATGCTTGAGGTCATAAAAAGTCTTCGCATCTTTAAGAAAGAGTCTGGAAAGTTATTGCCATTTATTCGGACGGTTCTTGTTCGCAAAAGCATAACAATTCAGCGCACTTTTTACGATAAGCAGGGCTTCACAGTACTGAAGGACATCGGCGACAAACAAGAACAGGTTTCTAATTTCAGATGGAATGAAGCACAGGAATTGATATCTACATTACCTCATAGATATAGATTGTTATTTCAGCTGTTGCAAAGGAATTCTATTTCTGAAATTGCTGGCGTGTTTTCTGTTTCTCGCTTTTGTATTTACAGAGACGTGAAACGGCTTGCTTCGTTTATACACTGTCATCTCGATCCAAATGATCACAATTATTTAAGGAGGGAGATTAGGATGAAGAATTTATCGACGATAGAGACATCAACGGCGAAGGAGCTCAGTGGGTTGCCGGTACATGATTTGGCGGATCTTAATGAGCAAGTAGTGAAGTTGATGAGCCATGCAAAAGAATTGAAGGAGAAATTAGATGATGCACTAAATCTGCGTTTTGCGGAAACGGTCCAGAGCAATCTTCGCAATGAAAACAAAGATACTGGTACTACAAAATTCGTAGATGGCGGATTTCAGATTGTTGCAGAAGTTCCGAAAAAAGTTACTTGGAATGCTGAGCAAATGGCGCAGATTATAAAAAACATGCCAGAAGATAAGCGCAAATCCATAGTAAAAGTTTCATATGCGATTGATGAACGAAAATATGCGAATTTGCCGTCTGAGTATCAACAAATTTTCATACCTGCTCGCACAGTGACTCCCGGAAAAATGCGTTTCAAAATTGAGTTGCCAGAAGACCAACATGATGTTGGATCCAATAACGTTTAGGGGGCGTAATCATGAGAATAATTTCAGCAGAAGAACGATTAAAACAACAGACTGGCGTGAAAATGGCGATATTTGGTCAATACGGCATCGGCAAGACTAGTCTGTTACGCACAATTCCCGAACCAACGCTTTGCTTGGATTTTGAAGCTGGCTTATTGGCAGTGCAAGATTGGTCAGGGGATTCGATTTCGATTCGCACATGGGAAGACACTCGCGATATTGCGTGTTTGATTGGAGGCGTAAATCCAGCATCTAAAAGCACTTACAGCCAGAAACATTTTGATGCAGCGCAAGCCAAGTACAAAGACTGCGATTTCGCGAAGTACAAATGCGTTTTTATCGACTCGATCACGATTGCGTCCAAACTTTGCTTGGTGTGGTGCAAAAATCAGCCTGAAGCGTTTTCGGAAAAAACTGGAAAACCGGATGTGCGAGGTGC
>CALXQQ010000038.1 GCA_944390775.1 uncultured Alphaproteobacteria bacterium
ATTCGTTTCTGTAACTCAGGCCTTTAACACATCGACGTCGTCAGGCAAGCTCATGCTCAACATGCTGCTCAGCTTTGCGCAATATGAACGGGAACTCACTGGGGAGCGTATTCGAGATAAGTTTGCAGCGGCGAAAAAGCTTGGTTTATGGATGGGGGGATACGCGCCTCTTGGGTATGATATTACGTCAGTTGGTGATCAATCACGATGAAGCGCAGATCGTGAAATTTGAGCTGTTCCAACTGACTGAATCGTGCACGATGGTCGCGGATGAATTGAATCGCAGAGGATATCGGACGAAATCGCGGAATCATGCGGGGAAAAATGTCGGCGGACGTCTGTTTGTGGCCAACGATGTGCGGAGGATTTGATCCGCATTACAAGGGCTATGTGACGCATTTTAACAGGACATACAAAGGGATACATGAGGCGATCATCAATGAAGCGACCTGGGAACGAGTGCAAACTTTGTTTACAGAAAGTGGCGCGCGCAAAGGATATGGATCCGCGACGCCATCATTTCTCAAAGGAATTCTGAAATGCGAGGAATGCGGCTGCGCGATGACTCCGACATACACTTACAATCATGGCTTGCGATATCGCTATTATACCTGCAGCAATCACATTCGGCACAAAACATGCACGGCGAAAATCAAGACCTACCCCGCGGAAGAAAAAGAAAATCGTCGAGGAAATCCTGAAAATCCTCAAAACACCGGAAATCGCACTGCAACTCAGCCAAGTCGCTGCGGAGAACAATGATCCAAACGTAACAAACGCGACAATCATCTCCGCCCTTAACGATCTCTCAGAAATCTGGGAATACCTCTATCAGGTGGAACAGCGCAAAATCGCAAGATTGTTGATAGATGAGGCAACTGTGTCGAGCGAGGGAATTAGAGTGAGGATGAATGGGGAAAGCATGAAAGAATTTAAACATTTTTGAATGTATGGGAAAACTTCAAAATTAACAATAATTTAAGCAACTGCATATACAATGAATAAAGGTACATATATCGGATGAAATATGATGACGTATATTTTTAGAAAATTAAAGAAAACGATCGTAACCGGGTTCCTGTGTGCAACTGTAATATGCGGAAGTGTGTTTCCCCAAAACTCAGACAAGTATACTAGCGCCAACTCGAGAATACTCAGAGACAGACAGATTAATGATACAAGGCTAACAGATCTTGATAAAAAAATTCTGGACAAGTTATATAGGTACAATCAGACAGGAAATGCTCTAGCCGTTTATACAATTGAAAAAGGTATTGTTGTATTTGTTTCAGGAGGATCGAAATTTGTGGCCTCAAAACTTGCAAATGAAATACGCGATGCGCTCAATATATCTACTGTAGAAGGTATTGGATTAGAAGATATCATTCTTGATCTTAACAGTAACAATGATGTAATTACGAGATTGCGTGCTTTGTACGAGCGAGCAATATTTCCTAATAACAGTAATGAACAATTATCCCGCTTAGATGATATTATAATTGATAAACTAAAGGAATACGCTGAGTCGATACTTCAAGAAATAGATTCTGATGTATATGGGCAATCTGCATTAAGATTGAGCTCTTCTTTTCTTTCGTTGGAAGCTTATAGGCAGCAATATTACGCTTTTTCCTCGGCTATCGACAGGATCAAGAGCCTTTCCCCAGGAGACAAGCAAAATAAATTAGTGAAATGGTTGATTTATTTAAATCTCGCGTCAACAGTAAACAGCGGAATAGATTCTGAAGATAAAGAAGGATTTAGTTGGCTAAAAAGAGCACTACATACGGAGATCCAACTACAGTACTTTCTTAGAAAGAAAAAGCTTACTTTGGTTCTTGATAAAGCCATACTTTCTGCATTTAGACCTTGTTTAAGCTGCGCGAGAATGCCAGCTACAAGACATTGGTGTCAAGAGCCTAGCAGAACTCCATTTTACTGCGTTAGTAAAGATTCGCAAGACCATACATTAGATCAAACAGAGCTAACGAAAGAAACGAGTGCAATAGCAGTAAATGGAAACCCCACCAAACAGATTTACCTTGTAACCCTTCCAAAAGAACAATAACACTATGGGATAATAGAGCACAATGTACTTGTTAAATATCCCTACAAATTAGAAGCAGCGTCGTTGTGTTCTTGATCATCACAGACAAAAAACCGATCAAATTACTTCCGCGACATTACTATCGTTGACTTCTATTTAACGCTGCTTCCTTTTTTTCCTCAAGGCTCTATCCCATTTGAATACATACAACGTCATCCACACCTTTATGAATAAATGAGCTACATAGCTTGGGGAACATACAACTGCTGAGTACACGTCAAGCTACGCAGTCACATAACACTAGGATGAATACAGCAATTTATGCCTCTCCTCTATTCTTTCATCCATGATTGCAATATATAAGCGAAACGACAAATAGGATTATCATAAACATCTAATTGTCCAACTAGGGATAAATTCCCGGATAAATTGTGCAAATCATTACTTAAAGAAATAGCAATATTGCTATCTTCTAACTCTATATCGAACGAATTCAACGTCCCCGCTGCCTTGCTAAAAATCAACAATAATTGAGACAAAATATTCAAAACATCATCATTAGAGCGACTGTGATCGATATTCTTGCAAAATTCAAATAAAGATTTCAACACATGTGGACAAGATATTGCTATTACTGTACTTCCTACAGCTGGCAGCAACTCTTGTTCTTTATAGTTGAATACTACATTAATGTCGTTTTTTAAACTCTTCAATATATCGTTCCAGCTGCTTGGAGAGACATTTGAAGACATCAATCCCAGAAAAGTATAGCATATATTTCTCTCGCAATGCGCTGTGTCTCGTTCCATCCCCCTCACATCATCACACATACTACCGAACACACATCCACAAACACATAACGTTTTTATCACATCAGAAAACTTCATAACATCCTCCACAAATACAATATTTCAAACAACAATCACTGCTATGATTGTTATTATCACATCAGCAAGTAAACTGCAATCCATTTATGACGAAAAATTAGCATTTGTTGTGAAACTGTTTAAAGCATGTGAATATATAACTTTCTATTATTGACATTAGCTGCCGCCACTATCTCGCAAATATTCATCCTTCTAATTCTTGTTACAGAATTTTATAGAGATGTGCTGCGAAAAGCATAAAGTCGACGAAAATGTGGAAATTGTCTGCAATATCAGTGTGTTAATCTCGAAAGTTCGTATCTCACTTGTGGCCGGTATGGTTTTCTCTAAACTTTTTTGCAGAAAAATTATTTGACAGAGCACAAACGTTGCAGTACGAGGCGTTCTCCATGTGATGTTGGCAAATTCTCCATGTCCCAATTTTTGGAGATTGGAGACGGAAAAGAGAGTATACGAACTTCGCATGTGGAGGATATGGTCGCGAATGTGACTTTTTTGGCCGGAAATTATAGAAGCATACGCCAGAATTCTCCGATGTGGAGACAATGGCTAACACCTTGTGATACAAGCGATTTTTTGTGGCGGAGAGGGCGAGATTCGAACTCGCGATACAGTTCCCCGTATACACCCTTTCCAGGGGTGCGCCTTAAACCACTCGGCCACCTCTCCTAAGAAGCATGGCGGAGCAAGTGAGTCAAAAAACGAACTTTTTATCTACGATACGTGTTGCAGCTTTTCTCTTCAATATCAGCATCTTATCAAAATTTCGTTAACTTTTTACAACAACTGCTCAGGCGGTTTTCTCAGAAAACGAAAACTTTAAAATAAACTAAACCTGTTACTATGTTATAATGTCAGAAGAAAATGTCGTGAGGTCCGCATGAGTGATAACAAAGTGAATTTATTGCCGGTGAAAAATGACTACGTATTTTCGCGATTATTTATGCGACCTAAGGTTGTATTTTCGTAGCGGTTAAATTCCGCTTTCCCCGGTATTGGGATAAAGCATATCGCACATTTATGGGAATGGCAATCCTGTGGATGCTAGCATGCGATAAAAGGGGGTAATGCATAGTTTCA
>CALXQQ010000039.1 GCA_944390775.1 uncultured Alphaproteobacteria bacterium
TAAGAGTCACTTTTTAGCACTCCTCCCACTTTTGCTTTAGATGCAGATCCAAGATCTACTCCCATTTCAATCCCAACAAAGCAATTTCCACATATTCTATGTTGATATCCAACATTTGCCGAGCCTCCATAAAAAGCCGAACTCATAGAATTAGATCTATTACGAAACTCAGAATTTATATCAGCTGTTGTTGTTTTAGCTCCAACCGAGACGCCGACTCCACAATATCCTCCCCCGAAATTTTCTGCATTAGAAGCGCTCTGAGATGTTTCAGCATACACAGCAGTCGCACACAGAATGTAACACAAAGATGATTTCATAAACCTTCTCCCAAAACTTCGCCTAAATTACTAAACATATAGTTTAAAAATTATTAACGACAAAAATAAACCTTATTTTAACTTTTTTGATCCATAATAAACTTGTTTTAGATATGAAAGGAATAAATATGAATATAAAAAAACTAGCTGCATCGCTTATGATGCTTTCGTTATGCACAGTGGGAGTGGAAAATGTAAGTGCTGCTGCTGCTGGTCCCTTACGCATTGCAGAAGGCATACATCTTGGGGGCGATGATCGTATGACACCGCTCAACAACCATGATAATAGCCCCGTTTTGGTTGCGGGATCTCCTGAAGAGCTGTTGTTCAAAGCTCTTTATCGCAAACATATAAATGTATTAGAACAGCAGGATGTTTCTGCTGGTGGAGTAAAAGGATTAAGCAAATATTTAAATCGTTTAATCAGGGTAGGAATAACCGCAGATGTAGTAAATGATCCATCAGAATCACCTCCAAAGATAAGAGCGACTATTCATACTCGTATGGGGGGAGTATCAAAATTCTATCACGATGATTCTACAGCTAAAGCAGGCAGGGTGCGTGATGTAGTTACCAATGCTTCTGTTTGTATACGCACTATCGCACAGGTTACACGTGATATCGCTCTTGCTGGAAATACTGATGCCATAATAACTGCATTTGAAGATGCTTTGGGACCTTCAAATGAAGAGCTTGCTCGTATTATCTCTGAGAATTTTGCAGGAGGAATGGGTGCTGAACATGCTGACGGTGCATCTGGACGAGTACTGGAAGACAACAGGCAAGCTATACTTGAATTACAAAGAGCTATATCAGCTTTGGTTAGATTTGCGATGTTGACAATAAATAATCTAGTAGATTCAGGCACAACTATGCGCCTTTTCCATGAGATATATATAATACTTTGTCGTGCACACTGTGGGGGTCGAGAGTTTTTTGAAGGGTATGTCGATCCGGTCGATGGCATCAGAAAATCTGCTTATAATGATTTTGATCCACCTTCAGCAGAAAATGGAAACAGAACTTTTTACGAAAGATATCAGGAGTGGTTGCGAACAAGCGGATTCCCAGAGCCGCAAAATGGCATAGGCTGATAACTGTAGCAAGGTATGCATGTCTGAAAATGCACCAGAGTATTTCTGGTGCTCTAAATAGTTTATAACTATCAATACAAAGCGTTTTCTTTATGTTTGAAGCATATCTAGTTGGAGAATAAGAGTGATTATAGGCTAGACATATTGTAGTGTTTTACTTTCGTTGAGAGCTTGTTATAATGCCCTAGTTAGTTGGGGAGAGTGGTGTTATGAGAATATTGATGTTGTGTTTAATTTGGATGCAGTGTGATGCTATGGAAGTGGCATTACATTATGAAAAGCGACACATGGATGTAAGTACTGAGCTTGGTAAATGTTCTTTCATTGGCTCACATTATGTAGGTATGCGCCTTTTTCATGAGGTGTATATAGTTCTTTGTCGTGCACACTGTGGGGGTCGAGAGTTTTTTGAAGGGTATGTCGATCCGGTCGATGGCATCAGAAAATCTGCTTATAATGATTTTGATCCACCTTCAGCAGAAAATGGAAACAAAACTTTGTACGAAAGATATCAGGAGTGGTTGCGAATAACCGGATTCCCAGAGCCGCAAAATGGCATAGGCTGATAACTGTAGCAAGGTATGCATGGTGTGAAAATGAGTTGTTGGAGTGTTAGGCCTTCTAATGTGTTTTTGACTAGTTGGTAAGGTATAGTTTGAGATATACAAAGGAGTTGTGCTTGTAAGTTGTTAACCTTTTGTTCATTTTTTTCTGTTATCTTTGTAAACAGACGAGAGTTGAAAGGAAGGTTTGTATAATGAGAATTGTTACATTGTTATGTCTTATATCTGCTGTTGTGGTGGATAGTTATTGTATCTCTCCTGTGAAATTAGATTCTGTCACGAAGATGATGAATATACCAGAGTCAGCTTATTTGCCTGCAGGAGATCCTTCGATAGGTGAACTGGTCAGAGTAGTTGTTGGAGAAGAATCTGAAGAGGTGCGTGAGCTCGAAGCAGCAATTCAGAGAGGTGCTCGTCCTGACGTTATAATAAGTTTACAAGCTTTAGTGAGAGCTGTATTGATTAGGCTTGCTCGTGCACAAGAGTTTAGGAACCATATTCATCTGGTACTGAGTGATCTGCTCGCGAATGTAGAGTATGATTTGAAAGCAAAATCTCCAGGTGATTCTGATGGAATTAGTTTGGATGAATTAAGAGCCATTCAAGAGCAAATACGAAAAATATCTGTGTTGAGTGCCAACAACGCAGACTTGCTGCAA
>CALXQQ010000040.1 GCA_944390775.1 uncultured Alphaproteobacteria bacterium
ACAAAGATATCAAAAATTCGCTGGCTGTGATATAATAAAGAAAACAGGAGGTGGAAGGTGTGAAAGGTTATCATATCGGTTTTTGTATCCGCAGAAAGCGGGAAGAACAGGGAGTCAGCCAGTCCCAACTGTGTTATGGTATCTGCGACCGCACCACCCTCTCGCGCATCGAGTGCGGAAAGAGCTAGGCAAGGATTTCATCAAAATAAAAACCCATCCTGTATAGGCTGGGTTTTTATTTTGATGAATCTATTAAGGGCAAGAGAAAATGAGGGGTTGTTATTGTGCATAGCCAAGAACACTACCGCTGTAAGGACCGAAATCTTCTTCTGCTTGTATTGGGAGATGATTAATGATATATTCAAATTCCAGTGTCAAAGAGAATGTTGCGCGGAAGTTAACACGATTGTTTCCAGATGTAGGCGTAGCACTTGTATTAATATTAAATAAATGATAGTCAAATGCACTACCAGCCCAGAAATAATCAATATTTAAATATGCGTTAGAATAATCAACAATTTGCCTGCTAGAGCTATCAAAAGAGTAATCGCCACTAACAGTATATGTCATTTCAAAAGTTTTTCCAGGAGAAAATTCTGTTGTTTCGTCTATAACATAAAAACTTTTTTCTACAGAACGATTAACAATTGTTCCTCGTGTGGATTTCTGTGTTTCATCTTCCCACATGATGCCGTACAGTTCATCCTTAAAAGCATCCCATAATACGCCATATTCTTCGGCAGCATAATATGAAGCATACTTATTGATGAAAATATTAGTGACATCATTCTGTCCTTTATCAAGTGCCTTGTATTCTTCAGGGTTATTAAAAAGATTATCGCACATCTCAATGAACTTTTCTGTGGGCTCTGTAAGACCTTGATTCGATGGAGCAGCAGCAAAGCATGATGTCGATACGATGAACGTCATAGCAATAGCTAGTGCGGTGCTAAAAACAGCTTTTAGTTTCTTCATAATAAGTTGACCTCCCTTATGTTTTCTACTGCATGTGATCGAAGATTATCAAACAAAGAACAACCGCATAAAAAGCAAAGGGTATGATTTTTCCAAGCAGATGTTCTTTCTGAATGATGACCAGATAAAGCAGAAATACTATACCGACAACGCATAAAAAACACGTCAAAAACGGTGAGTGCATAAAGAGACTGATTGTAAGAAGAGTGCTGATTATGGCAACTGCTTTCTCTGAAAAATCTTGATTTAGCATGAGATAATCTATCCATCCTCTGCATAGAGTTTTAGGAGCTCCTGATTCACATAATACCCTATAATATTCCAAAAATCAATGAGCAATTCACGCAATTATATTATTGCGTGAATTGCCTATTGACAAGGATGTAGTACTATGGTTATAGTTAATACGTTGCAACAAAAACAAGTGAAGAAAGGTTGTATATCGATGAAAAAATTTCTGGTTTCCATGCTTGCTGTTTTAATGATTCTTGTTGTTGTTCCACAGATATGTTTTGCGGACGATACAAATATTCCAGAAGAAGCAGTCAATGCAATTGACACCTATAAGTGTGTAGACGATCCTGATGGAGACGTAATGTAAAATTAAAGTTTCATTCCGAAAGTTTCTTCTGCATATTTACGGACGACATCACAACTTTTGCATTTTTTCATCAAACGATTGGCATAATAAGAATCTATAAGTCTAGATTTACTTTCTTCATCTTGTCCCAATGCATGAAGACTATAAGATATGTTTAGGAGAAGTCCTCCCATTTCCTGACATTTATTGTATTTCACACAGATGTCATATCCATACTGGGCAACTTCGATACATTCTTCATATCGTCTTTCTTTTCCCAATAATCGGGAATAATTATAAGCAAGTAATGATAAAACAGAAGCTCTTGCTTCGTTGTTCACTACTTGTTGTAAAGGGGATTTAAATAGTTGTTGATAAATGTAGATAGCATAGCGGCGGTCGCCTGTTTCCGAATAGGTAACTGCAATTTGATTTAAAATTTTTACTTCATCGATACTCAGAAGATAGTCGCCGATGTGGTCGAAATCAAAATCAGGATGGGTTATGCGGAGTGATTCTAATAATATTTCACGTGCAGTCGTATAATCTGTCCAACAGCATGCGAGTGCTTTGGAACGTAGAATGAACTGTTTTACGATCTTATCTTCGGAATCCGCAATTTTTTCAAGCTGCTTTATTTTTTCCGCTGCTTGCTCAAATTGCTTTTGTGTATTGAGGAATACAATCTCCTTTTGGAGATTTGATATTTCAAAATCTTTGGGACCCAACAGAATGGAAAACGGATCTTCATCCATGCCTAAACGTTGTAATAATGCTTTTAGAATACTAATGGATGGCTCATGTTTTCCTCGTTCGATGCGTGATAATGTTGAGTTATCACAAATCCCTTTGCAAAGTTCTTTCTGGCTGATTCCTTCTTTTTCTCGCTTTTGCTTGATGAAAAAACCAATGTGGTAAGCTTTCACAATAATCACCTCCTAATATGCATATTATAGGGTAAAAATTAAACCAAATCAAGCCACCGAAAAAGGACATCCGTTCGGATGTTCTTTTGCCCTCTTGACTTTGCGATCGTTGTAGAGTAATATGATGACAAGGTGAACATAAGCTTTTGCGGGAAAAAGGAGGCAATCCTATGAACAGACACCTTTGTAAAACTGCGAGAAAACTTGCCATTGTGATGGCGTGTGTGCTGGTTAGCCTCGGCTTGTCGGCGTGCAGCAAGGATGCTGCCAGCGGCTATCTTCCAGATGAGGGCGCTACCTGGGGCGACCTGTGCCGCGAGATGGACAAGTCGTGGTTTGAGTCGCAGCCCGATGAGGTGCAGGCAAAGTTTTATGCTTTGACTCTGGGCGAAGTTTCACCCAAAGAGGTGGATGAAGAAGTACATACCATCCACGCATCGACACCGGTGATAGAGGTTGAGCAGGATGAGCAAAAGAATACCATCTTTGCCAAAGACCATGGCTGGCTGACCGGCGAAGGATTGGAACGAGAGATGGTGGAGCTGGGTCTGCTGCTCGACGAGCAGGAAGGCAGCGTTGACTATCAGGTGCTTGTCGCCTGCGAGGAGCTTGCGCCACAGGCAGCGGTCGTTGTTGCTCTATCCGACGCAGAAACAGGAGAATACCTTGCGGTCAAGATGCTGGACACCTCCATCGAGCAGATGGAACAGCTCGACGGCAGTTTTGACGGCTTGACCAGCGGCCACGAATATCAGGTGCAGGCGATTTCGCTGCTGACACCTCCCGACGGCTATACCAGCGATGGAGCCCTGTATGCAGCAGAAAGCGTCACTGCAAAATAAAACATGAGATCTCCTCAACACAACATCAATAAATTCCCAAAAGGAAAAGGACATCCGTTCGGATGTCCTTTTCTCGTGTATCCATTTTTGTAGGTTTCGCCTGCCTTTACCCTGACGGGAGAGTAACGCGAAGCGAACACTTTTTGTTCCCTTTTTATCCAAGCAAGGAAGGAGCGCCGCGAAGCGTGAGAGTTTTTCTTTGCTTACTTTCTTTTTCTCTTAAAAAGAAAGTAAGGAAGTGCCAGTCATTGCTTCCGGCTGAGGCAGACCCAGAATCTGGAGCATGGTCGGCGCGATGTCTGCCAGTCTGCCTTCGTGCAGCTTGCAGTCGCCCTGACCGATGACCAGGAACGGAACCGGATTGGTGGTGT
>CALXQQ010000041.1 GCA_944390775.1 uncultured Alphaproteobacteria bacterium
TCCAGATAAAAAGCCATATAAAATACCTAAATATGCAGATGGTCGATTAACTAGCAGGGATTTTTAATATGAGATTACTGTTTGTGCTATTTTTAGCATTTGAACTAGGAAGTTTAAGCACTCAAACCAGCATTGGAATAACCAGCGGCGGAATAACCGGTGGCGGGATAACCAGCGGCGGGATAATTGGTGGCGGGATAACCAGCGGCGGGATAGCTGGCAGTGGATTAACTGGTGGCGGGATAACCAGCAGTGTGATAACCGGCGGTGGATTAACTGGCAACGCGATTGAAACAACTTCCCAAACAACAAGCGCGCAAAACGCATCTGGCACTGCATCTGCTGCAAATCGAGATAAAGTCTGCAATCAACTAATGCAAAATGTCCGCACCCTCAGGATGCTACTGACTCAATTCTTAACCCGATATCCAAACACCGACAAATTTGACAGCCTGGTTGAAAGCGCCCAAGACATCCTCAGCAACACGGAGAATATTTGTCGCATTATGCAAGAAGAATTTTAGCGCACAAGCAATCGAATCGCCACACTAACGCTACTCAGACGCCTATGGATTAACAAGCTTACTCCATACAACCTTGAGAAAGTAGCTATGGTATCTATATACTCTCTAACTATCTGCGAATCATTATTAGTAGCAGTCATCCCAATATCAGAGCGACCTAACAAGCTTTGAAATAATATCTCATATAGGTCGCTCATTTTATCATACCTTTCATCAATATTTGCAATGTTACTTAACACAGCTGCCGTCAAGAGTATTTTTTCAGTCTTCTGTCATAGACTGCTCTACTCGCTGCATAAGAGCAATACGATCCTGTATCATTTGTCTAATACTGCTAGTAGGCGTTCTCCTCCCTACAGTAGTAATATCTAATCTACCAACTAAGCCTAGCAGCCGTGCACGATCAGTTCCACATTCATTTAAAGCTTGTTGCGCTTCAACAGCAGACATATGCAACTCTTCTTGCTGCGACGACGCCGCTGGCTGCATGTGAGCAATATGGTCCTGTATCATTTGTCTAATGTTGCTAGTAGGCGTTCTCGCATTAACAGCAGAGATATCAACTCCTAATCTACCAACTAAGCCTAGCAGCCGGGCACGACTAGTTCCACATTCATTTAAAGCTTGTTGCGCTTCAACAGCAGACATACGCAACTCTTCTTGCTGCGACGACGCTGCTGGCTGCATGAGAGCAATACGATCCTGTATCATTTGTCTAATACTGCTAGTAGGTGTTCTCAGCCTAACAGCAGAAGTATCAACTCCTAAGCTGTCAGCTAAAGCTAGTAGCCGGGCACGATTAGTTCCAGCCACATTTAAAGCTTGTTGCGCTTCAACAGCAGACATACGCAACTCTTCTTGCTGCAATGACGCTGCTGGCTGTGCTAGCTGTTCTGTGCCACTTTGCATAATATTTGCAGGAATCTGAACTGCCGATGTAATTGCATTGCAAGATGCATATCTACTCTCTTGCATGCATGCACTGCACGTTGATTGAAGCAAAATAACTGCGCCTATAACTATCTTTTTCATTTAAACTCTCCTTTTATTATTGAGTGCGCCATTACTTCACCTTGAAGTAATTCCAAACGACTCTTTGCGCAAAAAACAACTTTTGCGCGAATTTATCCTACACACAGCTCTAGAGAAAAATCCATAGATCGAGACGCAATAAAATCCCGTACGGGATAACAAAAAACACGTACGGAATTTGTGAGCATATATCATGTATCAAGTTTGCTGTAATTTCAGATGAAGCAACTGTGTCGTTTACAGAGCAATAAGGAACTAATTCTTACCCCGTACGGGATTTTTAATCGCTTACGGAACAAATTTTCAAAAGGCGCCACAATACAACTCAGACTAAATATTGTTTCCAAAAATTTCAGACTGCCGATAGAAAAAACAAGCGATCCAAACTCTCCCCTACTCTACGTTTTTTGCAGGCTCATATCCGGCCCAATTTTTGATATCTTCTGCGATGTCTTTGAGTCTGGTTGAAAGCGCCCAAGACATCCTCAGCAACACGGAGAATATTTGTCGCATTATGCAAGAAGAATTTTAGCGCACAAGCAATCGAATCGCCACACTAACGCTACTCAGGTGGTGCCGAAAAGAGGACTCGAACCTCCGACCTACTGATTACGAATCAGCCGCTCTACCAACTGAGCTATTTCGGCATCGCTCAGAAAAAAACGCATTCCCTCTAAGAGGGAATGGCAAAGCACTAATTAAACTATTATCGTGAATAATACTCGATTACTATATTCGGCTCCATTACCACAGGGTAAGGAACATCTTCTAATTTCGGAATATTCGTAAATGTACCTTTTAATGCTTTCAAATCTACATCCATATAGGTAGGCAATTCTCTATCGGCCAATTGAGTCGCCTCTAGAATTACAGTATTGCCCTTAGACTTTTCACGCACCTCGATCAAATCGCCCGGACTGACCAAATAGGACGCAATATTAACAACTCGACCATTTACCTTAATATGGCAATGGCTAATTAACTGACGTGCAGCGAACATCGTCGCAGCAAATTTCATGCGATAAACAACGGCATCCAAACGGCGCTCCAACAGCCCAATAATATTCTGGCTGGTGTCTCCTTTCATACGTGATGCTTTCTGGAACACTCTACGGAACTGCTTTTCTGTCAGGTTCCCATAATATCCCTTAAGCTTTTGCTTCGCCAACAACTGAATACCATAATCGGTTGGCTTTTTCTTATTTGCACCATGCTGTCCTGGAGCATAATTCCTTGCTACCACTGGACTTTTAGACACTCCCCACAGGTTAACGCCAAGTCTCCTGTCTATCTTGTGCTTTGCAGAAATTCTTTTACTCATTAAAATCCCTCAAATAAATATGAACGCTAATATGATAGTCAATATCCATCAAAAGTCAATTATCAACCTTTAAAAACTATTGGCACACATCCTACAAACAATTGTGATCATTATGCCTGATTTTGCACATAGATTGCAATAACATTGAAAAATACATATAATATGACTCACTGCAATAGATTTAGAGGATGTTATGGATTTACGAGTGCCCATTGATCGAGATGGGGTGAAGATAGCTGCGGTTGTTGGAGTCATAGCGATTTTACTTGGTAGCTACAGTGTTAACATGGGCTGGCTAGGGTTTCTATTAACTGTTGGGTGTCTATTATTTTTCAGAGATCCAGAGCGTGTCCATCCTAATGGTGACAATTTGGTAATTAGTCCGGCCGACGGAATCGTGCTGAAAATTTCGGACTGCGATCCTCCTGCGGAACTAGAATTAACCGGAAAATGGAAAAAGATCAGCATTTTCATGAGTCTATTCAACGTACATGTTAATCGCGCACCTGTATCGGGCGTGGTAGAAAAGCTATTCTATGTCCCCGGACGTTTTTTCAATGTTACTCTGGACAAAGCCAGCGAATTCAACGAGCGTTTAGCAACCTACATGACTATGAACAATGGAACACGCATAGTGTTTGTGCAGATAGCTGGACTACTGGCACGTAGAATCCGTAGTGATATAAAAGAAGGTGACGTGCTTACATTAGGACAAAGAGTCGGCATAATTCGATTCGGCAGCCGAGTAGATGTATATGTCCCCGCGGATGTCAAGGTATGCGTAGAAGAGGGTCAAATCACTGTGGCCGGAGAAACTACTCTGGTAGAACTGCCCGCTTAACAAGGAGTTGAATATGTGTAGCATTGACGATAATTCTCAAGAGAGGCGTCGCATTTCTCTGGTGAAATTCTTGCCGACAACCATAACGATATTTGCGTTTTGTTTTGGTCTGACTTCTATTCGTTTTGCATTGCAAAATCGATGGGAACTGGCGGTTCTGTGCATTTTTTTAGCGGCACTGCTTGATACTTTAGATGGTCGCATCGCGCGTTTGGTGGGACATGCGTCATCTTTCGGAGCCGAGTTGGATTCTTTGTCTGATTTGGTTTGTTTCGGCGTAGCACCATCTCTTGTGCTGTACTTGCATTCCGCTCATTTATTGCATGGTATCGGATGGGGAGTATGCATGTTTTTTCCCATTTGCTGCGCTCTGCGTCTCGCACGTTTTAATACCATGCAGCAAATAGACGACACGCCGACAAATCATTTCGTTGGAGTTCCCGCTCCTGCCGGCGCCATGATCGCGCTGTTGCCGATGATTCTGTGGCTGGAAACCAGTAACTACGCGTTCGTCTGCCCCTATTTGATAGCTGTTTTCATGATTTGTGCGGGAATATTAATGATCAGTACTATTAAGACATTTTCATCAAAGATGATAAAACTTGATAGTCGTCCCGTGCCTATTTTGGCCTTTATCGCATGTTTTATCATTTGCTTGATGATCAGCGTGTGGGCAACATTGGGTTTTGTAATTGTGTTATACATGTTAAGCATTCCTTACAGTGCTTATGTGTTTAGTAAGCAGAACGATGACGAAGCTGAAACATCGCCTGCCACAAGCATAGATTTTGATGAAAAATGAAGAAAATTATCACCCTACTAATCGTGGTGATCACCGCATTGTATTTTCATTCACGCACATCTAAGGTGGCGGAAAATGGTGATTTGTTTGAGATTCGTCGGGCTTTATCCGGAGAGCAATTCGGGCCATTTGATACTTCGGAAAAGCTGTATATCATAGTCGGTATCGACTACATACCCTTCGAACTCATAGAATTGTTTAGGGAAATCACAGGCATAAAAGTTGTGGTCGATATATTCGATTCTAATGAAATTTTGGAGTCGAAATTATTAGCAGGTAACGCTAGATACGATTTGGTGTTTCCTACAGCATGGCCTCATTTCTCAAGACAACTGAATGCAAAAATATACCAGCCATTGGATAAAAGTCGCATAAAATCCACTATCTTTTACAAGGATATTATGGAGAAATTAGCACAATTTGATCCAGATAACACATATGCCCTCCCCTTTCAATTCGGCATCTCTGGGATCGGCCTGGATGAAAATATTGTAAACAAATTGCTGCCTGATGCGCCTAAGGATAGTCTCGCATTGATATTTGATCCGGAAAATGCGAGGAAATTAAGCAATTATCGTATCTCGCTGTATGATTCTCCAAATGAGCTGTTTCCTGCACTTTTGGCCTATTTGGGATATGATCCAACAAGCGATAATGAAGAGGAAATAGTTCAGGCCGCTAATCATTTGAAAAAAATTCGGCCTTATATCGCGAAATTTTCATCTTTTGGCTTCGAAGATCTGGCATCAGGAAATGCCTGCATAACGCTGAGTACTTCCGGCGATATCTTTAAAGTACGAAGCGATAATCATAAGCCAAATATAAAATTCTTCTCTCCAAAGGAAGGCGCATCCTTATGGGTCGATGTGGTCGCAATACCGTCAGGAGCACAAAATTTGAACAATGCTTATGCTTTCCTGAAATTTTTATTCCATCCCAGAGTCATAGCAGAAGTCACAAATCGTACATCTCGTGCAAATGCTGTTGAAGCTGCAATCAGTTATGTAGATCCAGCGTTGGCAAGCAATCAGGATATCTATCCATCCCAAACAGTTAGACAACGTTGCTACATTGAAAAACCACTCAAACCAGAAATCGAACGATTAAAAACTCGTTTGCTCACAAAAATAAAATCCATGGAATACTGATGATTGTTTTGTTGCTTTTATTGATCGCTTGTACTAGACCTGATGTTCCATCACTGCCAGATCTAAATGCAAAAACTATTCAGTATGAAGAGACAATGGAAGCCGCAAAAAAATTGCAAGATGAACTTTTATACGACAAAAATAATAATCAAACAAATGTAAACTAATCGTGCTCTTGCTCTTGCAATATTTTCTTACTTGGTATAGGGTATCCAGACCTCATAGGAGCAACAATGATATTGACCGGTTATGAAATTCATCGCAACATCAAGAATGGAAATATCCATATTTCTCCGTTCGATGAAAATCTGTTGAATACTGCAAGTTATGATTATCGCTTGGACTACCAGTTGTTGGAAATAGATGATGCCGTAGTCGATCCAAAACGACGCACAGTCCATAGAGAATTGCCATTCACAGATGATGGCTATGTGTTATCCCCTTACAAAACCTATTTAGCGAATACATATGAAGAAATAGGTAGCAATCATTTTGTCCCCTCCCTTATCGGAAAAAGTTCTTTGGGACGACTTGGACTGTTTTTACAAATCACAGCTGATCTGGGAAATCTAGGCGCTATACACAAATGGACTTTGGAACTAAAAGCAGTACAGCCAGTAAAAATTTATCCATTGATGCGCATAGGACAGGTTACTTTTTGGGATACGCAGGGCGATAAAAACATGCGCTATGACGGAAAATATGCAGGATTTTCTAGCGCGAAATCGAGCGAAATATATAAAGAGTTTACAGGAGAATAATTATGATTCTGACCGGAGATGAAATCTTAAAAAATGTGAACAGTGGCAACATTGTAATCGACCCGTTTCGTCATTCTCAGCTAAATCCGAACTCCTATAATTTCACGCTGGGAAACAAGTTATTAGTATACGAAAACTACGTCTTAGACTGCAAAAAAGACAATCCGACACGTGAAGTAATTATCCCTCCGGAAGGGCTGATTCTTTCGAGCAATACTGTGTATCTTGGATGTACTGAAGAAATCATAGGCAGTGAACATTTCGTACCTGTCATTAGAGGACGTTCTTCTATTGGTCGCCTTGGTCTCTTCATAAATATAACCGCAGATTTAATAGATATCGGAGCAATAAACCGTTTTACGTTACAACTACATGCCGTACAACCTGTAACGGTTTATCCTGGCATGCAGATAGGTCAAGTGACTTTTTGGGTCCCCACAGGACAAATCAGCAAATATAATGGCAGATATCAAAATGCACGTGACCCTATTGGATCTCGTATGTTCATGGATTTTGGTGGTGACTCGTAAAAGCAAAAATTGGATTATTAGTGTCTTATTAGGCGGTATAGGTTTTTTATCTTTCGCTCCGTTTGGAGTATATCCGCTGTTTTTTTGCTCTTTTGGATGGTTATTTAAGAAGATATTTTTGCGAGATATCTCCAGGCTAGATATATTCAGCTATTGTTTAGCATTTTTCGCATCTACTCTCAGCTGGCTTGCTTATCCGATCGGACATTTTCATAACAGCTGGATATTATCAATAGCTGCACTATTGCTTGGCTCGAGCTATTTGGCGTGTCATCTATTGTTAGCCCTACTGGCGATGCAACGTTGGTGTTGTTCTACGCTTCCTATTGCGGTTATTACGTTTCCTATAGCTTTACTGATTCCTATTTTCTTCTGTGGAGCGATTTTTCCTGCTTTTCCATGGATCCTGCCATGCTATATGTTTTATGCTGATGATTATTTACTGCAAAGTGCTTACTGGCTAGGAAGCTATGGTTTAAGCTTTGTTGCATTGCTTTTAAGCGCGTTGTTAGGTGCGATTTTTGTTACCTTCAAACAATATCGCAATATTGCAAGCATTTACGGCGCTATTTTTGCATTGATATTAGCAATAATGTTCGGCGCAGGCTATTGGAGATTACAAAATCATCCACTACAGTTATCAGATATTACAGTGAGATTAGTCCAGGGCAATATTCCTCAGGAGCACAAACAAGATCGCTCTTTAGCTGCGGAAAATCTGCGTACATATCTTTACCATAGTCTGCACAACGACAAACTCGATATGATTTTATGGCCAGAAGCAGCTCTACCATACCTGTACAAAGAATCATTTGTAGATTTACATAACAAATTAAGCACAGTTTTGGTGAAGGATGAACTGCTATTAACAGGAGCAATTCGTCGTTGCTCACGCTCACTGGAAGATTTCAATAGCGTGGTATTTGTCGATCATCATGGCAAAAACGTAGGGGTATATGACAAATCACGCTTAGTGCCTTTTGGCGAGTTTATTCCATGTCGCTCTCTATTATCACTTGCGCCGATTGCCAATGCTATAGGCGATTTTGCAGTAGGCAGCACACCCTATATTCAGAAAATTGGAAATCTAACCATCGCTTTTGCCATTTGCTATGAGATAATCTTCCCATACGATACCAAGCAACTACAAAAAGCAGATCTGCTGTTAAATTTCACAAACGACGGTTGGTTTGGAAATTCTCTCGAGCCGTACCAACATTATGCCATAGTACGCATTAAGGCTGTAGAGCTAGGAATACCCATCGTACGCGTAACAAACGTCGGAATAAGCGCTGTGTTCGACGCTTATGGCCGAGTCATAGCAAAAATACCATTTGGTACAACAGGTCATTGCGATGTAAAAATCCCACAAAAGATGCTTGACAGAAAGCAATCTTGTTTTTAGAGTTCTTGGGTTCTTTCCTGAAAGATAATGTTATGAACGGATGGTTGTGCATAGATAAACATAGCGGATATTCGTCTAATTTTATACTAACGAAAGTACGTAAGATTTTCGGAGAAAAATGCGGGTATGTCGGTACGCTAGATCCATTTGCAACAGGCGTCTTGCCAGTTGCCATTGGTGAAGCTCGTAAATTTATACAATTTCTCGATGAGAGCAAAAAGACATACATATGCACCATAAGACTTGGCACATCAACTGATACTTTGGATATAGATGGCAATATCACCGGTCAAACTGATCTTATTCCTGATGAGAAATCGCTGATGGAAGTATCTCAAACCATGATCGGAGATATTATGCAAACTCCGCCGCAATATTCTGCTATCAAAATTAACGGACGTCGAGCATGTGATCTCATGCGCAGAGGTCAATCTGTTCAACTATCGCCTCGCAAGGTACATATATACAGCATCAAACTGATCAACTATAGCAAACCAACGTGTCAGGCAACCCTGGAAATATCATGCTCCGCCGGCACCTATATCCGCAGTCTTATTGATACCATAGCCAGAAAAGCTGGATCTTTGGCTTTTGCAGAAAGCCTACGCCGAACCCAATCGGGCTTTTTCTCAATCGAAACAGCTCACTCACTTGCCGCGTTATCATCCATGAACAGTACCTCATTAGAGGCTACACTGATACCATGTGCAAATCCACTCACACACATAGCTGAGCACCTGTTCGATAACGCATCTATAAAAAAACTAATGCAAGGACAAAAGGTTACGGTCGATCCCGCACTCCCCGATGGCTTAACAAAAGTAACTGATACTGACAATAGATTCTGGGGAATAGCGCAAATATCGCACGAACAAGCAAAAGCCGTAAGATTGCTCTCGTGCGAAAATCAACACTATTAACATCTGTTGCTACGTCAAATGACGAATCCAGATAGTTACGCAGTCCAGCGCAAACTAACCCAGGTTATCTGCAATGTTGTTCAGTTGATTGAGTATCTTATTACCAATCATTTTCATACCGGAAATAGCAACCACAGCAATCAAGCTTGCGATCAATGCGTATTCGATAGCGGTTGCACCTCGTGTATCTTTTAAAAAGCGCGATATTCTGCGTAACATACTAGTCACTCCACATAAAAACCTTAACAATAGATAGTAAACCTCATTTAGGTTACTAAAGCGTTAAAAAAATGCATTTTCATATTTTTTTCTGCGAAAAAGGTAATACAAAAATACCTGTGGCCACAAATAACAGCGCACTAGTAATAGATTCAGGCCTCGCCCAAATCAAAACTATGCTACACACAATCAATGAAATACAACCGATTATTTTTTTCCAGCCTTCATCAATCAGTTTTAAAAATGCAAAAGTGCACGCAATATAAACCAGCAAAAATGTCTGTACCGACATATCAATCAAATACATGATTTGCTCCGCAAATGTTCCATTCTTAATCATCACAAGCAAAGGAATAAGCGCCATACAATTGACAATTACACTTACATAAGGCGTATTCGATCGATTGGTTTTTGCAAATAACTTGGGTAAAAAACCTCCTTGAGCCAAACTATAAGAAATTTGCGATGAGGTAATCAGCCAAGCATTCAGAGTCCCAATAATCACAACTGAAGTAATAATTGCAAGCAACCGAGATACATTGTGTCCCAGCACAATATATACGGCATCTACAAATGGCGCCTTACTGTTACATAGAATAGAAGATGGAATCACACCCATAATAGCTAAGTTGTTGACGAAATAGATTATTGCTACCGCAAAAGTACCTAACATAATCGCTCTCGGAATGGTTTTAGATGGATTCTCCACCGCACCCGCAGGAGCTGTAGCACACTCCACACCAATAAAACAAAAAAATGATATCGATACAACAGATAATAATAACTGTAACGGTGATGTAGCTACAAATTGTTCGTGCAGCGCAATGTTATTGCTCTCGAAATTTTGAAACACCACCAAAGGAACTATAGCAAATGGTATAAACTTAAGCAGCGTCAGCACCGTTTCAATCGTGCCTGCCAGCCTAATGCTACAACAATTGATAATCATCAGAACACTAAGCAGGCATACTTCCAAAATTAGTAAAGTCGTCTGATCAACATTCTCACCAAAAAAAACCGATAAACATCCAATCGCAGCAATAACCAATACGACATTGCTCACAACAGACGCAATCCAATAGGTCCAGCCAGTGAAAAAAGCCGCAATGTCCCCAAATGCTCGCTGCACATATATATATGTCCCACCTGTAACCGGATATCTGGAACATAATTCCGAAAAAATAAAAGCAAGCATCATCGCCTCAATTCCAGCTACAAGCCAACCATATACCCCATATAGCCCAAAAGGCGCTAACTGCGCAGGCAAAGCTAGTATCCCCGCTCCTATTTGACTCCCAAATACTATAGCTAAAACAGAGCCAAATCCCATTTTCTTGGTCATATTAATCCTTCTTTATCAGTCTTAAGCAGAATAGTGTATAGCACACCCTCACGGACATTGTCGAACGTTTTATGTTTTTAAAAATTTATACGGTTTTTACCAAATGTTATAAAATCAAGGCTACCATTATGAGTAACACATTAGGATAAAGAATATGAGACTACTGATAATTGGTGAAGCATTTCAAGCACATTTGTTCAGTTTGATTCAAATTTCAGAGCGCCTGCAGTATGACCTCTTGTTCTTGAAAGAGCTCGATGTCAGAAAACTGAAATCATCCGATGTCATTGTCATAGAAAGCAGTAAAATCAATCAGATACCAGATGGGGCTCGTAATCTCGTATTTTCCGTTAAAAATACACCCGACTATGAATGCCAATTGCAAAATGAAATTTGTACCAATTTCTGCTCCCTAACCGATATAGAAAAATATATCAATAAAGAAAACTGTATCCCTGTTATGACAGATGCTGCTTCCCAGCATATCTATCGTATGGCTGATAAAATAGCAGGTAGTTCAACTCCTGTCTTGATAATAGGTGCAAAAGGTACCGGAAAACATACCCTAGCTCGCTATATCCATAGCAAAAGTAAACGTGTCCTATTGCTCAATATCGATTGTAATGACAAAAATATTGTTTTTTCATCTCAGTATTTTCAATCAATATTCAAAGAAGCTATAGGTGGTACAATCTATCTGCAAAATATTTGTAATCTATCATTAGATTCACAAGAGGCTCTCTTTTCCGTGATGAAAAATAATCGCAATGTAAAAGGCAGTGCTCGCATCATAGCGGGCTCTACCCAATGGCTGCATCTGGAAGTGGCAAACGGCAATTTCCTCAAAGAACTCTTCTTCGAACTAAATGCAATTTCTCTGCACGTCCCACCATTGAATAGTAGACCCGCTGATATTATCCCTCTAGCAAACCTATTTTGCGAAAAATATTCTCATGGGTTGCGCACCCTATCTTCAAACTATCTCAGTAATTTGGAAAAACGTAAATGGCCCGGAAATGTGCTCGAATTGAAAAATTTCGTCAAACGTACCGTAAGAAACGATGATAATATGGTAGTAAATTCTCCCCTCAATCACTCGATGATGGAGGAATAATCTTTACCAGATTAATCTGGTTGCCTTGCTTACGTAAAATCTCAATTCTAAATCCAGAAATAACATATAGCTGCCCTATGTCAGGAATTTTACGTATGTAATACATCACATACCCACCAATCGTAGACGCCCCTTCCTCAGGCAAATCCCAATCAAACTGACGATTCAAATCGCGAATCGGTGTGCTGCCATCTGCAATAACAGTACCATCCGCCTGCACACTTATGCCATCTTCCATCGGTTCCGCGTCATACTCATCTGCAATCTCACCGACAATTTCCTCTAGAATATCCTCTAGCGTTATGCATCCAAGCAGATCACCATACTCATCCACTACCAAAGCAAAATGCTCTCGCCGCTTCTTAAAATTACGTAACTGATCTAATAAATGAGTGGTTTCCGGAATAAACCACGGATCCGACATCAACCCTTGTATCTTGATCTTCTTGTAGTCTCCTTGCGAAAGCTGTAAAGCTCGTAGAAAAGTCTTTACTTTCAAAACACCTATTATGTTCTCAGAGTTGTCCTTCCAAAGAGGAACCCTGGAAAATGGACAAATAGTTAGCTCCTCCGCAATCTTCTCAATCGGTAGCGATACGTCAATGGTAAATAAATGCTTCCTGTGCACCATAGCATGACTAACCGCAATCTCTTCCAAATCTAAGATGCTTTTCAACATGCTTTTCTTCTCAGCTTCTTCCTGATCTCCATCCGAAGAATGCATCTCAATCGCTCCTCGCAATTCTTCATCTGCTTGCTCCGGACTGTCCTGCTTCGACATGTCAACCCGAAGTAACTTGAGCGTTATTTTCGCAATATACTCCAATACCGTAATCAGAGGATGCAAAAATACTACAGCCCCCTTAATAAAAGGCGCCGCAAATAAAGCAAATTGTGTCGCAAACTTAATGGCTACCATCTTTGGAAAAATTTCCGCATATATCACCAGCAAAATACCAGTAATCGTCTGAATAATAACCGCATGCGTCGCACAGAAAAAATGTACAGATACCAACGTCACAACCGTAGTAATAAGAAACACTATCAGCTGATTAATAACCAAAACTGTGCTAATCACATTGGACATGTTTTTCTGCAAATCTATCACCTTCTTCGCTCGAACATCGCCTTTCTTAGCAAGATGATAAAGATAAGCTCGTGACGCTCCTGTCAGAGCAGTCTCTGATCCGGAAATAAAACCTGCCAATATTATAGCAAATGCAAGACCAACAAAAAATAAGCTACATGTCATAGAAAAAAGACTCTGAAAAAAACGATCGCGACAATATCTCGTCAACCCAATAGTATTACCACTTTAAATATAGCCTTTCATAGTAATTCTGTAAAGATATAAATATCAGGAGGCTCGATATCGCTGCATACGCTGTCACGAGAACCTTTCCGGATAACATGATGTAGATTTCGCGCGCTTACACGCTTAACGATTCTACCTGTATTAGGCGAAAACATACTATGCTTATATAAATTGTTGGAAAACCCAACTCGATAATCAGGTAATATTTGTACATATAAAGGTACGATTTTTACTCTATT
>CALXQQ010000042.1 GCA_944390775.1 uncultured Alphaproteobacteria bacterium
TTTTCGTTTCGCCGTCGATTTTTAAAAACGAGATTTGCAGAAAATTCAATCGCAAGGCCGTGATCAACCTGCTCATCGACAAAGGCTTCATGTTGAAAGATCATAACGGAGATTATCGACAGCAAAAGTGGACGCCAGATGGAAATAAAAAGGTCTACGTAATCTCTGGGGAGATATTGCTATGAAAGATGCTATCGACACAACCAATGCTTCCATGATCAAAGCGGAGAAAATTGCACGGATTTTGTATGGGGCGATCAAACGCAAAACGAAAAAATTGGAGAAACCCACTGCTACTGCAGTTGACTTCAGGCGCAAACGGAGCGGAAATGGCTGTATTGACGATAAGGAGAAATAATATGGAGAAAAGTAATAACGAAGATTTAACGGTAGTTAAACAGGTAATCGCTCTGAAGTACAAGTCATTGGATGAATTAAGTAAGCTGTGGAGCCAGATGTATCACCGGCCACCGGCATTTCGGACACGGCAATACATGATGCAAAAGCTCGCCTATAGGATTCAGGAATTAGCATATGGAGGACTTGATGTTTCTACAGAACAGAAATTGGTTGCAGCGGCCAAAGCAATGGATAAACAAAGGCAAAAAGGAAAGAGATACGCTCCATCTGTCGGCACGAAAATTGTGAAGGAGTACAAGGGCCGCACTTACGAAGTATTCGCTGTAGAGGACGGTTTTGCCTATGGTGGTGCTGTGTATAAATCATTGTCCGCCGTAGCTGCAAAAATCACCGGAACAAAATGGAACGGTCTAAAATTTTTCGGAATAGGAGATATGTAATGGCCGAAGAATTATTTATCTCGATAAAAGTCGTGAAACGTGGTTCAGCAAAGGGCAAAGTGCTTGGGGAAACTCAAGCTGCTAATATCAATAAACCGCTAAAACGTGCATTAGCCAAAGCCTACAAGTGGGACGAAGATCTTATGAATACGCAAGATAGGGATCAGTATTTGTTTCAAAACAATTTATCTCGGAGATATGTGCAGCGAATTTTGAAATTTAACTGTATAAGTCCGAAGATCAAAAAAATGATCATAGACGGCACGTTTCCGCAGGATATTTTGCTGCAAGATCTGATTTATAAAGAATTGCCGTTGATGTGGAAGGAACAAGAAATGCAAATACTTGGTAAGGAGAGAAACTGATGGAAAAAGTGATGCGGTGTGCGATTTATACGAGAAAATCCTGTGAAGATGGATTGGAGCAAGAGTTCAACAGCCTTGATGCGCAGAGATTATCTGCCGAAAATTATATCGCAAGTCAGATACACGAAAATTGGCGTTTGATATCGAAGCATTATGACGATGGCGGATACTCTGGTGGCAACATGAATCGACCTGCGTTAAAAGAATTATTCGAGGATATCAAAGCCGGGCAAATCGATATGGTTGTGGTTTATAAAATCGATCGATTATCGCGTTCGTTGTTTGATTTTTCTAAAATTGTGGAATTGTTCGAGAAGCACAATGTTGGATTTGTTTCGGTGACACAAGCATTTAACACATCGACGTCGTCCGGCAAGCTCATGCTCAACATGCTGCTCAGTTTTGCGCAATATGAACGTGAACTTACGTCCGAGCGCATTCGTGACAAATTTGCAGCTGCGAAAAAGCTGGGATTGTGGATGGGCGGATACGCACCTCTTGGATACGATATTCAAAAACGGCAGTTGGTGATCAATCCCGGTGAAGCGGAGATAGTGAAATTGATTTTTGAGCTATTTCAGGTGACTGAATCTTGCACAATGGTCGCGGATGAGTTGAATCGCAGAGGATATCGGACGAAATCGCGCAATCATGCGGGGAAAAATGTCGGCGGACGTCTGTTTGTGGCCAACGATGTGCGGAGGGTTTTGAAAGATCCGCATTACAAAGGCTACGTGACTCATTTTAACAGGACATACAAAGGAATCCACGAAGCGATCATCGATGAAGCGACCTGGGAACGAGTGCAAACATTATTTACAGAATGCGGCATGCGCAAAGGATATGGATCTGCGACGCCATCGTTTTTGAAAGGAATTCTTAAATGCGAAAAATGCGGCTGCGCGATGACTCCGACATACACTTACAATCATGGCTTGCGATATCGCTACTACACCTGCAGCAATCATATTCGGCATAAAACATGCCAGGCGAAAATTAAGACTTATCCCGCGGAAGAGCTGGAAAAGAAAATCGTCGAAGAAATCGTGAAAATCCTCAAAACACCAGAAATCGCATTGCAACTCAGCCAAGTCGCCGCGGAGAATAATGATCCAAACGTAACAAACGCGACGATCATCTCCGCCATCAACGATCTCTCCGAAATTTGGGAATACCTCTACCCAGCAGAACAACATAAAATCGCGAGGTTGTTGATAGATGAGGCAACTGTGTCGAGCGATGGAATTATGGTGAGGATGAATACGGAGGGGGTGGAGAAATTATCAGAGTGAGACAGAGTTCACCACTACTCCTTGGAATTCAACTTAGTCGTAATATTTTCTCAGCTCCAGATTTTGTTCGGTAACAGGTTGAACTACTAGGAGCTGAATGCGGTTTACACAAAAAATTTTACGGGCTCGGCAATCATATTACAAGTCAGGGAACATCTTTTCAAAAATAGATTTGTTTTGCTGTACAACCCTTAAAACTTTGGGATTCGTCTGAAGAGGAGCAGATGGATATTTCTGAATAAAATCCAGTACGAGTTGTATTCCATAAAGTTCATTGAAAAGATATGGTAAACCTATATACCCAGCAGAAACAGAATCTGTCCTCATTTGAGTTTCAAAATCTAAAAGTGTATCTCTAACAGTTTTTGACAGTTCTTTCAGGCCTTCAGTAGAACCAATCCCTGATAATTTCCTTTTTATTTGCTGTACCTTATCGATTTGCTCTCTCTCATATTTTAGCATTATCTCATTCATTGGATAACAACCAGAGGCCCGACAAGCTTCACTATTACTGACAACAAAAGCAAAAGAAAAACCCAAAACAGACAACAACTTCCCATGATCCATCACACCCTCTCTATCATCTTATAATTATAACAATCCAACTGCCATGATACCATATTTCTATAAATACTGTCTATGGGGAAATATCTGTAGCCGCTGCAAATATGCTAAATAATATTTCCCGACATAACTCACTTTGTTCGCAACGAAAAGAATGTCCAAACCTTAAAGGCAAGTTAGAAAAATACCTAAAAGCATTTTCTGATAAATCATCTCCACATAAAACATTTCTTGCATCCTCGTTCATATTACCACAAATTACTCTAAGTTCATCTCCTCTAAAATATGCCTCATCTATCCAGTACTTAATCGTATTGTACCATTCTTGTACGCAATTTTGAAATGTCATCTGACTGCTTACTCCAGACTCTGATATCGACACTCGCTCATTCTGTGTTCTTTGATACGCTCTTAGATCTTGATACCAATGTAACATTTCATGAAACATTAACGCAGCAATTTCTTTCTTAGTAGTAAGATGTCTAATCATTTCTTTGCCCTGAATGATAAATATTGGTACAGAATCAAATGTTATAGAAATTTTAGATGATTCTGTTAAGGTTGCAGGAAAATAACGCCATTCTTGTACATGTGGATTGATACACCTTCCTTCCCAAAAGCCATAAGATACAGTTACACTTCTTGCGTTATTTCTAAATTTTTCGTTGTTAGGCATTTGATCTAAATCTTCAGTTATGCCTTCATTATCGTTAACAGATTTTCTTCTAATTTCTATTAATAATCTATATAAAAAAATGCGACCAATGGAGCTACTAGCGATTTGACGAAATATTGTTCTAAATGTATTTGTTCTAAGTTTTATTTCTTCTTTAACTTCATCACTCGTCGATGATGAGAAACTACCAACAACATTCATTGCCGTTAGGTTTGTTTCTGTTAAAGAATAGCAGTCACAACAAGCAAGATTAATTATTTTACAGGTTTTGTTTTCTGTAGTATAACCAGCCTCCAAGTAAGTATTACCAGATAAAGGTTCAATTCCAAACATTTTCATATACCATTCTGTAATTGGAGAATCTTCTCCATTATCGACATTCGCGCAAGAGTATTTAACGGCTTCTTCTGTCGTTGGTTGATGTCCATCTAAAGGAAACTCTATTACATAGTTGTTCTTTAAAAGGCATTTCAGCATGCCGTTAACTTTTATCTGTTCTCCCAGATCGTAAACTTCTGTAGGAGGTAAATCAAATACCGTTTGTGGCTGAGCAGGCTGTTGAGCTTGTGTTGTTGCTTTAACGTTTCCGACAAACAATCCTACAATCGCTATCAGTAATACTTTCAACATGTGTTTCATACAAGTTCCTGTGTTTTTTGCATTTTCATTCATTATAAATCGCAAAAGTTAATAAAACATTGATTTGTGCAACAATTTCCACCTGCTAAAAAATCTTCATTAGGCATTCGAAATGTCGATACGTCACATTAATATTCTCATACATCAATTAATTATAACAAATGTGCTACGACGAGCATAAAATCGACGAAAATATGGGAATTGCTTGTAATATCAGTGTGTTAATCTCGAAAGTTCGCATTTCACTTGCGGCCGGTATGGTTTTCTCTAAACTTTTTTGCAGAAAAATTATTTGACAGAGTGCAAACGTTGCAGTACGAGGCGTTCTCCATGTGATGTTGGCAAATTCTCCATGTCCCGATTTTTGGAGATTGGAGAC
>CALXQQ010000043.1 GCA_944390775.1 uncultured Alphaproteobacteria bacterium
TATTTCTTTTAATTTAATGATAACATGTTGTGAGTTAAAGGGAGTGATTATATGAGTAAAGCCGTTAAATTGTTGTTATATATAGGTATATTATCGCATGATCCGACTAATGCGATGATTAGTTGTAGTGCAATAGGAAAGTTTACTAGATTTAGGCTTTCTTTAACTCAGGAAATGATTGCTCATAGAAAGAATGATGCTCTTGAGATGATCGGTGTCGCACTTAACAGGCTCAGTCGGAAGAATATCATAGATATGGACTTACGTCATGCAAAGTGGTCAGAATCAGAAAAACTTGCAGCACAACAGGTGTCTAAGGATAACTATATACCTTCTACTGGTTATGATTTATACTACTGGTGTAGATGCTTACAGCTTGCTAAAGCAACAAGGGTAGATTTTAAATACTTATATAGTGTGCATCAGGCATTTAAAAGTAGAGAGGATTTTATGACATCACCGCTACATCCTATTGATATGGCTTTAGATATGCTTGAGCCACTGGTTTAGTGAAGTGATACCTGTTGAAGCCTTTTAGGACAAGCACTAAATAAAACTTAGAATCTAAAAATATCACTCTGTAAACTTTTTTACAGAGTGATTTCAGTTTGAATGTATCTGTTCATAATTTAGCCTTTAATTAGAGGCTGCAAGCAATCAGCAGAAGAGAAATAAATCAACTCTATTTTACAGCTTTTCGTCATACTAGCTTTATAAGATGTTTCATCTTTACAATTCGACTATTGTTCTTATTATTATCCTAATAATTATGTTATATTTAGCGCTGTATTTCAGGATGTTTAGAAATTAATGTTGCAAGAGAAATGTATGAGTTTTGTTCAAAAATATATGCCTTATATCGTTGGTACGCTTCTGGTGTTTATCTGCTGCTGCATATTATATAAAGCAAATTGGTTATTTATGGGATCATTACCTGGAGATGATTATCAATTTTTGATGACCACAGCTATAGGTAAACCATCACATGGAGCGACTTGGGATTCGAGATTTTGGCCATTGGGTTTAGGTGATTATTCGATTTTGTTATTGTTTCCGTATGGGACAACGCCACTTGCTCACTATATTTATAACTGCGTGATTTTGCTTGGGGCGTGTCGAATTTTGTACTTGTATTTGTGCGATATTACGTCTGGGAATCAAAAGTTGTCTGGTTTTATGCTTTTGATATTATTTTGTTCTGCTGGTTTTATGCAAATTCATATGGAATGCATATATCCAGAGCGCATGATATTATTTATATTGTGTGTGTTTATGATGTGCGTTCATCGAGCAAAGCTTTCGAATAAAATAGGGTATTATGTAGTTGCATTACTCGTGGCAATAGCTGCAACCTATATGAAAGAACCTGTGTTTGCTATATTTTTCACCGTTTCTTTCATAGAACTAGTGTTCAATAGAAATCATTCGAAAGCATCGAAGATTTTCAATGTGATGTTGATATTAAATTCGTTAATTTTTGTAGCTATATATGTATATCGCAGATTATTTAAACCATGTGATCGTGTCTATGCTTCATTTACTCCCAATTTCTCTGCATTTGATCAATTTCTGAACGAACCTTTACTCTTTTGTGTTATTATATTGTTGGTAATAAGAAGCTATTACTTTCTGTGTCGCAAAGATCGTTCACAGGTCACAACCGATGCATTGTTATTGGCTGGCTATATATATTCATTGGCTTATTTTTGTCTTAATTTAACTGCAGGTTACTATGTGTTGCCTGCAATTGTGCTATCTTTACCAGCATTGGCTAATTTTTTAAATAAATGTCGAGGCGCAACATTAGCACTTGTTGGTATCTTCTTATGTGCTATTCCTAATATTATGCATTCAGCATCGCTGGTAACCAATAATTGGAAACACAGACAAGATGATTATAAGTTGTTTCAGCGTATAGTTGATGAACACGATAAAAATAAGAAAGTATATTGGCTGAATCTTCCCCAATGTGCAAATAACGATCCTAATTACAATCACTCAAATATGATTATGGGACATAATCGCTTCCAACACTTTATCAATTATTACAGCAAAAATCGATGCCTCATATATCCAATTGAAGATATCACAAACATACTAAATGATAAATGCGTATTAATATGCGGAGTAGCAACTACAACAACACCAGCTTTTAAATCAATAGAATTAACATTGCTAAACAAAGGATTTGATAGAATAGCAGATATGAACGGCTACTTAGTTTTTGGAAAAAACTAGAAGATGTCTCTTATTATATATATTGGGCGTTTTTTGCTTTCTTCATATGTGCGTCCAACATATTCTCCAATTATACCTAGAGTAATTAGTTGAATTCCTCCGAGCAGCAGCATGGCTACCATAAGAGATGCATATCCAGGCACATCTATTCCGCAAAATAACACCTTAAAACAAATCCAGATGGCGCGACAAAATGCCAAAGTCGTTACTGTGAATCCCAAAAACATGGCAACTCTTAAAGGAACAATTGAAAATGATGTAATTCCATGTATGGCGTAATTTACAAGTTTCCAATAGTTCCATTTTGTCTGTCCTCCGCATCTCAATGGACGTTCATACTCTATTACGCTAGTTTTAAATCCTGCTGCAGCAAAAATACCCTTCATAAAACGTGTTCGCTCTGAAAAATGCTGTATAGCATTTACGACTTTTCGATCCAATAAGCGAAAATCACCTACGTTTTCTGGTAGTTTTATTCCAGATAACAAATTGTATATTTTATAAAACAAGCATGCCGTTGTTCTTTTCATGAATGTATCTGTTGATCTCTGAACTCGTTTGGCTAATACGACATCAAACCCAGATTTCCATTTATCAAACATTTCAGGAATGAGGTCAGGGGGATCTTGGAGATCGCTATCTATCGGAATAACACATTTTCCTTGAGCGAAGTCCAATCCAGCTGTTAGTGCGGCATCTTTACCAAAGTTGCGAGAAAAATTTATGATTTTTATGTTTTTGATCTGTTGCTTTTTCTGAATTAGCAAATCCAATGTGTTATCTTTGCTGCCATCATTTATGCAGATAAGTTCGTATGTGATGTTCATATCTCTCAGAATGGGGATTATTACATCGAAAAATCGTTGTAGTGAATCTGCTTCATTATAAAAAGGTACAATAATACTTAAATCAACAGAGACATTGGTTTCATTTAAACATACTGACATATCTAATTTCCGATTACGGACGCAATTGTATTACATATAACTGTAACACTGCAAGCATACTATTCCTTACCCAAATAACTATCCGTGAGATAAAGCAATCTTAAAGGGTTATTTAAGTTCTGCAGGATAACAAAATAGCGTTAATTCCACGAATTTACCTTCAGAAAAACGATGCAATTGGAATTCGAAAACATAGTTTTCTACATTTTTTTCCATAAATGGCTTTATTTCAAAAAGCTCCTCATAATTGTGATATATTCCTATTGATATTACTGGTCGATATCGTTTTATTGTTTCAATCGCACCGTGGATCGCTTTCAAACCATATCCTTCTAAATCTGCTTTAATGAATCCGACTTTTGCTTGCAGACGATCTACTTCGTTATCTACAGTCGTTAAAATAGCCTTTGTTGTTCCAGTAGATCCAGCTCCCGAATTTAACTTTCCAGTGTCAGAAAAATAGATCTCCTGCTTTGTATCGCTAATTCCCATTTCTGTAAGCACAACATTTTTTACATCATTCTTTTGCATGATTTCTCTGAACTTACTTGCTGTTTTATGCGATAATTCAAAGCTAAAAACAGTGTGATTGGTATATTCTGATAGGATCAAAGCAGAATCACCAACATAAGCACCTAAATCAAAAATGTCATGATTTCTTATGTGTTCTAAGATTTTTTCGTTGCATGTGGCTAAACCGTGTTTGAAAAATTCAACTTCAGGGAAAATTTTTTCAATGCCTCTAGCATTGCATTCTTGCACTATACCATCTCGTTGGGACAACCATTGCTTTTTATATACATATTGGAAATGTGGCAGTTTTATGTATGAAATATTCCATAAACTATATAAATTTGTTCGTTTATTCCAAAACAATGAATGGTACAAAACCTGCTGAGTATAATCCAATACCTGTGTAGATTTCTCATCTGTTCCACGCTTTAGATCTGCAAATTTGCTATTTAATGAGGAACAAAACATCTCATGTGCGAGAACATTCGTCCATTGGCTTTTTACAACATAAATTAGTATGAGAGAGATTAGTATTAATACTGAAGCAACGATTGGCACTAAATTGCTGAATGCGCTAGCTGTAATCATCAACAATGATGTGCCCAATATTCCTAACAAAAACGAAATTTTTTCAAGCAACAATTTCTTCTCCTTCTGTTGTTTTACGATGGAATACTCACTGGATACAAAGTCAATGCATTCCTGCTCGGATACTACATTACATATAATAATAAAGCAATTACAAAACATGTTTGAAAATTTGATCTGAGAATTATGGAGTGATTTTTAAAAGGTATTGGTGTATTTTTTTGCTTACATAAAGATAATCATTCCTTTTTCAGATAGGTTTATGCTATATCATTACGTATGATTCCTATTGGTTATGATTTTTTTTCTAGTGGACTACACGTATGAAATACCTGTAGCATTTTTTGATCATCTACATCCACATAAACTTGGGTGCTAGCTAGTGATTCGTGTCCTAATAACTCTTGCACAGAGCGTAGATCAACACCGTCTTGCACTAGATGCGTTGCGAAACTGTGTCTAAAAGAGTGAGAAGACATATTATCGGGTAAACAAAAAGGTTGGCCATGTTCTGTCGTATAAGATAGATACTGTGTTCTTAATTTTCTCAAGCGAGCATCTATAGTTTGCGTATGAAGTTTTTTGCCCTTTAATCCGACAAAGAGATAACCATTTCGCAAATCATGTGGACAAGAATCCACGTATGTCTTGATTCTATTTAAAGCTATAGGAAGCAAAATAACTATTCTTTCTTTTTTCCCTTTGCCTCTGATCAGCAATTCTTCAGATATATCCTTGGTTTGTAGATTTAGTGCTTCACTAATACGCATACCTGTGCAGTAAAGTAAGGTATATAAAGCTCTGTCTCTATTGGTGATCCATTGGGGATCTGAAGAAAAAAAATAGGGTATTTCTAAAAATTTTAAAACATCTATTTCAGACACACTTTTGGGTAAAGTATGGGGTAACTTAGGTCTATGTATGCTGTCTATAGAATCATTGTCTATGACATGCCGTTGCTGTAAAAAACGGAAAAAGGACCGTAAAGAAGATAACGCTCGACCATTAGATCTTGCGCTAATTCCTAAAGATATGCGATGAGATAACCATGAACGAAAATCTGCCGTAGTCAAGGAATTCAACAGCTCTATGCTAGGTATACTATCTAGATGACGATTCACAAACTCTAAAAAATTTTGTACATCCTTTCCATAGCATAGAACCGTATGAACTGAATACAAACGCTGTAATTGCAACTCTTGTATCCAATCTTGATACAACTCTTCGAGTGCCTTCTCAATGGAGCAATTACTTTTTATCATTACCTCCAGCTAATAAAAAATTACTAACCAATGATTCAAAACTGATCGCACCAGTAGTATTGACTATTTCATCACCTTCTACCAGATAAGATTCATCACCACCAGGAATTAACGCTAAATATTTGCCGCCCAATAGTCCATCACTCGCTATATTCGCAGCTGTATCTTTCGGCAATTTTATATTATGAGGAATGCGAAAAGTGACAACCGCCAAAAAACTGTCAGTTTCTACTTCGGTAGCAATGATCTTTCCTACACGAATCCCGCTTATTTTGACATCTCCACCTTCAGCTAAACCATCTGCTCGTTCAAATTTAGCTTTTATTGTATATCCGTCGATACTATTCCAACTAGACTTTTTATATACATAGTGAAAAAACAGTGCAGCTACAATCAATACGACAACACCAACCACTGTTTCAAATACTCGCTCTTTCCCCATTGAATCACCATACTACATATATTGACCGCCATTTACATTCAAGACCGTTCCTGTGATGAATGATGCTTTGTCATCTACCAAAAATAATACAGCAGCAGCAACTTCATCTACAACACCAAATCTTCCGATAGGAATGCCAGATGTTATGTGAGCTTTAGTCTCTTCAGATAAAACATCTGTCATATCAGTTGATATGTATCCTGGAGCAATAGCATTTACCGTAATGTTTTTGGCTGCAGATTCTTGTGCTAACGCCTTCGTGAACCCAATTACACCTGCTTTTGACGCAGAATAGTTTACTTGCCCAATTTGACCTTTCAAACCATTAATAGAACTAATGTTAATAATACGGCCGAAACGTCTGTCCCTCATGCCCGGAATAACTACACGACACATGTTAAAAACAGAATTTAAGTTGATATTTATTACTGATTGCCATGCCTCATATGTCATTTTATGAAACATACCATCTTTTGTTATACCGGCATTATTGATCAAAATATCTACAGGACCTCCTAAACGTTCACATACTTCTGCAATGCCTTTTTCGCAGGACTGGTAGTCTGCAACATCCCAGGCAAATGTTTCTATGCCTGTTTCTTCTTGAAATTTGCGAGCAGCAGCTTCGCCCTTGTTATAATTAGCTGCTACTTTATAGCCTGCATTATGCAAAGCTTTCGATATGCCGGCACCTATTCCACGAGTACCACCAGTAACTATTGCAATACCTCGCATATACACTCTCCTCCATTATTGCCTATTATAGGTTCGCTATACTATCATATGAGCAAATGCAATACCAGAAAGAGATAGGGTATGAATGAAAAGATATTAGGACATGAGTTGATAGAAAGTCAGTTGAGTCGACTAATTCGTTATGATCGTGTCTTTTCTGCATGCATATTTACAGGCATTAGTGGTATTGGCAAGGGAATGATGGCGCGTCGTTTTGCAAAGTGCTTACTAGCCAATATAGTTCCAAGTGGCGACAGTCTAATTATTCCTGACGAACATCCTATTCATAGAATGGTAGACAATTGCATTCATCCCGATTTGTTTATATTAGAACAAAACTCAATTTCAATAGACGATATCCGGTCTATATTGCAGAATCTATACAAACGTCCGGTACTTTCCAAGTGGAGAGTTATGATCTTAGACAATATGACGTTTATCAACAAAAACGTTGCAAATGCTTTATTAAAAGTTATAGAAGAGCCTCCACATAATACAGTGATTATCATGACGACTGCATTTATTGGAGCTTTGCCAAAAACCTTATTATCTCGTTTGCACAAGATATTTTTTAAACCCTTATCACAGGATATAATTACTTATATCTTACAAACAAAAGGATTCACAGAAGCAGAGCACTTAGCTGCTATTTCAGATGGATCAGCTGGACATGCAATTGCAATGAATAACGTCGGAGGTATGAATTTATATCATGGACTCTACAAAGCTTTTACAGAAGGGAAGGCGAGTAAAGATCTGATAACGAACGCATGTTTAGATAATTTTGCAGCTGTTCGTAATTGTTTGATACATATTTTTCGAGAGTACATGTATTCAAAATTGGATAAACCACAGTATGAGCCTATTGCTGCAGAAATTTCACAGCGCATTCGTTTATTAAATAGATGTGAATTATTACAAATGGATAAAAACGCTGTTATTCTTGCGTGTGCATCTCCTATACAATTTTAAGTGAGAAGCATCTTGTTTTGTTCCTAAGCGATTCGTGTTAATATAATCCGTTTTTGCGGAGATGGACGGCTGCTGTACATTATGGTGTATAGAGGAAAGTCCGGACTCCTCGAGAGAAAGACGCCGGATAACGTCCGGTGACGCATAATTGCGTTAAGGAAAGTGCAACAGAAAATATACCGCCCTATTCAATAGGGTAAGGGTGAAATGGTGTTGGTAAGAGCACACCGCAGTGTCGGTAACGATAGTGGCATGGCAAACCCCGTCTGGAGCAAAACCAAGTAGAGATAACGTGCTTCTCTCGCACAATGTTATCCGGGTAGGTTGCTAGACGTCTATGGTGACATAGATGCAAGATGAATAGTCGTCAGGGTTATTACCCTACAGAATCCGGCTTATAGTCTCCGCAAAAACAATAATTTCATTGAAGTTATAGATTCAAGCAATAATAAACATCACGTATTTGAGACGAATATATTAGATGGAACAAATAAGAAATTTGTGGAGGTATAGTATAAAATGCGGAATAGAAAATTTCTCTGTAGTTTAGGGGCGAAATTTGAGTAATTTGTGATCCATCTGGAGAGTATAAAAAAGCGCTAATAATGAAACTGCATGCAGGATACAAGTTTTGGTTGTAAAGCTGTATTATGTGAGAAATTTTGCTAGAACATATCGAGAATATTAAACATCTTGCGAAAGTCTGTGGTTAGCAAACACGAACAGCGATTGGTTTATGCGGTTAATTGTTACGAAAACCGCAAGTTATAAATTCCGGCGATTGAACCTCATGTGCAGTTTTTTGCGGAAATTTCGGTAGATCGAGCCCAAAATTTTGAATTTTTTGAGATGGGAAAATACATGTTCGACACTTACTCGT
>CALXQQ010000044.1 GCA_944390775.1 uncultured Alphaproteobacteria bacterium
AGCAACAGAGTCTTTGTAGTGTAAGCGTAAAATAGAAAAAAGAACTTTTATTTAAGGAGATTTATTATGAAAAACATTTTAGCCGCAATTATGTTAATGGGTGCAACAGTTTCTGTAGATGCGATGAATGCCTCAAATATTGTGGAAGCAGCTCAGCAATGCGCAGCAAGTAACGCAAGGGAAATCGCAAGATTAAGCTGGTGGCAAAAGAGCAAATTGCGTGAATATCAAGCATTGGAAAACGACATGATACACGATGTAGCGAATATCAATCGATTGGCACGTGCAGATCTCACCGATCACAATATAATCAACCAAATATATGCAATATATGAACATTGTGAGGGAATCTATCATCACTGCATGAGATGTATAGACGCTTTGAGAAATGCACCTCGTTCGTTTGGTGAGAGAGTGCTCAGCTTTTTTGGTTGGAGATCAAAAATGCCGTCAGTTGTAGAGGCAATAACACGTGGTTTAGCGACAATCCGAAATAGCATCAATAATTTATGCAATCCAATCTTATTTCAGAGAACAGTAGAGCATATAGAAGGGAATGATCAAACATTGCAATCCCTTGAGCAAGAATGTAAAGCTCAGGAGAGCAATACTGAAAATGTCGGAGGCTCTGATGATGTAAGGCGAACATTTGAACAATTTCAAGATATTACAGAAAGACTAGCAAGCAGATACAGCACGCTCAACGTAAACTTAATATCAGATGAAGATTTACAAAATTTGCTGGATAGCTACTAAGCAGTCTTTCACATTGAGCAATCTCACGAATCAGTCTTCAAGCGGGATGACACATCAGGTGTCCATCCCGTTTTTTTTACCACAAAAAAACATACAACTACAAAAGAACTATTGACAAAAGACAAATATGCCCATATATATGTATCGTAAGCCACAGAGTCTTTGTAGTGTAAGCGTAAAATTGAAAAAAGAACTTTTATTTAAGGAGATTTATTATGAAAAACATTTTAGCCGCAATTATGTTAATGGGGGCAACAGTTTCTGTAGATGCGATGGCACCAAATGCAATGCAACTTAATACAACATGGCTGAGAACAATCAACACAGCAAGACAACAATTTATTGCAGCAACTCAGCAAGCAAAAAACTCGTTGCTCGCTGATAACAAAAGAGCATTCAATCCATGCATACAGGCAAGAGATGCAATGTTAACACACCTAGGTACACTATGCGATATGTTCAATCAATACATTCGCGGCAGATTTGTGAGAGTGCAGGATATACTTAATGCCAGTCAGGCATATGATAGAGCTCAAATAGCTTGGACTCAAGCACTACACACATGGCAGAACATCCAACAAAGCAAAGCTGAACGCGTATGGTCTGCGTTGATAACACAGAAAACAAAAGAGCAACACGCAGAGACAATAGCAAAGACAATAAAGACAATAGAAACACTAATACAACCTTCCCTGTTGGAAGCAATATTTACCAGTATCGGCGACAGCATTGGCGCTAACCCAATATATAGAGAATTGCAAAACCTTCCGAAGGCAAACATTCCAGGATCTGAGGGCCAATGCTCTAACATATTAAACATCCAAGCAGCGATCAATGAGAAAAGAGCAGAAATAAATCAACTCGAAAATGATTTACTAACACGACTAAGTCAACATGTAGCGGGAGCTACGCTGCAAGACCTAGAACTAGCTCTAGACCAGAATCATCAGAATCTCACTATAACACAACAGGCAATAAGAAATTTACCCAGACAAATACGAGATCCATTAACTCGTCAATTCAATGACTTCCGTAGAAGAAGGCGCACAGTACCAGGCCAGATAAACAGACAAAAAGGCATTGCACGAATCTGTATAGCAGACCTGCACCGCATTCCAACACAAAATGATGCCCTGCGCGATCAAGTATGCGCTCGACTGACACAACTGGTAAATGCCTTATAAGGCAACAGTGGCGTCGAGTCTTACAGCAGCAGATTCTCCTTCTTCTGCTGCTGTTCCGCAAACATCTCTACACATCACAACCAACATCGGCTAGTTGTTTTTCTACATGATGTGGGGAGCGTTCATTTTTGTTAATCAGCAAATATCCAACAGGGATAATTAGCAGTGTTAACAAGGCTCCACTCATGCCTCCAAAAACCAAAACGACACCCAAATTTTGTCTACTAATCGCGCCAGCTCCAACGGATAAAATCAACGGCAAAGCGCCAATGACTGTAGAAATTGCAGTCATGAGCAGAGGACGCAGTCTTAATTTAGAAGCTTCCACCAGAGCTTTTTCAAAGGCCATACCCTCATCTCTCAATTGATTAGCAAACTCTACAATCAAAATACCGTTTTTTGCGGATAATCCTATCAGCATAATCAGACCAATCTGGCTATATATATTCATGGTAAAACCGAACATCATAAGCATACAGACTGCTCCAAATACCCCCAGAGGAACAGATAACATTATGATAAATGGACTGCGAAAACTTTCAAACTGCGCCGCCAAGACCAAATATGAAACTAACACTGCAAGAATAAACACAAAAAACATTCCACCCTCTGAATCCTTGTAATCCTTGGTTTGTCCGCGATAATATATTTGAGCATGCTCTGGCAATTGTTCTCTTACCGTTTTTTCGAGGAATAACACAGCGTCGCTCATGCTATATCCCGACGAAATATTCCCAGCAATTGTTATTGCTCTGGAACGATTATAACGCTCTAACTTTGCCGGTTCACCCTTTTTCACTACAGTGATTACATTATCCAACGGTATCAATTGATTATCCAAAGAACGCACATAAATATTGCTAATGTCACGAATATTCGAGCGTTGAGAACGATCAGCCTGCAAAACAACATCGTACTCCTGTCCGCGATCCGTAAATGTCGTGACTTTTTTTGAACCCAACATTGTTTCCAGTGTAGAACCAATTTCTTCTGCAGAAATTTTCACATCTCCAGCTCGTTCCTTATCTATTTTTATACGAATTTTTGGCGTGGTATCCTTATAATCACAGTTAATGTCGACTATCCCAGGATAATCTGCTGCGGCTGCAAAAATTTTGTCTCTCCAATGCGCTAACTCAGAATAAGAATATCCACCAAGCACAATTTGCAGAGGATAGCTTCCTTTAGATCCAATACCCTTTGGCAGTACCGGCAATGCTTGTATGCCTGGAATATCCCTTAACTTACCTCGTAAATTCTTAACGATATTAAAAACAGACACGTCTCGATCAGATTGCGGACAAAGAGTAACCATAGCTGCAGCACTATTCACCGCGCCATCAGCCCCATTAAAACCAGGAACACCGATCAGAATATTGGTCGCTATATTTTGCTGGCGAAGAGGCATCACTTTCTCCAAGACTAAATCCAAATATTTTTGCATCTCCTGAAAACCTATACCCTCGCGCGCTTTCATTTTGATCATGAACATATTTCTATCTTCATCTGGCTCGTATTCGCCTGGCAATCTATATGCAACAAAAATGGTAAAAATCGTCAGTAAAGCAAATGAGCCCATCAAGATTTTTTCTCTACCAAAACATCTCAGCAAAAATTTTCCGTAGGCCTGTCGCAGCCTATACATATTGCGATCCACGAATTTGTTGAAGCGACTGTCTTTATGTGCAGACAAAAGCTTGCTACATAACATGGGCGTCAATGTAAGAGCAATGACACTGGAAAAAAATATCGCGGAAGATATTGCGACAGAAAATTCTATAAAAAGCCTGCCTGTTTTCCCGGGCAAAACACCAATTGGCATAAACACCGCGAACAGCACAACCGTCGTCGAGATGACGGCAAATATTACCTGTCGAGATCCACAAACAGACGCAACCAAAGGATGCTTACCTTCATCTATATATCTCTGGATATTTTCCAGCACCAAAATAGCGTCATCTACAACCATTCCGATAGCCAAAACCATAGCCAGTAGAGTTAACATATTAATGCTATATCCCAAAAACGATAGCACCATACACGCAGATATTATAGAAATAGGCACTGTAATAATCGGAATTAGTGCAGCTTTTATCGAACCAATAAAAACAAATACGATAACAAAAACGAAGATTGCTGCTAACCCCATAGAGACAAGCACCTCAATGGCAGAAGCTTCGACGAAATCAGAATCGTCTCGCAATATTACTAGACTCATTCCAGCAGGCAATTGCTGTTTCAAATCCTTGACCAAAGCTCGCACATTTCGGGAAATTGACAAGCTATTCGCCGTAGATTGTTTTGCGATACCCAAGCTAATGGAATTTGTATTATCGGTGCGAAATAAACTACGCTGAGATTTAGCTCCAATTTCGACACGAGCGATATCCTCCATGCGAATCGGCGTACCGTTCTCATCCAATCTGATTATCAATTTTGCGAAATCCGATGGATTGCAAAACTGTCTTTCTATTGTAATGGGATACTCCAAGGTAGACGACTCAATACGTCCCGCAGGATATTCGATATTTTCTGCCATAAGCGCTTTTTGTATATCACTAACCGTTACGCCTCTTGCAGCCATTTCGTCTCTATTTAGCCAAATACGCATGGATTCTTCATACGCACCAATTAAGCTGACATTAGCTACTCCATCCAGCACTGAAAAACGATCTATCAAATAGCGCTGCGCATAATCGGTTAATTCAATCGATGTCATATTGGGATTAACTATAGCGATCAAGATAATCGGCATAGTATCCGTATCGTATTTTTTTATAACTGGTGTATCCACTTCCGGAGGAAGAGATTTTTGCACACGACCAATGCAATCTCGCACATCATTTGCAGCACCATCGAGATCTCTACTCACATTGAATTCCAAAGTGATAGAAGATTTCCCCTCTTTGCTTGTGGAGCGCATATTATCCAGACCTTCAATGCCCGACACAGCATTTTCTAAAATTTGCGTAACCTTTGTCTCTACAATCGAAGAAGACGCTCCAACATAGGTAGTCGATATAGTAATAGTCGGCAGCTCTATATTAGGATATTCTCGCACCGGCAAGCGATGCAAACTCAACAAACCAAACAGAACCAACACCATCATGAGCACAGTAACAGCAACCGGCCTCGTGACAGCAAAACGACAAATATTCATACAACCCTACAATCACGAGAATTATATCATAGGAGTGTTAACAAATCGCATATATTACACAATCTATATTACACAATTTATGATTCTACTATTGTTTTCGCCAACAACAATTCCTTCACGGGAGAGAATGTTTTTCGATGATGTTCTGTGACGCCGTAGCGAATTATCGCCTCTATATGCTGCTGAGTACCATATCCAACATTTGAGTTCCATTCATAATCCGGATAGTGTAGAGCAAGATTTCGCATAAGGTTATCTCTATATTCCTTTGCGATAATAGAGGCTAAAGCGATAGACAACACGTTGCTATCTCCTTTGACCACTGTTTTTACACTACGCGCTTGCAGCTGTGGAGCGCGATTTCCATCCACCAAAACATCCAAATTATCAAGTTTCAGGCCATGATATGCTCGTTCCATAGCCAAAAAAGTTGCCTGCAAAATATTGAGCTTATCAATTTCTTCTACGGATGCTTCTCCTATGGAATATCGAATCGCATCCTGCGTTTGAGTTTTCAGCCACGACAGCACTTTTTGTCTTTGTCGGGAGGATAGTTTTTTTGAATCATTCACACTGGCATGAGATTGTTCTATCTCCGTGGCAGCAATATCACTAACCCACACCGCGGCTGCGACCACTGGACCGGCAAGAGGACCACGTCCAACCTCATCGATACCTATGGTCTCTCCGGGACTAAGATTATTAAGTGCATACCAGGACAAATCCATTATTTTTTCTTCAATAAAACAAACAACCTATCATGTACAAATGTAATACATACTTTTATTAAGTATATCACTATCCTATATAAATGCCTAATTTTTCTGACTTCGTTTGTGCTCGCCAACAAGAAAAACTCGCCAGCTGAAGTGGTAGCTGCGCTATTCGCCAACTTTCGACATCTTTCGGCAAACAACAACCAAAACGGACTGAGAAATAAACTCAATGCTGTCAAGCTGATAAGAAACTTCAAATCTGGATCAGTAATAATGCCACAATTCAAAGCTGTATAGGCTAACATGAAGGAAAACTCACCAATGTGCCCTAACAACACACTAATGACAAATGAATCTTTCAAAGAAAAATCGAAAAGACGCAGAACAAAAAGATTGATCCCTGTTTTACAAAAAGCAACGAACAGCAGAGCAAGCATGATTATCCAAATATTATCCCAGACGAAGCGCAAATCAACCAATAATCCGACGTTCAGGAAGAAAGTCATCAATAGAATTTCTTCTATTGGCTCAGCGCTTTCTTTAACTTCCTTAGCAATATTTGAGTTCCCGAGAATCAGTCCAACAATAAAAGCGCCAAATGAAGCAGATAGTCCCGCTACTTCTGCTAACAAGGCTCCGCCTAAACACAGCCCGAATATGGTAAGAGTACGAATCTCGTTATGCTTAAGTATGAAGTTGGTAAGCTTAGAAATGTACTTATGATAGTAAATGAAGTAAAAAGCCAATCCAGCGACAAATAACAAAACAGCTAACAAGCGATATGTATTACTACCACCTACTTCTTTCGGACCCAAAAAGTTAAGAATTAACACCATCACCAAGGCAATTAAATCCTGGGCGATCAAAATACCGAAAGTATTTTCCTCAATACTGCTATCCACGTTTTTAAGGCTAGCCAGAGATTTAACCGTAACAGCAGTCGATGACAGAGTTATACAGAACGTTATCAATAATATCTGGCCAAATGTTATATGAGAGATCACCCCGAATCCGTACATAATAACGAAAATACATAAGGCGGAAGCCAAAGTAATTGCTATAGATTTTTTCCAAATATCCCTTACTTTTTCGAATGAGAGTTCCACTCCAATCACAAACAGCAGGAAAATAATCCCCATTTCCGCCAGCAGCTCAGAACCCGCAGTATCAGTAACCACTTGAAAACCAAACGGCCCTAATATTATCCCAGCGATAATATATCCTATGACAGGAGTATACCCCAGAGACGTAAAAACAATTCCAACACTCATTGCACATAGTGCTACTGATGCTATCTGCGCTATAATCATGCTAACTCTCGAAATCTTTCCGATATTATCATACAGATAGATTACTAATTTTTTCAGATATAAAATACTGCTTCCAATAAATAAATTTTGTGTAGCACAAAAGATACACTTTCAACTCCCTTTCGCAAGACAAATCTCTCTATTTAGGAGGAATTTCACTAAACAATCCATCATTTGGAGTAAAGACAACAACACCGCCAAAAAAGTTATATGTTTCCTGATAAACAGTATCGTGCTTGGGCGTATAGAGTAAAAATCCAAACAGATCCCTGAAAGAAGCATTTCTGCATGGTCTGCCATCTGCAAATTTCATGTTAGGATGATATCTCAGAACACATTCCACAATACACTTAACTTCTCCTTCTTTAATTTGTAAACCTTTGTATATTTCCGATGGGGCGACATTGACCTTCAATCTAATCTGAGTGGCCGGATAGTCTGTGTACTCAATACCACCTATAGCATAAGGTCTATTAAAATATGCGCTCATTCTCCACTTTACACTTGCTCTGCCATTTGGCTCTCCAACAACATAATAAAAATAAGCTTCTACAAAAAATCCAAAAGGTAGACGTTGCGTTACAGTTGGAAAAACAGTTCTACCTGGAAAAACAGACAAATATGCCGACTGCAATGCATAATAGAAATCTTTCAGTTTTATAGCCTTATCTGCACGTGACTTAGATACATTCTGCAGCATTTGTACCACTTCTTGCGCAACAAGCTGCATTTGTCGGTGATATCTTTGTGCTTTGGGAATATCGTGAAGGTAGTATATAAGCGTGAGGAAAATAGGGACTGAAAAAGCAAACTCAATTAAAATCGCTCCTTTGGTCGATAACCTAGATCCA
>CALXQQ010000045.1 GCA_944390775.1 uncultured Alphaproteobacteria bacterium
CAGCTTTCGCCGGTGCTCCGGTGTTTGCTGATGGTAATTTGAGTGATGGTTTCTATATCGGTCTTGGAGCCGGCATGGTATCCCAGTCAACCTCTCTTGATCAGGAGCCTGGTAAGTTGATTTGGAACGGTCGTCCAGGAGTTACCGGCTATAGATGTGCCGCTGGCAATATGCATGTTTCCGATCGCGTAAAACTAGGAAGTTCTAGGGCTACTCGTTTTGCTGGCGCTATGGAAATAGGATATGGAAAGTTGCTCTGCAGTAATTTCTATTTTGGTGCTGTGGCTTCTGCAGACTTTACAGGAAACAAGAGCGCAAACAAGGGGACTAATGGGGTTTTTGACTCGATTCGTATCACTAATGATGGTTTTGTTCCATTTGTCGGTGCTAGATTGGCCTACTGTTTGCCAGAGATTGGCGGCATGATCGGTTTGCGTTTTGGTGGTGCTTATGTTGGGTCTAAAGCTCATTTGAAGGAGCATAATTCTGGTGCTGAGTATAGCGTCAAGTTAAGGAATTTTACTCCTGCTGTTGGCTTGGAGTTTGAGAAATTCTTAAGCAGCACTTTTTCTGTTAAGATGCAGGCCGACTATCGTTTCCGTAGTAGTCGTGTGTTGTCAGATGGCGCAGGTTTTCATAGTGCAAGACAGGTGGATGCTGAGTATGCGCCAGTTAAGTTAAAAACAGATGGGTTTGCTGTAAGAGTTATGGGGGTTTTCCACTTATTTGGGGCTGAGTAGTTGTTTTTTTTTTTTTTTTTAGGAGTTTGTTTTTATGAAGAAAGATGTTTTAGGTTTGTTCGTGCTAGTGTCCGTTGAAGGAGAATGCATGAAGTTGTCAGATTGTGAGTGTGACATGGGAGCGAGGAATGCTCTGTTCTACAGACTTCTTGATGTTGCGCCTAATTCCACTGTGGATGAAGTGGTTAGCAGGGTCGCTGGAGGAGCTAGTGCACCTAGTATATCTAGTACCTCTAGTTCTACCCCAGTCTCTACTGGCGTGGCTGGTGATATGCCTGCAGATATGTTCGACGCTTTGAGTGATTTTCAGAAAAGGTTGAAGAGAGCAGCTGATGAGCGTAGCAAAGCTCTAGAGGAGTGTGATGCCCTTAAAGTCAAGGCGTCGACGCTTGAAGAGGATATCACAAGAATAAATAAAGAACTTGATTCTAGTAAGAAGCAAGAAGCTGCTCTTTCTGCAGAGGTTGGCAAGCTTAAGAGCGAGAACGCCAAGGCTCGGAGCGCAGTTGCTGACGCTATTAAAGAACAGGATAGCGCTAGACGAGAAGGTGAAGAGGCAAAGAGAGGGTTGCAACAATTAAAACGTAAGTTGTCACTTCATGGTTTCGATGAGAGTTGCGGTAATTTACCGAAGCGCGCCGAAATTGAGAAAGCCCTCATTGGTGCAAAAGCTTTGAAGGAGCGTGGCTATGGTGAAGACGGTGCTGGTTTACCTGCAGAGAGTAAAGATGATGTTAAGAAAGCCCTCATTGGTGCAAAAGCTTTGAAGGAGCGTGGCTATAAGGTCGATGGAGAGGGTTTGCCTACAGTGAATATGAAGGCTGTTAAGTTTGCGCTTGATCTTCTCGGTAAATTCGGAATTCCCACTGATAGTGAGCTCTTATTGAGCTATGGAGTCGATTTTTGGCGTGCTGTGTTAGCGTCTGGGTTGGATCTAGGGACGGAAGGTTTATTAGATCCTGAGGATGAAGTTAATACTACTAACTTTGAGAATGATGAGGCTGTCCAGCAACTACCAAAAGAGATGACTGCGGAACAATTACAGGCAGATGATGCAATGAAGTTTATGTTGTTGAGGGGCTTTTTTGGTATAAGGCGTGGCTCTTATGATCAGGAGGCTTTGAATGATTTTAAAGTTAAAGTTAAAGTGCGTCATGATGGTGAAGAGGAAGATGGAGAAGATGATATCCCACTAGGCGCTGGTGGTTTGGACCTAAAGGTTGAATAATCATGCTGTCATGATGGTGGTGTGAAACTGCCTGATTGTTATATGAGGAGCAGCTTTCTGCTCCTCATGTGTTTTGTAGATCGTATTGGGCTATGCCTTTGGTATAGCCTTTTTGTTTATAAGTTTCGTGTTTAGATATTGTTTGTTTTTATGCAATGTGGTGTATGCAAAATCCGCATTGGCTTGAAACATATCAAAAACTCTGCTATCATGCGGTATATTTTTTGGAGAATTTTCTCATGAAGAAGGACATACACCCTGACTATCACGTTATAAATGTTGTAATGACTGATGGCTTTTCGTTTAAAACACGTAGCACTTGGGGAAAAGATGGAGACACTATGAAATTGGATATTGACTCTCGTTCTCATCCTGCATGGACTGGAGTACGTCAGTTAGTTGATACTGGTGGACAGTTGTCGAAGTTCAAGAATCGCTACAAAGGATTTGGGTTAAAATCGTAGTAGGGCGTCGGACGTGAATAGTCTGCGAACGTCCATTGTTATGGGCTTAGTGCTGGTGACTCAGTTGTTATCAGCCTATATCCCAGTTAAGGCGGCTATGGTTGTTGAGGCTGGTAGCGGCGAGATTATTTATTCTTATAATGAAAACCAAAGGACTCAACCTGCTTCTCTGACAAAAATGATGACTCTGTTGCTGACTTTTAGAGCGTTGCAGCAGAAGAAGATTACTCCGCAGACATTAATTACGATGTCTCCTCGTGCGGCGTCTCAGAGTCCCTGCAAGTTGGGGTTAAAAGCAGGATCACAAATAACTGTTCGTGATGCGATTATGAGCCTCATTACAAAGTCGGCGAATGATATAGCTGTTGCTTTAGCAGAGCGCTTAGGTGGAACAGAACGCAATTTTGTGCGTCAGATGAATGCAGAGGCGACTCGTCTTGGAATGTCTAGTACTGTGTTTACAAACCCATCTGGTTGGAAGGATATAAGACAGCAGTCAACTGCGCGTGATATGAGTATTTTAGCTCGAGCGTTACTCAGAGAGTATCCGGGGTATTATCATTTGTTTTCTACGAAGCATTTTCGTTATAAGGGAATGCGCTTGAAAAATCATAATAATTTGCTTGGTAAGCGTTATAGCTATGTAGTTGATGGAATTAAGACAGGCTATGTTGCTGCATCGGGCTTCAATTTAGCTGCGTCTGCAGTAAAAGGCAAAACACGTTTGATAGCAGTTGTGTTGGGCGGTAAAAATGCGGGGGAACGTGATGCATTGACTAGCCTATTACTCAAAAAGGGCTTTGCTCGTTTCGCAAATAGGCGTTTGATTCGCAAAACTCTAGCGTCAAATACTAAGAAAAATATGTGTGTAGCTTATGTGAAAAATCAGAAAAAGCTGTCAAGCAAACAAAGTGGTGAGATTGATGTCAGAAGTTAAGGTAACGAAATTAGATAACGGTATTAGAATAGTTACTAAAAGTATTCCGGGTATTAATAGTGTTTCATCTGGTTATTGGGTAGATGCAGGGAGTGTATGTGAAAAATTAGAAGAAAATGGGATATCGCATTTTTTGGAACACATGGCTTTTAAAGGAACTAAGAAAAGGACAGCTCTACAAATCGCAGAAGAAATAGAAGAAGTAGGGGGGTATCTGAATGCGGATACTGCGTGTGAAGTGACAGGCTACCACGCAAAAGTCTTAAGTGAAAGTCAACATGTTGCGAGTGATATCTTATCTGACATCCTGTTTAATCCTACATTTTTAACCGAGGAATTAGAGAGAGAACGAGGCGTAATTTTACAAGAAATTGCTCAAACTAATGATACACCAGATGATATTATTTTCGACCATTTGCAAGGTGTGGCATTCCCAGACCATGCGCTAGGGCGTCCTATACTCGGGACCGTCGAAAGTGTTAGCAGTTTTTCCGCAAATAATTTGCGGGAATATCGTAGAAGACTATATTGTTCCGATAGAATAGTGTTTGCTGCTGTTGGAAAGGTAGATCATAACGAGATCGTCGATAGAATATATAACTATTGCAAAGATCTGACACCATCAGAACAGTCTGTGGTTTCCGATATAGCGCATTATCGTGGAGGATGCTTTGCGGATATGCGCGCTGATCTTGAACAAACCCATGTCACTATGGGATTCGAGGGGCTGGCAAATACAAATCCTGATTATTACACTTTAGCTGTATTTTCTGCTATTTTGGGAACAGGGATGTCATCTCGTTTGTTTCAAGAGGTGAGAGAAAAACGAGGCTTGGTTTACTCTGTTTATTCGTTTTTATCTGCTTATCGGAATACGGGCCTATTTGGAATTTATGCTGCGACTTCTCCGGATAAATTAGAAGAGCTAGTAGCGGTGGTAGCTGCAGAAATTTTGAAAATGCAGCACTCTGTGCAAGAGGATGAATTGTTGAGAGCTAAAGTGCGTTTGAAATCTGCATTGCTCATGTCTCAAGAGAACAATTCTCTGGTGTGTGAACAGATAGCTAACCAGATGTTGATCTTTGGAAGACCTATTTCCAGTGAAGAGATATTAACGAAATTGGAGAGTGTTACCTTGGATAAAATATATGGATTGGCACATACTATTGTCACATCTGTAGCGTCTATTATTACAGTAGGAGCAGGTAATGCTGAGCATTTGGTTAATGCTGCTTGTCATGAAGGGTTAAGATTGTCCTGATGCAATTGAAAAGCAGGCGATCTTGTGCTTTATATATTGTATTATGCTGCATGTATGAAGAATGTATATTTGTGGAGCTTTGGCGTCGCGGTATTGCTTAACGATAAAATGCTAAAAAATCAAATTTTTTGTTTAGTGCGGTATGTAACGTAATCATAGTATCATTTTGCAATGAGTTTAATTGGTTATCATGTAAAGAATAATGGATCATTAATACTTTATTTACTTTTATCAATTAATATAAGCACTATCTATTGAAAGGAAAGTCTATGAAAAAATTGATGCTGATGTTTATGTTTGGTGCCAATATTTGTGCGGCTATTCCTGCGCCTCCTCCTCCACCGCCCCCAGCTCCTGCGATGGGGAATCAAGTACTATCT
>CALXQQ010000046.1 GCA_944390775.1 uncultured Alphaproteobacteria bacterium
CAATATGCCCTACCGATAGAGCGCCAGCATTTGAGAAAGGACCAGCATGCCCTTGCTGATTTTGCTGCATCGCATCAGCATTTGCAAATAGTCCAAGTACGCCTAAACTAAACAACACTTTCTTCATTTATTTTCTCCTAGTTATACACATTATAAATATATGTTCAATTTTTATTTTTTCAAGTGTTTCTTGTAGTATGAAAATTTTTTTAGCTTTCATGGCTGGATGTCGGTCACGATAGCCTTATTTATAGGCTAGATTCTAGATTCTTATTTGTAAATCTTTATTAGAGTTTTTTGTTGTAACGTCATAATATCGAAAGTTCATTAATAATTTAGATGCTTATTAATTGCTACAACGATATTCATTAAATGACAAGCTCAACGAATTCCTAACAACAACCCAGCACGAAAAGCGCGCCCGGGGGGAACCCCCGAGCAACACAGAAGTAATATGAAAAAAATTATTATTTAATTTAGTGCGCTTAAGCACGTAATTAGTGTATCAACATAAACATAGAAAGTCAAGCGGAATCTGTAAAAAAAATACAGTTCAATAATAGGTGCTTGTTAAATAATTTCATCTAACATAATGCATGGCTTGATAATAATAAGGCAAAAATGCAAAAAATAATAAGGCAAGCAAAATTGCCCTAGCGACTAAAATAAACAAAGACTGTGCGCCCCTTAACGCGGCGAGGCGCACACGAGATTACTACTTTTTGTTGTTGACGACGTTCTTCGTCTCTTCGACGGTCTCGCGCATTCTCTTTGTGACTGCTGCGGTCAACTCGTTATTATTTGCGATCATCATATTCGCGATTTGCTGACCATTTTGCATTGCTTTCACAATATTTGTACGAGCGACTTCGGACATTTTTGCGAGTGCCTCAGTTGGTTTTGCAGTTGCTACAGATCCAACATCTGACATGAGTTGTTGCATATATGTGGTCTGCAACTTTGTCAAGTCATTGAAAACCTCGACTGACATTTTGTTGATCAAACCAAGAATCTCCAGATTTTTCCGATAAGATTCTGTGATTGCATTAAAATCTAATGTTGGGAACGGAATTCCCATAGGTTTATCTTCTATTGCCATTTTTAACTCCTTTTCACCCGTATATAATAATACACCAAATATTAAAAAAAAGCAAACTTTTTAATAAATTTTCTGTTAATTGGCCTTCAAACAGCTGGATCGAGCACTGCTACAGCTTGCATCAAAACACCAACAGGCAACCGAATTCTTTTTAGGTCCTCGCGACTCTTATTTGCGAATATTAATTAGAAGGCGCAAGAATCTTATCCAGCTCGGCTTCTGTGATAAGCTTACCTGGCTCTCCGTCCAGACTAATTTCATCGCTTTCAGGCAATGCGACTCTGTCGACTGACTTCAGCACCTGGTTACGATCAAATTTCAGACGCACAACGCTGCGTTCTTTCAAAGAAACGTCCTGGAAAGCGGTATCATGAGCAATAAAACTGATATATATCCAATCATAATTATCCTTATGGATTGAAGGAGTACCGCATGATGACAATACGTCTTGCATTTTCGTAACTCCCACTTTAAATGAATCGAATTTATCGCATGCCAAACCGTTTCCTCTATAATTGACTCGTGGTTGGCAAGCCGCAAGCAACAACATTCCCACAAACACTATATTCTTCATCATAGATCACCTCGTCACCGTATCAGACTAAATGGGGCGCGAAAAAATAGCAAGTCTTTCTGAAGAAAAATACAACTAATGAAAGACATGGGGGAACTATGATTTTAACGATCAAAAATATCTATTCGTTAATTTACCTTAGAAGAAAATGTTGTAAATCATCGAGTTAAAAACAAAAAGCACAATTAGTCGTTTGTGATTTTTCCTGAAATACTAGACATTTCTATCTGGACACAACAATCTTATTTTCAGTCCACTAAAAAAAAATGAAAAAAATTTCGAGAAAAGGGTCATTTTTAGGCAGTTTTACCCCCAAAATTCGCAGTTAACACATTGATTTTAAAGGGCTTTTAATGCAACTGTTGCATTATACAAAAAAATGTGCGATTATACAATCATTAAGGGGTGAGGATGCCTCAAGAGCGTCAGTCTCATGTCCACCTTGCCTTTCGTTTATAACCATTAATAACTTAACAGGAGAAACTTATGCATTTGCCGTCATGCCGTTATGGCAATGGGGATGCTGCAGCTGTATGCGCACATTCTCATTCATTATCATTTTATAGGCGCTCGATTGCGCCGCTTCATTATCCCTTCAATTTTTCATTTCGATCAATAAAAACTGTTGAAACAATGGCCAACTTATCAGTGACAGGAGATATATCATGCTAAACATTTTAAAACGTTTTTATCACCGCAATGACACTCATCTTTTTGCTTATCAAGGCACCAATACGCCCTATTGGAGTGCTCCGAAGTATGAAAATTGGGCACGAGATGGGTTCAAGCGCAATGTTTTTGTATTTCGAGCTATTAATCTTATTGCGCAAGGAATTAGCTCCATTCCTGTGCAGTTGGAAGGGGAAGATTCCGATCTACTGTCGACAATTCTCTCGACGCCCAATGATTTACAAGGACAAAATTCCTTTATAGAGACCATTATCTATTATCTATTAATTTCTGGGAATTCCTTCATTCGATTAGGGGAAGACAATTCTTTATGTTGTTTACGTTCTGATAGAGTAAAACTGCTACCGAACTCTGACAACACGGCGGTTGCTTCCTATTGTTACAATGTGGCATCGATTAAGATTTCCATTCCTGCGGATGACATATTACATTTAAAACTATTCAATCCTCTTGATGATTGGTATGGGCACAGTCCCTTAGAATCTGCCATGCAAGCTGTTGATCAATATAGTGAAATGGCTCGACATAATCTGGCGATTTTACAGAATGGGGGGCGTCCATCTGGATGTTTTATATTGAAGCAATCCAATCTCACGGACGAACAAAGGGCTCAGTTACGAGACGATATTACTGCGAACTACAGTGGAACGCGTCGTGCGGGGAAAATTCTGATACTAGAAGGCGGACTCGAATGGAAAGAGATGGGATTATCGCCCAAAGACATGGATTTTGAATCTGGGAAAAACATTACGGCGCGAGAGATTGCGCAAGCGTTTGGGGTTCCACCGGTTTTGCTAGGAATTCAGGGTGATTCTGCTTTTACCAGCTATAAGGAGGCGCGTCTACATTTTTGGGAAGACACGGTTTTACCGTTAGCGGAGCGTATTTGGTCAGATATTATTCACTGGTTGACTCGGCGTTTACAATTATCCGTATCGATTCGCCTAAATATTGATGCTATTCCGGCATTAAGTGTTCGGAGAGATCGAGTTTGGAACAGAATATCTAATGCGCAATTTCTTACTATTAACGAGAAGCGCAAGATTTTAGGATTTCCCCCTTTAGAGAACGAGGATGTTATACAAGAACCCAACAAAAAGGAGGTCGACACTAAATAATCAACTTTATACAACAAGAACCATTTAACTAAGAAAGGAACAAATTATGAAATACATACAACAACATATGCTTATTAAGAGCATCAACGACAGTGGCAGCTTTAGTGGGTATGCTAGTGTTTTTGATGAGCTTGATGGCCACGGCGACATCGTGGCCAAAGGAGCATTCAGCCGGAGTCTCGAAGGGTTTCGAAAATCCGGACGCCGTCCAAAATTGCTGTGGCAACATGACAGCTCTTATCCGATAGGTATTATAGACGAACTAACTGAGGATAGTCACGGATTATTTCTCAAAGCTCATCTATTATTAGATTTGCCAAAAGCGAGAGAAATTCATTGTTTACTACAGCACGGAGCTATTGATGGGATGTCGATAGGGTATCGTGTAAAGCAGCAAGAGAGGCGCGACAATCACAATTATTTAACTGAGTTGGACTTGATGGAAGTTTCGATTGTGACATTTCCGGCTTGTTCCAACGCGGTTATCGATCAAGTACAAGCGACAGATGCGATCAAATTAATAGAGAAAGGAGAAAATAATATGCATCAAGAAATCGAAGGTATTTTACAAGAAATTCGTCATAATTTATCACAGATGGCTGAGTCCAATGGAGGCAACATTGGGAAGATACGTCGAAACAGTCTACCATTAGCGGCGCCGTTGGGATCATGCAGCAACAAAAGTGATTTTGCTGATTTTGTGAGGTATGGAGCGGACAACAAAAAATCGCTACATGAGGGCGATGGTGAGCATGGTGGTTTTCTGATTCCTGCGGAAATTGTGACACGCATTGATGATCAACTAAAGCTATTTTCGCCATTTCGCACTATTGCAAAAGCGATAACCATATCCACCAATGCGATAGACATTTTGGTCGACATTGGAACTCCTGATGCGGGATGGATGGGAGCGCAAGATCACGAACGCCTGGAAACTGACACAGCAACTTTGCGCAAGATTAATATTCCAGTGCATGAAATCTATGCGAAACCTTTGGCCCATCAGCAATTACTCGATGATACGAATATCGATGTAGAAAACTGGATTGTGAAAAAAATAGCTGAGAAAATGGCGCATTTAGAAGATGCAGCTTTTATCAATGGCACGGGGGAAGACCAACCTCGAGGATTTTTACGTTGTGAAAGCAGTGCTGCATTGGAGCGTGATTTTGGTGTATTGCAGCATTTTTCCACTGGAGCGGTTGGTCGTTTTGCGGATAATACCACAGCGATCAGTCTACTAATTGACATGACCTGTTCTCTGAAACCAAAGTATGTGAAAAACGCCTGTTGGATTTTGTCACGTTCGGCATTAGCGGAAATTCGCAAACTGAAGGATCGCGATGGGCGTCATCTTTGGCAACCTGCGATATCGGAATCCACTCCGGCGACCTTATTAGGATTTCCAGTGATTGTTGATGACAACATGCCACAACTAATTCCTGATCAAGCATCTATTCCTGTAGCGTTTGGTGATTTTTCTGCTGGATATCAGATTGTGGACAGACAAAATCTCACGATGTTGCGCGATCCATATTCATCCAAACCATTTGTGGAATTTTATATTTCCAAACGTGTTGGAGGGGATGTCATAGATCATGACGCCATCAAACTGCTGAAATTCGATGTAGAAGCACAATAACTTTTTAACAAAAAAAACAGGAGGACACTATGCAACTAACAATCTTGACAGAACCAACTGAGGAAATGATAACGCCTGCAGAGGTTAAGAAATATCTATGTCTGGATCATGATGACGATGACACATTAATTTCCCAGCTTATAACTACAACGAGGAATGCACTTGAATCCATGGTGCAAAAGACCATTCTTCCGACAACGTTGCAGTATGAGATCATGGGCAAATCGATTAGGCATGTATTATCTCCGGGCAATTGTCTTTATCCGCATACAGATGGAGCAAGCATTATTGTGCCGTTGCCTAAGCCTCCTGTGATTGAATTGGAGCGAGTCGAGCTATTCAGAAATGGATCATTTATAAGGGAAATGGAATCTAAAAACTGCAAGCTCGAGAGGGAAAATTCTCAATTTTTTGTTAAAATTTATGGATTTCGCAACAGGCTTTCTTACTATAGGTTTCGCATTATATATCGAGCGGGCATGGGTAGTTCGGAGAATATTCCGCATGCGCTTAAGCTAGCCAATTTACTACTTACGGCACATGCGTATCGAAATCGTTTTCGCTATGACAGTGCGGATTTTATGCCCACATCTGTGCGACAACTACTCACACCATTTCTCACCTGGAGACTACTGTAAACAACAAACGAGGAGCATTTTATGGACTTAAAAACTTCAATACACACAAAAGTGAACATATATACAGTAACGCGAACTTTAAATGAACTAAATCGCTGGAAATATCATAAGGATTTATGGCGCCCGGTATGGGCGACCATTCAAATTCGCAATATTGCGTCTATACAACAGAAGCTACTATTTACTCTGCTTTGGATGCCGAATTTCCCGCAAAAATTTCAAGTAGAATACGAGGGAAAATTGTACAAACCGATGCAGCAGCCAATAATAGACAAATCTAGCAACATCATAATTTTTCACGCGATACCATTAACAGAAAAGGAGTAAGAATCATGACACCTTGGGATTTTGGTTTAATTTCGGCTTTACAGAGGGAGCTTTGTTGTCCGGTTTTTCCGTCACAGCCGCCGGCAGATACTATTTTCAGTACCTATCTTCTTTTAGATTTACAAAAGTATCATCCGATATCATGCAACAAGCTTGGGTTACATCTTAATGTATCTATTATTGATAGTGCAGATGAGACAACGACCGAGCGGCACAAGCTTTTACAAGCTCTTATCAAACTGTCCAACCAAGACATTCAATTATCGCAAGGAGACATTTGTCTGGGAAGGGCTAAAATTCGCATTGATAGCGTTGTGAGCAAGGAAAATGGCCTTATATTAAGTATAACAGCGATAATACAGCTGAACGCGATATATGAGGATATTACAGAGGAGATGGCCAATGCATGACGCAGAAGAATTGGAAGCATATCTCGAATATTTGGCGCGAGTAATTCCCACATCTTTACCAGAATGGATGAACTAACATGCACAACTCTGATTTGATTATAAGTTTAGCCGGACACAGTTCTTATAGCATATCGAATTGCACACAAGAGCTGACACCAATTCCGAATGGAGAGTTTCGAACATCAATAAATGGAAATTTACTGTTTCTAGAAACCTCTGAAAGGCACAAATATCGCAGCACTATAGTATGCAAAGATGGAGGTGCTCCATTTAGCGATGGCATTTGGATTGGTTCTCAGTTACTTATAGGATGCGTTCAAAATTTATGGCAAGTTGTGGAACCTGGCAACAAACAGATATTACTGATACGTCCGGCTGTAGCTGGTTCTATCAGTGTTATCAACAACTTTGGCGATAACATTCGTTTTCGGATTCGCGACAATGAGCTGAGTCTGCAGCGCACATACGACGACAAAATTTTCGTATGTTTTCGACCTTGGCTCAGCATGAAAGTCATTGATTTCGTACTGGAAACCGACGAATGGAACATGAAAGGAGGATGGAAGTTACAAGCAGAAGAGATCTAACTCATTCCTCAACACCTATCGAATTTTGAAGCCACTATGACTGTGAATTCTTTTTGGCGCGACGTCTTTCGCTGTATCCCAAATACAATGTAGATGGCACCAAAATTGCTGCACCCATGAGCACATTAATTCCGGGAATTTCCTCAAAAAACAGGAAAGCCATAGTTGCGCTTACGAAAAATTCCGTATAGCGATAAGGAGCTAATGCTGACAGATCGGCTGCTTTAAAAGCGCGGAATATGAAGTACTGGATAAGATTTCCGCCGAGTCCCAATCCTGCTAATAGGAGCAATTCTCTACTATCTGGTTTAATCCACTGCATCATCGCGGGCAAAGCTGACACAATTGTCGCGACGGCTGCGAAGTAGAGAAGCATTGTGATGCGATTTTCATTTGTTACGATTTTTTTAATCATGACATCTTGTACTGCGAACAGTATAGCGGCAGCGATTGGAACGATACACAATGGATTGAAATCCAGCACTCTTCCGCCATCATACATTGCCACGCAGGAGAGGCCGATAAAGCCAATTATCGTTGCGATCCAGCGTAATAGTGTGACCTTTTCCCCCAAAAAAGCGCGAGCAAGCACCAATTGAAACAGAGGGATAGTCCACAGAATGACAGTCACTTCGACCAAGGGAAGGGTAATAACGGCGTAGGTACATAGGAATAAGCTGACGGCTCCCAGGACTCCGCGAATAATATTGGCGCTCAATTGTCGGGTATGCAGGATTTTTGTACCGGAAACGATCACCAAAGGCAGTAATGTAATAAAACCGAACAAAAAACGGAAAAAGATTATTTCTGCAGCGGGCAGACGTTGTCCCATAAACTTGGATAGGACATCATTTGCGCAGCTCACAATAATCGACAAAAGCAAAAACAAAACACCCTGAATATAGTTACTCATGTTACCTCAAATCAAACTATACAGATTCTAACAATTTGGAGAAAAAATATGCAATTAAAATTTAGTTGGCTTAATTCATTTCAAATGACAGACGATTGGGATCAACCTGAAGAGCTTATTACGCTTGAGATTACCCAAAAAGAATGGTCTTTTGCATCTGCGAAAATCACAATTGCTCGGCCTAAAACATATCATCCTTTTGCAAAAATAGGGCGTGTGATGGAAGATCGGATAGAGACTATATTCATTGGTCGAGTAATTCAATTTCCGATTAGCAGCGATGGTGTGACTGTAAATTTAGAGCTAATAGCGGAGCCAAATGATTATCAACAGCAATTGATCAAATTCATGAAGCAAAGTGCAAATCAGGATTTGCACACGACAATAGATGATCTAATAGAGCGTGACGATCTATTTTACTCGCGAGCAGACAGTGATAATCCCACAACTCACTTGGAAGGAAATAACGAAATTTTCTACTGGGATATGAAATCTGGCGAGTTAAAAAAGTCTCATTTATTTCGTGGAAATAAAATTGTGGTCATATCCGGCGATCATATTATGGAGAAATCTCTACATATTCATTTGGCGCGTGATCCATATTCTGTCATTAATCTGGAAGTATGTGTCAGTTGGCATCAGCATCGCAGTGGATATCTTGATCTATTTCCATTGATTGCGGAAAAATTCCCATATGGCATGGTGAGTTCTTATACAGACATAAAAGCGGCTTTGCAGAATTTTGGTGCCCATACTTCTTTGAATTATCAAACAAATCACCGATACGAAATGGTATACTGTCAGATAAAAGAAAAATCACCAAATCGTGCGGGTTGTTTAACAAATTATCCGCAAATATCACCTGCCATAAACGTAGGAACCAAAGGCGCATCTGTTCAATTTAAGCGATTTTATTACGAAGGTGAAATGATTATCAGATGGAATTATCGCCAAAAAATCACCGAAATTGTAAAATTACGATTACTGAATCGACATCACAAAAACGGCCGACAAAAAAATCTGCGTTTCTGTCTGCGTCCTATTTGTTTGCCACGAGAATATCCTCATTGGAGTCCTTATCAGCATTGGTCGGCTGGATCTTGTGTATTGCACGAAGGTTATGTTTGGAAATGCGATCAAGCTGTGTCTGGAGAGAAAAATTTTACACCATCTAAATGGCGCAAAGTAGAAAAGATTCCAGATGCTATGCCAGATGATTCTTGCGGATCATTTTTCGCGACAACCAGAGGAAAAAATGCAATTAAATACGCTCTGCAGCGAGCCGCAGCATTGCTAAACTATTCGTCCAGATACATCGAACTGACCTTTACTGTTTCAGCAAATAGTTTTCCAGATTTATCTATTGCTGATTCTGTGGAATTACGTTCGATTCCAACACTGCCATCGTCAACTATGAGAGGCAAGGTCATCCGCACATGTTTTATCGCAGACGCAAAAAGACGCTTGCTCCGCGTTACTATAGGATGTGGCATAGAAAGAGAATTAGATCAAATCAAGCATTATTCACCAACTATTGCAGCTCCGCGAGAAAATTTTTCACCAGCTGATATCGTGCGGCGTGTAGAAATAGTGAATCTTCCTGATGCACAAATTGCACAGCTTCAATCGACCCGATTTTCCACGACAGAAGAAGCAAAAAAAGCCCTTCGCAAATGCAACACGGGAATTCGTATTGCTATGCATCCGCAAAATACCAGGCCGGAAATATTGCGCACAATCGAACTATCAGCAGTGGAGATATAACATGCTAATTCGTAGCTTTCGTAAAATGGCTGAACGATATTCAAATGAGTCACATTTTGTTCCATCGACACTGACACCATTTTCAGGAGAAATTGTGCTGGAAACAGGTCAAACAGATTCTGTTATTTGCACTACTGCACAATGGCCGACTTCTATCGGATTGCGTATTGCGCTTGTCGCAACTCCAATAGATAAACCAGACTGCATTCTTACTCGTTTATATGCTGATCACACACAGAAAAATATCGCTGTTTATAGCGAGAAATCTTACTGTTCACAAATAAATCTCCACTATGAAAATTCTGGTTTTTACACAGATGATAGTGGCGAAAAACATGAGTTTTTTGGAACTGAGTTCGGATCTTATAAATTGCAACTAGACAGTGACAATATATTCACCAAAGATTTCGCAACACTCAACAATAATATTGTTGAAACAGTGTCAGATCACGGAATATTAATGGCAGATGGACGCATTGCAAGCTGCTGTTTGCACCCATATGGAGGCTTTTTCGAATATGGATGCCATCCGCATCAAATGGAACCATATATTTTTCATGTGCAATCATCTCAAAACAATCTTGTACTAAAACTACATCGATTATCTGCCATAAAAGATTTCTGCCCAACTGAAGATACTATTCAAGCCGATAGACGTATCATATGTGGAGTCAAAAGCTTAAGTCCAAATCAATGTCTATCTTTGTATGAGGAAATCATCGCTGGAAATTGCACCATCTCGCTGAGTAATTCCGATGATACTCGTGCTTATAACAGCAATGCCATTTCTCATATCCCAGGCACAAATATGGCTCTCGTCAACTTCATAATGAAAGGATAAATATCATGAAACATTTTTCTCAATATCAGTATGATCTGCTAGTGCACTATGTGCTACCTCCATGAAATTTTTTCGTTTCTATAACCACTTCATTTTTACGTTCATTTTTCACATTCAAATTTTTCACATTCAAAGAAAGGAAATACTATGTACTACACCGACCACGATCTTGATATTCTAGCTCGCACATTATATGGAGAAGCTCGAAGTGAACTACAAAGATACGGCATGATACCACTCATAGCCATCGCAAATGTAGTTTTAAACCGATATCGCAAGGGATTCGCAAAAACAATACACGAGGTGTGTTTGGCCCCAATGCAATTTTCTTGCTGGAATAGTAATGATCCAAATTGCGAAAAAGTAAAATCAGTCACCGAAGCAAATTCTGTGTTTTGTAAATGCAAAGAAATAGCTGAAAGTGTGCTAAAAGAAAAATGGCCAGATATCACCAATGGCTGTGACCACTATCATCACCATGCGATCAAACCATATTGGGCAGCACGCTTGCAGCCAATGCGAATATATGGCTCTCACTACTTCTACCTATTGAGGAACAAATGAGAATAGAAATACCTACTTGCCTTTTCGGAACCTCAACAGATCCTCCGGATCTCGAGGCCTGTTCATAAAATCATTGCTTTAATTATTTTTTAGGAGGAAAATTATGTTTATAGAAAAAATATTAGCCGAATCTGCTAGGCAAATTGGAGCAGAACTAATCGATAAAGTCTCACAAACGATTGATGAGACCCCAATCATCGAAAACAACGAGCCTGTTGAACGAATAGTGCTAGCTGGGACCAATCCCAATGGAGTACCATCCGATGATCAGCCAATCTCTCATCAAAACAAAACTCTGCACGGACTACATTCTGTGCACCCAGAAGATCATATAGGGCTGATTAACGCATATAGCCGCAATCGTCGCCTAAATATAATGGTGACTAGCGCCGCTATTGGTTTGGGATTGTGTCTGCTTATTCTAACTTTATGTCGAGCAAATATATCCGGGGAAGTAATAGGTATAGTGTCAACTATCGCTGGAATCTTCGGTGCCTGTCTGAAAGATGCATACAGTTTTGAATTCGGATCGTCTCGAGGCAGCCACGAAAAAGATGCTCGCTTGTCAGCAGCATTATTTCGCAAGTTAAAGTGATAAATTGGCTTTCAAATAAGTTGGGCAATGAATGTCATGTAAATATTTTAGACATTCTTTGCTCATATTTTTGCAATATTCTCATTGAGTTTTAATTTATTGTTAACTATTATCATGTACTATTTAATAACTACTTAAATATCGAGGAAATTATGTTCAAAAAAATTATGCTTTTAATTGCCTGTATTTATTCAGGCTGTGTTATGTCTATGTCCCCACCGTATTCTCCGCTGGTTTGGGATGCTTTACCTACTACAACACCTGAGATCTATCATACTCTTACGACAGATCTAAAAACTAGTCAGGCTTGCATAGAAGGTCTTCGTAAAACATTTTTGCAAACCGTGTGGGAATATAAGAAAGATAAAATTCTTCAGGATATAGGGGATTATTTAGATCTCAAAGCTGATAAAGCTGATCCGTTTGAATCGCCTCAAAACTACTGCCTAATCGTAGAATATATTCAAACTGGAGCGTTGGATTTTTCTGCTTTTGCAGAAGAGATTATGCCGAGAGAAGAATATTTGGTCCCGATTGCTTCGTTGTTCTTTCGCGAGATGCCATATGCCCATCCAAAACGTCCTGTACGTATTCCAAAAGTTAATCACATTGCTAATGCTTATGTCTCATATGCTTATAGGCAATTTCAAAATTTTGAAGATACATTGAATATGCTGCATACGAAAATTAGTGTCAGCGATATGCCTATGAAAATTGAAATTTTGGATATATTAGGTTCAATCGTTCCGGCAATTATTCCGACTATTAAGCCAGCAGTAGAAACAGCACTTTTAGCAGATCTTGAGATGAAAAGAGCTTTAAAAGTTATGCAAACTTTGGGTGTAGATTCTGTTATATCTATTCCAAAAGAGTTTAGAAAGCATATATTGCTAGGCGGAACTGTATTTGAAATAGATATTGAGACTAATAAATATGTTGTCAATAAACAAATAATGCAAGAATGGATAGACTGGACTTTGTTTTAAATTTAGCGTATCATTATACCAATATTATAGTGATATGAAAAATGAAGAAGTTTATAAAATCTGTATCTATATGCTATTTAATATTGGCTCATACTGATATCCATTCAATGCATCCTGTTGGAGATTTGCAGCAACAGAGGGATACGCAACAGCAGATAGGATTGGAATTGCAGAGTGAAGTTCCATGTCTGGATGAAGAGCAGTTGATGGAGATATTGCGCCAGCAGGATGAATTGCAATGGCAAGCGGCAATGCATCAGCAGGCAGAATTGCAACCAGGCGGATTGCAATGTCTGGAGGAATTGCAACAGCTAGCGGCAATGCAGCGTCAGGCGGAAGTGCAGCAGCAGGCGGAAGTGCAACAGCAGGCGGAAGTGCAACAGCCAGCAGCAATGCAGCGGAAACCCAAAACACAGCGTAAAGCTAGAGTGCTATCGTCGATGGAAATGCAATTGCAGGTAGCAATGGCAATGCAACGGCAGATGGAATTGCAAGCCTGTACAAGCATTTGTAAATTATTGAAAGATAGAACAGAGGAACGGATGTTACGGAGACAAGAGCTCTGTAGATCTGTATGGAGCTATCGCAAAATTCATATATGCGCAACACAGTTTAACAGACATAGTCCTGTGTATTCGGATGGCAATTATAAAAGTGATTGTGAAGTCGATTTGTGTTTCTTTTTGATGAAGCAGGGGCCTGATTTTTTCCAATCAACAGATCCCATAGTAGATGAAAACGGTGAGGAATATCTACTGTACCATCCGGAGGCAATTCCTCCTGCTGTAGCAGCATATGTAGCATATATGCGAGGCATTATGGGGGAGTGGAAGCAACGTTTACGCACAGAGCTTCATAATATTCCTGATTATCACTGGTTCAAAAAAATGATACTACAACTCAGCTCAGCACAAATAGATTGTCCAGGATGTGCCCTGACTGTGGATATTGCAACATGCATTATTTTGGATACTGTTGTTTACATATATCAACATAAAGTAGATGCTACTGTTGTTCAGCCACTCCTAAGTCAAGTTATGTATGCAATATCTGAGTATTGTGAGAGTAATAGTTTGCCTCATTCCATGTGTAATCTACATGATCAAATTCACGGGCTGTACGGCGTATTGATAGAATCCCAACGCAAGCCAAATTTCTAGGTTTTTGTAAAAATTAATCCAAATTAACAAAATATTAACATATTTGCCGTACACTATAGACATACAAGTGAAATCGGAGCAATTACATGAAATATCTATACCTATCTTTTATCTGCGCGTCATTAGTTGTTATGTCAAGTCAAGCTGATCCTGTAACACCAACTGTTCCAGACGTTACTGTGATACAA
>CALXQQ010000047.1 GCA_944390775.1 uncultured Alphaproteobacteria bacterium
TATGCTGCTAGAATCATTTCTTGCTTGTTGGCATTGCACTTACCAGTCATGTGCTTTTTGATTGTTACGACATTGATTCCTCTGCTGGGAATTTGCATCTTGTCACACACTGCCGCTAGCATATACATAAATCCACCGAAAACATGTGCTGCCTCTGTCCCGTTGTGCCGATAAACGCGTTCAAAACAAACCAAGTCAATTTTGTTCTGCGATATGATTCGCATCAGCCAACTACGAAATTCGGAAAAGCGAGACCCAAACGTTTTCTGTGGCAACTTTTTAACTCCACTGCTGATCTCTCCATTGTACAGAATCGCATATCCGGTTTTCGTTCCCAAATCCAATGCAAGTACATTCATAAAAATACTCTCACCTCTTACATTGTATATATTCGTTTTTTTTCTAGAAAATGACCGCCTCTTTGAAAATTTTTTTCTGTTTATTAGTTCGAACGCAAAACTGTTAAAATTTTATTAAAATCTCTCTGGTTAATACAGAAAGGCCAGATCATGGTAAAAAAAAACAGTAATCAAAAGAAAAGTGTCAGAAGTTTTGCAGTTCGTTGTCGAGTTTCTCAAAAATATTTTTAACAGTACATTACGAAAACATAATCAGCGTCATTTTTTAAGCTATCAATCAGACGGATTCTATTTAGACGGTATAAAAATCATAGATAAAAAAGCAACTATACAAGAGTTAATTATTAGATATCTAATCAATAGTTATATTGAAAATATATATATCACCACTTCTAAATACGTATCAATTCATCAAATCGTAAAATTTCTACAAATGAATGGCGTTAAATCGGATGATTATGAAACACAAATCAGGAAGGCTATTTGGCGTATACGCTCTATTTGCTATCGAGTTTCTCAAATCGAACTTATCGAATCAGAAGCATGGAAAGGATATAGAATAAAATCCTCGATTTTTATAGGAAAATTATAGCTGAGGGAACAACTTTTTGATGAAGGGAACAACTTTTAAAAAATACCATTGATTTATAAGGTTTTTTTTAGAACCAAAGGAACAACTTTTTGGGCAAGGGAACAGACTTATCCTGAGACATGACCAATAATAATGGTGTTTTCGTAGGAGTTGCGATGTGAATAAGTACGATGGGATCGATGAAGAAGTAGTTTTAAATGTGCGTAAGATGGCGCATAGACTTAAAGGAATTCTTTGTCTTGATAAGGACGATATCGAACAGGAATTAATGTGCGAAATTGTTGCTAGTGAATCTACTTTTGATCGCTCCAAGGGAAGTATGACGCAATTTGTCAATGGTATCTTGCATAATGCTAGTGTTGATTTAATAAGGGCTCAAAGTCGCGATAAACGTATTGGTCATTTGGTTCCATATGTAGATCAAATTCATTATACAGAAAACGCGTTATCGAAACTTAAGTCAAACGAGCTTATCAAGCGATTGCCAAATAAATATAGACTTTTGTATCAGCTTCTATCGATATCAACGATAGCGGAAATAGCACGAATTACTGGTTTTTCGAGAACATCAGTTACTAGGGAAATCAGGAAGTTAGCTAATTGCTTATTCCGTCACAACAATTTTGAAAACAACAAATGTGTTTATTTAAGGAGAAAATTTAGAATGAAGAATTTATCGATAATAGAAACATCAACGACGAAGGATTTAAGTGAATTGCCGACACATGACTTAGCTGATCTAAATGAGCAGGTTGTGAAATTAGTGAGCCATGCAAAAGAATTGAGAGAGAAATTAGATGATGCATTGAATCTGCGTTTTGCAGAGACGGTCAAAAATAATCTTCGCAATGAAAACAAAGATACGGGTACTACAAAATTCGTAGATAGTGGGTTTCAGGTTGTTGCAGAGGTTCCGAAAAAGGTTACTTGGAATGTCGAACAAATGGAGCAGATTATAAAAAACATGCCAGAAGATAAGCGCAAAGCTATTGTAAAAACTTCATATGTGATTGATGAGCGAAAATATGCGAATTTACCACCTGAGTATCAACAAATGTTCATACCTGCTCGCACAGTAACACCTGGAAAAACACGTTTTCAAATTTTAGTACCAGAGGAGCAATAAGCTATGAGAATAATTTCCGCAGAAGAAAGATTAAAACAACAAACTGGCGTGAAAATGGCGATATTTGGTCAATATGGAATCGGCAAGACAAGTCTGTTACGAACAATTTCTGAACCAACGCTTTGTTTAGATTTTGAAGCAGGATTATTAGCTGTACAAGATTGGTCAGGCGATTCGATTTCGATCCGCACATGGGAAGATGCTCGTGATATTGCGTGCCTGATTGGAGGTATAAATCCAGCGTCAAAAAGTGTTTACGGGCAGAAGCATTTTGATTCCGTAAAATTCAAAGACTGCGATTTCGAAAAGTACAAATGTATTTTTATTGATTCGATCACAATTGCATCCAAACTTTGCTTGGCGTGGTGCAAAAATCAACCAGAAGCATTTTCAGAAAGATCTGGGAAACCTGATGTTCGCGGAGCATATGGTTTATTAG
>CALXQQ010000048.1 GCA_944390775.1 uncultured Alphaproteobacteria bacterium
CACTTGCCTTTGGTATGCTTCAGGCATTCGATGAAGTGGATGGCACGAATCGCTTCTCTACGATCAAAAAACCAACCTCTGTCGAGAGCCATATCCAGGTCGCGGTAATATCGACCGACAGCCAAACGAACATACTCACACGCCAGAATCTCTCCTGAACGTACCCTCCGGGCGTACTCCTCGGCCAGATGTAGTTTCTGCTCCTCTTTACTCATCTCCTGTCACTGTTATCTCTTCAAATTCCGCAAAGTCATTCTTGGAGGTGTTGTTCGCGAGAAGTGCTGCGACACGATTACGACTCGATGGAGTCATTCCGAATTCCGCAGCAAGCGACCGTGCAGCCGCCAATGCACCCTCGGCAATCTTGCGTTTGGGATTGATGATGGTTGCCGAGCCGTTCTTGGTCTCTACCTCGACGGTTGCACCCTCGCGCTCGACATCGCGCATCAAGTCGTGATACAACGCCATCTCGCGGGCATACGCCACGACCAGATCCACACCTGTAACATCCAGCAGGCCTTTGTGGATAAGCTCCGTGGCAACAACGGCAAATATCTTCTTCGCGGTGCCCTTTAACCCTGTACGTGGCAGAGCCACAACCGCAGTGGTCGGTGGAATCGCCACGCTGTTACTCATCCGGCACGGCTGATCTGTTCCCCGCAGGGTTTTCAAGGAATCGGGTATTTTCTTGCGTCCTTTCATAGGTTTCAGGTTTTATCGATCTTAATCCCACTTTGTGGGCCTTCAATAACTCTCGTACGACAGAGTCTGAGTAAGCTCATTTTGTATTCGCTTACTCTCAATTTTGCACGCGCGTCTTCTCGACTTGGGGCGCGATTGGGTTTGGCTGGGTGTGAAGGAATATGACCCCCTATCCCCATACACGATGTGTAGTTAATTGCACCATTTCCGTGATGCTTTATCAAAGAGTTACGGCGATTTTGGCGGGTCATTCCCAAAATTCAAACACTTTGTCATTCAAATCCTTAACACCGCAATTAATCACACCTTCATTAAACTGGTTATCAACTCTTTAATGTTTCCGGGGTTTTGGTTACCATTGCTTCGATTATCCGGCTGGGGTTCTGATCCAGCAGACGACGTTTCTGCGCCATGTCGATATAGATGCGTGTAGTTGCCGAGGAGGTATGTCCGAGCAGATCCCTGATAAGCTCGATATCCATGCCGCTCTCAACGAGCAGGCTTCCGCAAGTATGACGAAGCGAATGGGCCGTTATCTTCGGATCATTAATGCCAATGGCTCGCAAACGTTGCTTTACCAGGTGCGAGATGGACTGTGTAGTAAGACGTGTTGAACTCCGACCTTTGCAGTGATTGACAATCAAAGCATCTCCCCATCGAAAATCCCGTTCGGCAAGGTACTCTTCATAGAGTGCTGCGGTGAATTCGGGGAGTGCTACCACATCATGTTTGTCAAGGTGACCCTTGCGCTGTATGCGAAGCAATGTGCGATCTCCGTCACGTGCAACGTCTTCAATATTGATCCGGCACACCTCGCACGACCGCAGGCCATTCAGGAGCATCAGTGCGACGATGAGTTTGTCGCGCTTGCCCACGATACTCTCCGTGGCGATGCTCTCCAGGAGTTGTTGCGCCTGAAATGCGGAGAGCGGGTACTTGTAGTGTTCGCGCGAACGGATGCTTGAACGAATGCCCTCTCCGATATCTTCGCAATAATGCCGCTTGGCACAGTAGCGATAGAAGAGCCGCACGACTGTGATGTAGCTGAAATACGTGTAACGGCTCTTGCCCTCATAAAGCAACTGTTGCCTGAAAGCGAGGATATCATCACGTCTCGGCTCCCGGGGATCCTTACCCTGCGCAACAAGCCACCGGAACCACAGCCGTATTTTACGGCGATAGTCGGTCTGCGTTGAAGGAAGACCATCGAGCGAGGCGATCCACTCTTCGATGATTTGATTTAACGATAGCGTTGTTCTCATCTTCTTTGCCTGATGTAAAAATGGGAGGAATGCAGATGCCATATGCCATTAAGGACTGATTGCAAACCACCACCCGCACTCCTCCGGAAAGATTTACTTCATAGGCAATACAATTTAATGGTTAATAACTATTTATCCCGTGCCGATTTACGGCTGTGACATCTGTTGCATAACGATTGCAGATTCTCAATATCCAGCGGAGCACCGCCCTTATTGATCGGAATGATGTGGTCGACCATCTGTGCCGGGGTGTGACGGCCCTGACGCAGACACTCCTCGCAAAGCGGGTGTTTCTGCAACTGCACAAGACGTAGCTTCCGCCATGCTACAGATTGATAGAAGGACGTATTGTGATGGCGATATCCCTCATAAGGCTTTCGCAGGGGAAGCCACGGCCGTGGTGTGTTTCGTTTCAAACGTGGCATCAGCGTATTATATCGGGGTTAACAGGTAATGACGGATCTTCCGTGCGGAAGCCTTTCACCCGCAGAATTCCAGCTTCGGGGAAACGCTCTCGCAGTGCCTCTGCCGAAAAATCGAAATAGGCAAAGTCGTCCGTAAAAGCAAACTGCTCATAATCCAGAAGGTTACGGCGCAGGGCAAGTAGATCGTAGTCATCCCATAACAGGATCTCGCCATTGTGTGTGGCATATTTGCGCTTGCCATTGGTCAAGCAGAAGATTACTCGATACTCTTTCATACCAGGCGTTGTTTATAGTCCTTCAGTTCGATGAACAGTTGTAGCTCCAGGCGAACAATACTTGCCGCAGGATAGCGTCCGCTCTTTCGGCCGCGCACATACTTGCGGTGCAGACGTTGCAGGAAAATCTCGGCATCGCGCCTGTCAATCTGCTCCGCGATAAGTTCATAGCCCAATGGAGTATCCGTAGATGGCGGAATGATGGTCTGGAATCGGCTCTGCGCATAATTGTAGCAGAGGGACACGATTTGGATGGGTATCTCATTCATAACATACTGATCATTTACGCAGGCTCTCGCCGCTGAAATGGACACTTCGACACAGATGCGCCAGGCGATCCATCGTGCGCTCGCCATAGCGGTTGTAAATCTGTTCTTCACAGAGGTTCGTAGTGATAAAGACCGGACGATGATAGCGCTCGGCCGCATTAAGCACCAGATTGAAACCCTCATATCGTTCGCCATAATCATTGAGCATCGGCTCGACACCCAACTCATCGATAGCCGGGAACGATGAATGCAACAACCGATCAATGTAAAGCCACGGCCGGTGGCTGTGAAACGTTTGCTGATCGGGAATCTCCCTGCCGATATCCTGCGCATGGACGGGCTGCAATACGCGGTTCTTCATACGGAACAGTACCGGGAGAACCCCGTTCAGAATTACGCTCTTGCCCCGTCCGCAATCGCCCATCAGAAGCAGGCCTTTATCCTGCGTAGAGATCATCCACGCAATAATATCTTCATATTCGGGCAAATGGTGATATTGTTCGAAAGTGGAGTCCACGGAGCGGAAAATTGCCCGAAAAAGTTGATTGCAGGTCGCCCTGTCTCCCCAGGACCACGACCATATTTCGCGATGATCGAGCACGCCTTCGCGGGTCATCTGCGAAATCAGTTGAGAAATGTTGTTTGCCATAATATCTATCGATTGGTTTCAGTATCCGTTTTGCCTGCATCTCGCAGTTTGTCGATGTAATGTTGTCGCCGTTGCTCATCCTTGCTCTGCATAATCTGCCCGATACGTTGTCCGTATTGTCGGCCGCATTGTTGTGTCGTATGATGCAACGAGAACAATCCGGCCCAGTTATTCGCCATACTTTGATCGACAATGGCAGACGCAAGAACGGCATCATCCTCCGAGAGCCGACGAAGCAGAGTGAGGCATTTTTTTGCGCCCATCTCACTCCGATAGCTCTCATGCCGCAGTCGCTTGTATTCAAACCAGGTCGCCAGCACCGCACGCCACGGCTCATCAAGAGAATCCAGGAACTGCCCCTGATTGAATCGTTGGCCTTCTCTCTTTTTGGCGCAACTTTTTCTCTCTTGCGACGTAGCCGTCAGCTTTTCTTTTTTCTTGATTTTTTCTTTTATAATATCTCTGTTTAGTTTATATATGTGTTCATTTTGAAACGCAGTCTGCAACACAAAATCCCCATTTGTACCCTGCTGTGTTTCACATTGTATTGCAAACTGTGTTGCAGATTGTGTTGCAGAATCCGTTTCAATTTGAAATACATAAGGACTCTCCAATGCAATAAGCCGATAGGTACAGCAAGTATTGCCCCCGTGAGACCGAAAGGCTATACGCCCCATTTTGCGCAACCGCTCCCTCTCACGGTAGATTGTGGTGCGAGACAATCCGGTGCGAAGTTCCAAAAGAGAATAGGGAACTTTTATGGCCGGACGCCAGCCACTTCGATTGGAGATGGACATCAGAGCATGCCACAACGAAATGGCCGAGGCTGGAAGCGGATTGGCCTCCAACCAATCGTAGAAGAGTTTTATTTCCGTCAGATAGTTCATCGCTTCAACCGGTTATACTGGCGCAGTATACGGTCGAATTCTGTGGCATTATCACCCGTCACGGATTCCATGGAAGATTCACCCGGCTCCAGGGCGTACCCCATATGTCGCATGATATCGCGCTTGCTGATACGAATGCCGTTATTACACCTCTTGCGCTCGATGTTGTACTTGATACAGTCCCTATCAAGTTGCCGAAGGCCCTTGCCCAACATATCGGCGGCCTCCTGCCGCGTGATGTAGACATCACAAGTAGAAGAACCATCCAGACAACGGAGTTCATTCAGGCTACTTTGCAACGACAGCAACTCCGTCTGAATCTTATTGAGGATATCAATATACTTCATAGCATCGCTGTTTTATTCCCGGAACAAAATTCCGAACAATAAAAACAGAAAGTGCAGGGAGTCCAGGCTGAACTCCCTGCAATAAAGTTCTCACACCGCTGTAAATCAGCAACTAAATTTTAAGACTCCCAGTCAGGCAGGTCACAAGGTGCGAGATAAAGGCCGCAGGATTACGTTTGATGTTGAGAATGGTATCCCGCTCGTTATAGGCACTCGATTCTGAGATGGAAAGATGCAGTCTCTCGGCTACAGATGATACTACGCGGGCATAGGCCGCAGGTTTGCCTCGATCGTCAACAATAGCCTCTGCGCGGCACAATGCCGTGAGAAGTTCAAGCAGGTCGCGTTTGGTAAATTTATCAAGATTCCAGTGAAAAGGAGATTTTTCACCGGGCAGGACAGGGGTGAAGAGTTCCGGGAAGGTGAGTCGCTTCTCGTTCTGGTCTATCAGAGTGGTGATGTTGGTGCGGCAACGATGGATCAATGAACGCAACGTTTCATTTTTTTTTGCGCAGGGCCAAAGAGAGCTGTGTGTGCAGATCGTGCAACTGGAAATCAATCTCCAGGTAGCCGACCCCACTTGTGGTAAACTCCCGCAACAAAGTCTGAAATGTAACGAAAGCACCATGTAGTTCCGAATGATTCATTTTCTGCGAGTCTTCGCTCAAAACCGCTTGCATAAAGCGGCAATCATGTAATTCTTGCATAGGTTGTGGGTTATAAATAAAGCCTATTCTGACGGGTGCAGGATAGGCTAACAATAGCTACTTGATATCTATTGTATCAAAATTGCTGCGACCGCAATATCGTTATGTTCATTACATTTAAAGATAAAGATAATAAATTCATCAAAATATTCCCGTCTTTTTGTAATTACTTGCTATTTTTGTAAATTAAATGTTCCTTTATTATTTGAGACTGTATTAGTGTAAAAAATGATGACTTTAATCTCAGAAGATATTACATCGTCAGCAAAAATTATCCATGGAGATTGTTTAGAAGCGATGAGCTTAATACCGGATAATAGCATTGATTTGATTATTACTGACCCTCCATATAATCTTGGTAAATTTATGAAAGGCCGAGGAACAAATATGGGTAAAATGAGGAATAATCATTTTGCATATTCGGGATGGGATGATTTGGATTTTGAGAATTGGTGTATGCAAATGGATGTTTTCCTAAAAGAATGCCATCGTATTCTTAAAAAAAAAGGCAATTTATTAATATTTATGTCTATAATAAAAGTAGAGACTATTATAAATATTGCCAACCAATATAAATTGTATTATAAAACTGTCGGGATTTGGCATAAAACAAATCCATTACCCCGGAATATGAATTTACAATTCGTAAATTCGACGGAAGCTTGGCTACACTTTGTTAATGACGCAACAACAGGCACATTTAACAATAGAGGAAAGGTTGTGCATGATTTTGTTGAATCTGCGACCATAAATAACTCTGAGCGTAAATTTGGCAAGCATCCTACCCAGAAACCACTTCAAGTTATGTGTCATTTCATCGATCTATTGTCAAATGAAGACGATGTCGTTCTGGATCCATTTATGGGTAGTGGAAGCGCTGGTGTAGGATGCAAACTGCTAAAACGCAAGTTCGTTGGAATTGAACTTTCTGAGGAATATTATAATATTGCAAAGAATAGAATTATTGCAGGAAAATGATAGTAGCTGATTTATTTGCAGGAGTTGGTGGACTCTCACAGGGCTTTATTAAAGCAGGCTGTAAGGTTGCTTTTGCAGTAGAATTTGATCCGGAGATCGCAGAATCATATAAAAAGAACCATCCAACGACAGAGGTATTTGCTGAAGATATCACACAATTAAACATTTCAAAAATAAAAGAACGTCACCCCCAAATAGACATAATTATGGGAGGTCCTCCATGTCAAGGGTTCTCTCAGAAAGGCAAACGTTTAAGTCTTAACGACCCGCGCAATTTCTTGTTTAAGCAATTTGTTCGGTTTGTTGCGGAATTTAAACCTAAATATTTTGTTTTAGAAAATGTTCCAAATATCATTACTACATCTAATGGATATTTTAAAGATCAAATAATATCCGAGTTTAACAAATTGGGATACGAAGTATGTTGTGGCGTATTACATGCTGCTGATTTTGGCGTACCACAAGATCGTCGTCGAGCTGTATTTATAGGACAACTTGGATCGTTAGAAATCGGCCTTCCCGTCCCATTAGGTAAAAAAACGACAATTAAAGATGCAATATATGATTTACCGTTTATTGAATCAGGTGAAGGAGCCGAGACCTCTGTCTATGACAAGCGACCCTTTTCAAACTTTCAACGAGAACTTCGCGGTAAAGAAATAGTCTTACACAATCATGTTGCGACAAAACACTCTCTCGCCGCGATTGAAAAACTAAAATTGATACCCAAAGGGAAAGGCAAGGAGGTACTTCCTAGCGAATTGTTAACAAAATCAATTTATAGTGGGACATGGTCGCGATTACTTGAAGATGGAATTGCTCCAACTATAACAACCAGATTTGACACACCTTCCTCTGGGCGTTTTACACACCCTTTTTTACATCGCTGTTTGACAGTAAGAGAGGCTGCACGTATACAAACCTTCCCAGACTCATTTATCTTCTATGGCTCGCGAAGTAGTCAAATGAAACAGGTTGGTAATGCTGTACCGCCTATGTTGGCCTATGAGATCGCAAAAGTTATAGTACAAAACGAAAATAAATAATTCTTATGCAAGTCTCACCACAATCGCTTATAGAGCGACATGATTTAAATCTACGACAAGGTATTAAATCATCATTAAGTTCAATTAGATCCATTGTTGCATTGCTCTATGTCTTATATGTAGCTAACAATCGAATTGCAAAAATTCAATATTCTGAGGAATATGATGATCATGGAATAAAGAAAATAAGACTGAATTCTGCATTAGAAAGAAATATTCAACAATTCCTTTCAACTGATATTTCTCAATTTCAGCTGAACGACAATCCATTGTTTAAGGCGCAAATGGAAGCTTTACAAGTTGGAATCGAATTATTTCTTAGATTAGGCAAGGTGGAGTTTGCTGATCCGGCAATGGTAAATGCCGCCGAAAGGACTGGAGGTAATCGGTTTAAGAAAATAATAGACTTTGGAACAAATATTAAAATTATAGACTTATATCTTTCAACCTTTGAAAATAAGTCTGTAATTGAGTTCTTATGTAGCTGGTTAAAAAATGAAGATTCCGCATTGTCTATTGATGCTGGAATGAAGCAAATGTTAACAATATTCTCGGAAGAGACTCAATTTAAACTTCGTACTCCTGTAGCAGAAATTAAATTTCAACAAGAGGGTATTTATAAGATTCTTGAACAGGGGAATACTGTTATCAGTCGTGATGCCCATGAAAGTGTGGGACCTTTTCGTATCTTTAAGTCTTATGTTGGGGACAACTTACATCCATATATTAAAGATGGTGCCAATGGATTTGAAGCCATCAACTTGGACCCTGAGACAAAAGAGTATTTTAAATTAGTGTCAAATAGTTTAGATTTAATCCCAAAGCGTACAACTATTTATTCTATAGATACACAGAATGCCATAAAGAAAGATTCCAATCAAGAATGGCAGAAGATAATTTATGGTTGCCCTGGAACAGGTAAATCATATAAAATTGAGACGGAATACACCCTTGGAATTAGTGAAGATCTAATCTTTAGGACGACATTTCATCCAGATAGTGATTACGCGTCATTTGTTGGATGCTATAAACCCATCAATATAGAAGGAAATATATCATATCAATTCATCCCCCAAATTTTTACCGATGCGTACATTGCAGCATGGAATAATCCAGAAAAAAAGGTATATCTCATCATTGAAGAAATCAACAGAGGAAATTGCGCACAAATTTTTGGCGATTTATTCCAATTATTAGATAGAAACGATGACGGAACTTCCACATATAAAATAAAGGCAGACAAAGATCTAAGAACATATTTAGAGCAAGAATTGCCCGATTCAATGGGAATTCATAAGGGGAAACTAAGTTTACCCAAAAACCTATTTATTCTTGCGACAATGAATACCTCGGATCAATCACTTTTCCCCCTGGATAGTGCTTTCAAAAGAAGGTGGGCATGGGAACATGTGCCAATTGACTATAGTGAAGATATAGCTTCGGGGAAATTTACAATCGAGATAGGCAATAATAAGTATCGCTGGATCGATTTCTTGAAAAAAATCAATGACAAAATACGCGATACCACTTTATCCGAAGATAAACAGATGGGTAACTTCTTTATCAAGAAAGATATTAAACAAGCAGAGTTCGTAAATAAGGTTATGTTTTATCTTTGGAGCGAGGTCTGCAAAGATGAATATCAAACACAAAAAAACTTCTTTAGAACTTCAGCAGAAAAAGAATTCATGTTTAGCGATCTTTTCACGACAGATGCTACACAATTATTGATTGAATTCATGGCACAGACCGACGTAAAGCCAATCACAATAGATGAACAGCCCAAAGAATAATGTTAATATATTTTGAGGAATACATTTACCCGATAACAACCATTCAAGATGCTGTTGATAAGCATTTGTACAGCACACTGAATAATGGCTCTTCAGCTAAATTTCAGTGTGTAGGATACTATTTCTCTGCGAAAATTAAAGATCCTATTTTTATCCTGCCGAAAGTTTTTCTTATTGATGGTGCAAAGCCTTTTGGATTAGATTGTCGTCCCGAGGAGGTAATTACCATAAACGACAAAAAGAATCCGCTTAGGATAAATGGATATAATGCATTTATTTACGAGTTATCTGTATGGATCTATCGAGCAATAGATACATTCTTAAATAGAAAAAACGATTCCAGTATAATCGATTTAGCAGAGATTCAACACACAAAATCTGCCACAGGCGAAAATTCTCAAACTTTCTTGGAAATTATTCTCCAATTACTCAAATTCCATAAAGAACATAGATACCTTTTTACGTACATCGCGATTATTAACTCAAGCGGTAATAACAAGATACATTGGGCTAAAACAATAAGCAAGATTCGCCCAATTATTCGAAATAACGTCCCTTATTACATTGAATTTAAGAATAAAAATAAGACAATAAACTTAGATGAAGAATTAGTTGTGCTATTTTATTCTGTATTAGAATATTTGAACACCAAATATACATTTCGAGTTAAAAGTGATGTAAATTATCCAACTCTTCCATCGAGGAAGATTGAATCAATGCTTGCTACCGGTAAAGGAACCAGACTACTAAAAAAAATACGAAAAAAGTATTTTACAGATGAATTAGTTGCTCTTTGGACTTTACTATACACCTTCTTTGAGAAAGCCGAAATGATTGAAAGTAATCGGTATCACGAAGAAATGTTATTAGCGAGGAAATTCAATCTCATCTTCGAGGATATGATTGATGTATTGATAGGCGATAGTAATATACCTATTGGTCTAAAAAAACAAAAAGATGGAAAGATTGTCGATCACATATATCGGGACAGAGCTTTAATAGGAAATAGTGATGTATACTTCGTTGGTGATAGCAAATATTATCAAGAAGGACACGATGTAGGCACGAATTCCGTGTACAAGCAATTTACCTACGCAAAAAACATCATCCAATATGCTCTTGACAATCCTATGGAAGGATTAAAATATCGCGACAATATAACAGAGGGCTATACTATAACTCCCAACTTTTTTATTCGCGGATATTTTAATCCTGAAAATAAATCATTTACTGATTGCTTGTTTACTCCAAGTTCCGAAAGAACGGGAAGACCTGATGTAAAAGTATGTAAACATTTCGACAATAGGTTATTCGACAGAGACACCCTATGGTTAAAAGAATACAATATAAATTTCCTATTCGTAATGTCTGCATATGTTTTACAAAATGAGAACAAAGAGATTAAAGCTCATATTAGATCTCATTTTAGAACTGATTTGGTAGCAACTCTTAATGATAAATATAATTTCTACAAGGTTTATCCACACGGAGATATCAAAATATTTATTGATAAATATTTCCGACAATACATTGGTAAAATGTATATGGATGATGAACAGGCTTCCTTTGTTTGGCTTGCAATTGAAAAGGCAACAAAGACAACCTTAATTGACGAGATCAAAAATGAAGCTTCTATTGTATCCGTAACAATCGAAACATAATATTAAACTCCCGAGGAACTATGTCGCAGGATAGATATACTAAGTCTACATCACTTGTAACCTCAGATATTATGGTTAATTATATTATTGACCAGAAAGAAACAACACGTAAAGTATTGAGGGCAACAGTCGTTGATAATCCTAAAGACAAGGATGCTTGCATTAGTTGTGTTATTTTTCATCAACGCAAAGGCAAAAATGACACATGGGAGGATGTTGAATCTATCAATCTGCACACATTAAAAGCAGGCGAAGGGGTTAAACTAAGATTAGGATGTAGTGAGACCAAAGCTTTATTTGATCATTTATCTGAGGCTTTTCAAATTGGGGCTCAGGGAGTACAAAGAGGGCATCAGAAGTTTGTTGTCGCTTCAGATCAAGATGTAGTTATTCGTGCAGGTTTGGAGTCAAAATACATACTTAAACTAATTGAGCAGGGACTAAGTGAGGATATATGGAGACAATTAGTAGAATCTGATCCAGATCTTGCGACCAAGTTATCAATGGCTCGAATTCAAACCAATAGGATTGAATCGCTTCGCGAGTTTGAGGAGTCGATTACTCAAGAAAAATTAGAAAATTATTGGCAGGCATTTTTGTCCAAGAATGATTGGATATTTGGATACGGATTGAGCTATAATTTTACCACAAAGGAGGATGAGCAAGTGTATGTTGGTGGTAAGAATGTCAATAATAAAGGAGGACAAGTCTGTGACTTTATGGCAGCATCTGATGGAGAGGCACGTTTTACGGCTCTTGTGGAAATCAAAAGACCTAGCACCCATTTATTGGAAAAAGAAGATCGGAATGGCTGCTATCCAATATCAAAAGAGCTTGCAATGGCTGTTTCTCAGATACAAGTCTATTGTCAATCTTGGGGAACTTGTAGCTCGGGAGAAATGTACGATTATGAGATAGAGCACGGTGTGCTTCGGGTGCAGCCCAAAGGTATTGTTGTTATAGGAAATAGCTCGGAATTCAAATCTCGAAAACAGAAACAAGCGTTTGAATTATTTAGACGAAATCTGCATAATCCTGAAAGGGAGTGTAAACTGAACTGTGTCAAGTTTAGTTTTGTTGTGTCGGAGTAGGCGGCCATGGCCGCCTACTCCAACCGCTAATTTATCAAACCTATCAAAGAACTCCAAATAATAGT
>CALXQQ010000049.1 GCA_944390775.1 uncultured Alphaproteobacteria bacterium
TGCATCATTATGTCACAAATATCTCCTAAAAACAACAACTTATACGCAATAATATCAAATCCAGCTTTATCCTTTGTTGGAGCGAACAAACTGCCGATAGTAAGTTTCTGGATTCCAAGCGCCATCAGGCATGCTTTGATAATTCGATCTATGTGATCTGGTGTGTAGTACATGATCACGGCAGCAACTATAGCAATGACCCCTTTTACTGATTAGCTTTTTAACATTTTTCTCCTTTTTATACTTTTACTTCTTTATATGCTCAATTCAGCCAGCCGACCAAAAATCGAATCTGCGATTTATTCGTTTTCGCTTCCATCTGATAAAGTCGACAAAAGTGAAACTATAGGCGTGCAAAGATCGCTTGTCATCATCATGATTGATTACACTCCACTGATGTTGTAAATCAGACTTTATTAATTTACATATGTTGTGCCGATATCATTACCCAACGCAAAGGTTCTGGAAAACCGTGTAAAATAATTGGCGATTCCGCAAATAAATCTGACTGCCTCGATAGGCTAAATCTAAACACCGTGTTTTGTAATAACAGTTCGCTGTTTTCTGTTGTCGTCGCTCGAGTCAAAATCTCTTTTTCTATCGAGCCGGCATAATTCTTCGTATCAGCCACTAATTCACACTATTTTTTGTATAAACCTAAAGAGCTGATAATCGTCGCAACAGTTTTTGAATATTTTTCCCAAATATATCGACTAGTGCTCTAGTACCTTCTTATTTATCGACTTTGATAAGCATACCCTAGAATTTACTTAGCGCTCCTTGCGCATCTTCTATGATCATCTCGCCAGAAACTTTCGCCCTTATTTCAACTTTTCTAAACGCGCGTTCTGCTTTTGGTCCGAGCTTATCAGTCAATTGCAATCTTTGCAATATTGCGACAGCTGCGCTAGCATCTTCTTCAGGCATTCGCCCCATAGCTATTAATATGCCAACTAGCTTTGAGGATTTTCTGCGGATGATCCAAACTGCAATGCCGTACCTCCGACTTTTTCTAGTGCGAACACAATTGCGCAAGCAGCTGCAGCGGTATTGTTACCAATGTGGGTCAATGCATCTCCGAGAGAAGTTAACTCGTAATTGGAATATTGAATACATTTGATAATGTCGCCATTGATTTACCGACTTCATATGATAATGTCTAGCTATTCCACAGATCTGGAATTTTGTTTTTTTTATGTAGAATTTATAATACACTTTACACATTGTTTTAATTGCCATATTGACTTCAATATACAAATATGCATGATGAGCATAATTTTATAGGAGGGCAATATGCCGTTATTTACCTCAAAAGAACTACAATTTAAGGAATTTATATCAGGATTGAATTTTAGGCCCGAAGTGGTAGAGCTGTTATGCAAACAATATTTAAAAGTTGGGGATCTTTTAGATAAAGACTTTATGAAACATTTTATTGTAAAATAAGAAATACATCCAGAATTTTGAAATTAAATGTTGCTTGTTTTTTTAGTAATTCAGGATATATTATTCGAAATGCCACTTTTAAAAAACACGGCGGACCTGACTTTGTAATACAAACTGAAAATAGAAAAATATTTATAGAATGTGCTCGCGTGCATGATGCTTCTCCAGAAGGAAAAGAGGTAGATAAAGAATGCTTTATAGCTATCCCATTTCATGAGCTGAAACCTGGACAAGTCGGCATGCAACATGGAATGGATATGAGAAAATTTGCAAAGTTCCCATCCTGATAAAATTCCTCTTCTGTAATGATTCCTGAATATATGGTTGAGGATTTTTTTGAAATTACTCATAATTTCATTCGCGCATATCTCTTAAAATGTCAATCATATTTTCTATTAAATACCATACACCAAAGGATTATCTATGCTTTCAACTGCATTTTTATTATCCATCGGTTATTTAATCTTTTGTTATAAAAAGCAGAAGAATGAATCATAAAAATTTTGGAGGCAACTTTCGAAAAAAACGCATATGAGAATCAGCGTCATAGCATAAAGCAGATAATCTTATTTGCTAACATCCCCTTCGCTATCACTGCAACTTTTTTATTGCCACAGATTTTCTCACTCCTTCCTTGTTTATCATACATAAGTCCATTTATCTAGCTATGACCTCAAGTATGTAGCTCATAAAACTTTTGATATTTGTTTGCTTACGCATACTCTTTTACATCTCAGACTTTTTTTCATTGCGAATTTTTTCAAAACAACCAAGCATACAAGAGCACACATAGACATGTAGAATCCGCTGCACCAAGCTGCTCGAGTCATCGACACCAAAAACTCATTGGCAATTAATGCAGTACCTCCAAAAAATGCCGTCGCAACCGACCACGCAAAACTTGCACCACTGTATTTTGTGCCAGTTTCAAACTGCGCTGTCAATACTGTATACACAGTTGCTGATGTTAGCGCATCTATTACTCCGTAGATCATTTGTCCAACTAAAACGCATCGAAAATCTCCCACAGATGCTAAAAACATTATTGTCGGACTTAACAAAAGAGCTGAAATAATACTTATAAAACACAGCCTGTATCCATCAGTCCTGTCAGCAATTTTTGCGAAGATTGGAATTAGCAACATACTCAGAGAAATTCCACAACTGATTGCCAACCCCGCTTTTTCAGGACTCGCTCCTCCAATAGTTACTGCAATTGTTTTGTAATAAACATTCCCAGTATATACATAAACGGAGATAAACATTGATAGAGCTGCAGTACATAACAGTCCTGCTCTATTGAATTTCCATGCAGCTATGATCGGCAATTTAAAAAGAGAATTGCTTTTCTTTGCAGCAAGAAAGTCCTTTGTTTCTCTCATATATTTGCGCCAATATATAGCAGCAAATGCAAGAAAAGAGCTAAGTAAAAACGGCACTCTCCAAAGTTCAGTATCATAGTAACTAAATGATAGCACTAGGGTTGCCATGCAACTTCCTAAAACCATTCCAGCCGTTGAGGCAAACGGTGTCCATGCTCCAGCTGAAAAAGGATGCGCTTTGTCGTATTCAGTCAGAATTACAGTTGAGCCGTTAAATTCGCCGCCAACTGCAAATCCTTGTAGCATCCTAAAAACGATAAGCAATATCGGTGCTACTGAACCAATAGACTGATATGGAGGCAGAACACCTATCGCAAAGGTAGATATTCCCATAACAATCAGTGACATAATCATCGGGAGCTTGCGTCCATACTTGTCTCCCAAATATCCAAAAAATATGGCCCCTACGGGACGCATTAGATAGCTCGCTGCAAAGGCTCCATAAATTTTTAAACGCGCAAAATCAGGAGAATCAATTGGAAAAAACACCCCCGATAAGTAATCTGTCATGTATGCAAAAAATGAAAACTCCATCCACTCGAGTAAAGTTCCCAAAATCACAATAATGATGGTTTTGTTTAAACACATTGTGGTTTTTCAAGTTTGATATCTAACTTCTGAAATAAAGCGCTATCATGTCCATCTTTCATATTGTCGACCGTAAGAAGCTTTTCGCCGGAAAACAATGCATTAGCTCCTGCAAACATACAAAGCGCTTGCGTAGATTCGCTCAAAGTATTACGTCCGGCTGCAATTTTTACATAAGACTTCGGCATCAAAATACGCGCCAATGCGATTAGACGAACAAAATCAAAATCATCAATCGGCTTAGAATCATCAACGCGCGTTCCAGGAATTTTCACCAACTTATTTATCGGAACACAGCGAGGAGGTGTTTTCAAATTCGCAAGCAACACTAGCATCTTTACGCGATCTTCATTTGTTTCACCCATGCCAACAATTCCACCAGAACATACATTTATTCCAGCGGCTTGCACAATTTCAATGGTTCTTATTCGATCATCTATGGTTCTGGTTGTAACAATATTTCCGTAAAATTCAGGCGATGTATCTACATTATGGTTATAATAATCTAATCCATATTCTTTAAGTTTTTTTGCCTGCTGTTCATTTAAAAATCCGACCGTTACACAGGTTTCCATCCCCAGCTCATGTACAGCACAAACCATTTCGCATATTCTTTCGAACTCTGATTCTTGGGTTAAACAGCGACCTGAAGTACTCATGCAAAAACGTGAAGCTCCTCGTTCTTTCGCCAACTTCGCTGCATTAACCACAGTTTCAAGATCGAGCATTGGCTGCTTTGGTGCCTTTGTTCCATTTCTTGCGGATTGAGCACAGTAAGCACAATCTTCGGAGCATCCACCTGTTTTTACGCTTAAAATATCGCTGATCTGTATTGTTTGCTCATCAAAATTTCTGATATGAACATCATGAGCCTCACGTAACAGCTTAAAAAACGGAGATGTGAAAATTTTCCACGCTTCTTCAAATGTATTTTCTCTCATAGAAGCATTCCTACTATTAAAAACTCGATTTGTGATGTTACATCGCTGTCGCAGACTAAGTCAACATTCGATACCTTTGCGATATCAACCGTTTTGTGATAGTTTAACAACAATTAAAGGTTGAATGTAGTATGAATGTTTTCATCACAGGAACAGACACCGACGCAGGAAAAACGACAGTATCTTCATGGATTTGCTCAAAAGTTCACACAAAATATTGGAAGCTGATTCAAACAGGAATGGATTCTGATAGTGCTACTGTTCGTAAATTTGCTCCTCACACCGAAATTATACCTGAAACTTACAATTTAAAAGCTCCACTATCCCCCTATGATGCGGCTTTATTGGAAAGCGTAGAAATTAACACAGATCGTTTTCGTACAAAACTCGACAAAATCATCATTGAAGGCGCAGGAGGTTTGTTTGTACCAATTTCTGAAAATTTTTACATGATCGATGCGATACAAAATACAAACTCAGCGGCTTTGTTAGTTGTTCGTTCTAAACTGGGAATGATCAATCACATTTTGTTAAGCATATTTGCAATGAAAAGTCGCAAAATTCCAATTATTGGAATAATCGTCTGCGGAAATCTACAAAAAAACCTTAAACAAACGATTGAACATTTTTCACAAACAAAAATTTTGGCTGTGTTGGAAGAATCAAACAACCTAAATCAACTGATCGATCAGACACCATTACCTCAAGAAATTTTGGAGATTTTATCATGAGTACGAAACCCATTTGGCGTCCTTTTACTCAAGAACAAACTGCTCCTTCCCCTATAAAAATTACGCATGGCGACGGACTTTATCTATACGCTAAAGACGGAAGGAAATGGGCCGACATGATCTCCAGCTGGTGGGTTAGCATTCATGGCCATTCGAACAAAGAAATTGCTGCAGCCATTGCACAGCAATCTGCGACTTTAGAACAAGTAATTTTCACTGCCTTTAGCCATGATCCTGCTGAAAAACTAGTTGAAAAGCTACAAACAGTTTTGCCATCCTCCTTAAGCAAGTTCTTTTTCTCAGATAATGGCTCAACATCGGTTGAAGTTGCTTTGAAAATGGCGTATCAATTTTTTAGGAACCGAGGAGAAAATCATCGTAAATTATTTTTACACCTTGAGGGAGCTTACCATGGCGACACATTCGGAGCAATGAGCGTTTCTGGCAAGCGCAATTCAGTTTTTCACTTCAATTTTACTGATCTTTTTTTTGATACTATTGCCTTGAAAGTTCCTGAATTTTTTGATGATGTTGAAAATATTGAACAAAAAGAAGACGAGATTATCTTCGACCTCGAAAAGCAACTTGAACAAGGTCTTGGCGAGCAAGTATGTGCTCTGATCGTTGAACCTTTGCTTCAAGGAGCTCGCGGAATGGTTATGCATCGTTCACAATTTTTAGAAAGATTAGTGCAAACCGTCCGCAAATTCGGCATATTAGTGATTTTTGACGAAGTAATGACAGGATTTTATCGCACAGGTCGTTTTTTTGCCATGGATTATTTACGACATGAAAAACCTGACATCGTATGTCTTTCAAAAGCTCTTACTGGAGGATTTCTTCCCCTTGCTCTTACTATCGTCACTGAAAAAATCTACGATGCATTTTTATCCAATGATTTTAGTAAGGCTTTTATCCACGGACATTCATACACAGGAAATCCTATTGCCTGTGCCGCAGCTTGCAAATCTTTTGATATTCTCACAAGAGCAGAAAACATTGCTCACATTAAAGAAATTGAGAAATTCCATAAAACAATGAAATTAAAAAATGTAAAAAAACGTAGGAGTATAGGGGTAATAACTGCTTTTGATCTACCCTCGGCAAATGAGGCGCAAAAACTCGCATCTGACCTATTTGAAAAAGGAATTTTTATCCGACCTCTTGATAAAACCATTTATTTGCTTCCGCCATATTGCGTTTCGATAGATGAGCTTGAAAATGTCTACGACGCGCTGACACAGTGTTCTTGCTTATGAAATGCTGACTATACATCTCGAAACATCTAGAACGCATAGCACCCTCCCCTACTCTACGTTTTTTGCAGGTTCGTATCCTGCCCAATTTTTGATATCTTCTGCGATATCTTTGAGCCTGCTCGCAAGATCAGCCTCGGTCGATACATCGTATATATTATTTGTGCACGAATTAAGATAATCATAAGAATAACTCATTGTTTTTCCCAAAAATTTGTACTGCGTCTGTTTACGATATTTGATTAGATAAATTCTCAGATTCTCTCCGCAAGATTCTTTTAATTTGGAGCAAGCATCAAGCGTGAGTTTTTGCAAAGCCGTCATTGAATCGCAGGTATCTCCGTAATATCCAGCTTCATGCAGCGCTGTATTGATTGGCAAAGTATAACCCGTCATAATAAAATCACAAACGGCACCGCTGTTTAGGTTATATATGTCGAATCTAGCATAATCTCCTACCACATCATAGTCTTCATATTCCCCGCAATTTCTAATATCGCCTCCACCATAATATCCTCTAAACATTCCTCCAAAGTAAAACGAATTAGCAACTTTAGTCGGATTACTTATTGATATATTATATTTGTTAAACATAAACATTTGAGGCGTACCATCTCCAACACTATCTACTACCATATAAAAATCGCCCGCTAATCTTCTAAAGTGATGATGCCACCCTGATAAACCATGCATCAATTCATGTTCTCCTGTTTGTTGACCCGGACTTAAATATGTATTCCAATATCCATGCGATGTATTATACTTAGCTCCTGTTTTATTCATTGAACCACTCTCACTTTCACCATACACAATTAGGTTACTGTCATATGCAGGGCGACCACCGTTATTGCGAGAAAAATCAACTGTTGCGCTCATCTCCGGCAGACGCGGTTTTGCATACACACACGTATAATCCGTATCGAGCATGGTTGGATTCGACACCGACACATTGCTTAGACCAAGACTCACCCGATATGTCCCATCGGACTGTTGTTCAAACAGATACTCGTCAGGAGATAGAACCAAATCCTGATCTGCCGTTATAGTCAATGTGCGTTTTGTTCCATCTGTGGTATAGAGATATATGGATCTGTCCTTGATCGTCGGCTCAACAGTAACAGATAACTCCCCATCACCTTGGAAACATATATAATCTCCCGCGACGATCTGTGTACTTAAATTAGAAGATAATCTCTGCAAAGCTATCCCCTTGTTTTGCTGAATAGCTGTATCATGAGTACCGTTAGTATCAAGTG
>CALXQQ010000050.1 GCA_944390775.1 uncultured Alphaproteobacteria bacterium
ACTTTGGATGTTCTGGCAAAAGCGTTGAAAGAAATCTATGCCAAGGTAGATCCGAAATACGGTGAAACTGAGGTGAAGATTATCGGAACCCGCCATGGAGAGAAGTTGTATGAGACACTGGTAACCCGTGAAGAAATGGCAAAGGCCATAGATATGGGTAACTATTACCGTATTCCTTGCGATAACCGTGACCTGAACTATGATAAATTCTTTGTCGAGGGTAATGAGGAGGTATCCAAGATTGATGATTATCACAGTCACAACACTGCTCGTCTGGATGTGGAAGGTATGAAGCAACAATTGATGCGTCTGCGCTTTATCCAGGAAGATCTGGGATTGATAGAGAAAGCGAAAGGTAAGGAAATCCGTTCCGAATAAATAAACTTTAGAAGATGAAAATATTAATTACCGGTGCACATGGATTCGTGGGAAAGAATCTGTGTGCTCAACTGAATAATATTAAGGACGGAAAGGCACGCAACTATCCGGTATCTATTTCTGAGGTTATGGAGTATGATCTGGATACAGATCCGGCTTTGTTGGATAATTTCTGTGCTCAGGCAGACTTTGTGTTCAATCTGGCAGGTGTAAACCGCCCGAAAGACCAGTCTGAATTTATGCAGGGAAATTTTGGCTTTGCCTCTACCTTGTTGGATACGCTGAAAAAACACGGTAATACCTGTCCGGTGATGCTTTCCAGCTCTATTCAGGCCACTTTGATCGGACGTTACGGAACTTCTGATTACGGAAAGTCCAAATTGGCCGGAGAGGAACTGTTCTTTGACTATGCTCAGGAAACTGGAGCAAAAGTATTGGTTTACCGTTTCCCGAATCTTTTTGGAAAATGGTGCCGACCTAATTATAATAGTGTGGTGGCTACATTCTGCCATAATATCGCTCATGATCTGCCTATTCAGGTGAATGATCCTTCGGTACAGCTGGAGATGCTTTATATCGATGATCTGGTGGAAGAAATGATTGCCGCCTTGAATGGAAAAGAGCATCACTGTGAATTTGATGGAGTGGAAACCGTGTTGAAAGAAGACGGCCGTTATTGTGCCGTTCCGGTAACGCATCACGTTACTTTGGGAGAAATTGTTGATCTGTTGCATCGGTTTACCGAGCAACCCAAAACACTGATTATTCCGGAAATCCCTGAGAATTCCTTTGCCAAGAAACTTTATTCCACTTATTTGTCTTATCTGCCCAAGGAGAAAGTATCTTTTCCTTTAAAGATGAATGTGGATGACCGGGGAAGTTTCACGGAGATGCTTCGTTCGGAGAAATGCGGACAAGTGAGCATCAATATCTCCAAACCGGGCGTTACGAAAGGACAGCATTGGCACAATACCAAATGGGAGTTCTTTATTGTGGTCAGCGGACACGGACTGATTCAGCAACGTAAATACGGAACTGATGAAGTGATTGAATTTGAGGTGAGCGGAGAGAATATTGAGGCGGTGCACATGTTGCCCGGCTATACACATAACATTATCAATCTGAGTGAGACAGAGAATCTGGTGACCGTCATGTGGGCGAATGAGATTTTTGATCCGAATCGTCCTGATACATTTTTTGAACTGGTAAAATAAAAAAGAATATGGCTTCATTTAAAAATAACGGAAAACTGAAACTGTTGATTATTGTAGGTACCCGTCCGGAAATTATCCGTCTGGCAGCCGTAATCAACAAATGTCGTCAATATTTTGATTGTATTCTGGCACATACCGGCCAGAATTACGATTATAATCTGAACGGAGTATTTTTCAAGGATCTGAAACTGGCTGATCCGGAAGTATATCTGGATGCAGTAGGCGATGATCTGGGTGCCACCATGGGAAACATTATTGACAAGAGTTATAAGCTGATGGTGGAAATCAAGCCGGACGCTGTTCTCGTATTGGGTGATACCAACTCCTGTTTGAGTGTCATCGGTGCCAAACGTCTGCATATTCCAATATTTCACATGGAAGCCGGAAACCGCTGTTTTGACGAGTGTCTACCGGAAGAAACCAACCGCCGGATTGTTGATATTATTAGCGATGTGAACATCTGCTATAGCGAGCATGCCCGCCGTTATTTGAATGCCAGCAATGTGGCTCCTCAGCGTACTTATGTCAGCGGTTCACCCATGGCAGAAGTATTGCATAACAATTTAGCAGAGATTGAAGCCAGTGATGTCCATTCTCGTCTGGGATTGGAAAAAGGCAAGTATATTCTGTTGAGCGCACATCGTGAAGAGAATATTGATACCGAAAAGAACTTTGTTTCTCTGTTTACAGCTATTAATAAAATGGCTGAGAAGTATGATATGCCAATTCTGTACAGCTGTCATCCGAGAAGCCGCAAGAGATTGGAAGCAAGTGGCTTTGAGTTGGATAAGCGTGTTATCCGTCAGGAACCCTTGGGATTCCATGATTACAACTGTTTGCAGATGAATGCCTATGCGGTTGTATCAGATTCAGGCACTCTTCCGGAAGAAAGTTCTTTCTTTACTAGTGTAGGCCATCCGTTTCCTGCTGTTTGTATCCGTACCAGCACCGAGCGTCCGGAAGCTTTGGATAAGGGTTGCTTTATTCTAGCTGGTATTGACGAGCATTCTTTGTTGCAGGCTGTAGATGTTGCTGTAGAAATGAACAATAATCATGATGACGGCATCCCGGTGCCAAACTATGTGGATGAGAATGTTTCTACCAAGGTGGTGAAACTAATTCAGAGTTATACCGGAGTAGTGAATAAAATGGTTTGGAGAAAATTCTAAGAGTTGTCTATATTGGATAATCATGAAAAATCTAGTTATAGTTGGGGCAGGAGGCTATGCAAAATCTGTTCTTGATTCTATTGATTACATGAATTTTAGAATGATTGGTTTTATAGATGATGTAAAGCTTGCCGGTTCAGAACATCAAGGATATCCTGTTTATGGAAATACAATTGACAGTGTTCCAAATCCTGATGAAAATGTTTATTTTGTTGCAATCGGAAATAATGCAAAGCGAAAAAGATGGTTTGAAGCATTAAAAGAACGTGGTTTGTCCTTGATAAACGTTATAGACAAGTCTGCACTTGTTTCTCCGTGTTCAACAATCGGTGAAGGTAGTTTTATTGGAAAATTAGCAATTGTCAATCATGGTGCATCAGTTGGGGATAATTGTGTTATAAATACCAGAGCTCTTGTTGAACATGGTTGTATAATCGGTAATCATGTAAACATATCTACTAATTGTACCTTAAATGGAGATGTGATTTGTGAGGAAGGCAGTTTTGTTGGTTCCGGTGTTGTATGTAACGGGCAATTGACTATTGGGGCATGGAGCTTAGTCGGTTCTGGTGCTGTTGTTATTAAAAATGTAAAAAAAAATACTACAGTTGTTGGTTGCCCCGCAAAAGAAATTGAATCAAATAATCATAAATATAATTAAGTCAATGGGTGTTTTTATTATAGCAGAAATTGGTTGTAATCATAATGGAAATCCTGAAATCGCTCATCAACTTGTCGAGAAAGCAAAAGAATGTGGTGTCGATGCGGTAAAATTTCAGACCTTTAAGGCTTCAGAACTTATTTCACGTTATGCTCCTAAGGCAGATTATCAAAAAAAAACAACAGGTGAAGATGGTAATCAATTAGAGATGACCCGAAAACTAGAGTTACCGCAAGAGGAGTTCTTGAAATTGAGAGATTATGCAGAAAGTTTAGGACTTATTACATTTTCTACTCCTTTTGATATGGATAGTATTGCCTTCTTAGAGGCTGAAGGTCAAAAAATTTGGAAAATTCCATCAGGAGAAATAACCAATTTACCTTATTTAGAACGTATTGCTAAAATAAAGATTGATGGGAAGCAAATTATTCTTTCTACAGGAATGTCAACTTTAGAAGAAATTAAGCAAGCTGTGTCTATTCTTCTTAGATATGAACAAAAAGAAAATCTTGTAATTCTCCATTGTAATACGGAATATCCAACACCTGATGAGGATGTTAATCTAAGTGGTATAGATAGCCTACATGAGGCTTTTCCCGATATTAAAATAGGTTTCTCTGATCATTCTGTTGGTGCTGTTGCGGCGGTTGGCGCTGTGATGAAGGATATCTGTTTAATTGAGAAACATTTTACTCTTGATAAAAATATGCCGGGTCCAGATCATAAGGCTTCCGCTACTCCTGAAGAATTAGCTGAACTTTGTAGAAATGTTCGTCGTATTGAGATTATTAAAGGTGGGGGTGGTAAGATAGTTACAGAATCTGAGAAACGTAATATTAATATTGCTCGAAAATCAATTGTTGCCCGTCACTCGATTAAGAAGGGAGAGATTTTCACAGAGGATAATATCACCTGCAAACGTCCAGGAAATGGAATAAGCCCAATGAAATGGTATGAGGTTCTAGGGAAAACTGCAGTACGTGATTTCTTAGAAGATGAATTAATAGAGTTATAATTATAGGAAATAAACAGAAACAATTAAAGGATTCGTATGCTGTTTCGTTTATTTTATTATTTAAAGTGGCGCATTTCTTTCTCTAAAAGAGCTAAAGAAAGTAAAATTAGGAAAAAAATTAAGTTTAAACAAATACGAGATAATAATCAACAAAATTTTGATATTTGTCTTTTAGGAGATTCTTTAATAGAGTATTGGACTACTAAAACAATTTCAGATAGAAAATGTTTTAATGCAGGAGTGGGAGATGCAACAACAGAAGATGTCTTGGAACAATTAAATAATGATTTATTAAATGGAACATTTAAGATCATTATTTTAATTCTTGGTACAAATGATGTGAAATATAAATATACACTTCAGCAGTCAGTTGAAAATCTTTTAAGAATTTTTGCTGTTTTATATAAAAAATATCCTGATTCAAAAATAATTTATTTTCAAATACCTCCAGTCAATGGAAGATGGGATAGAACTAATTTTAAAATAGAAGAACTGAATACTACGATTTTATCTAAACTTCCTTCTTATATTACAACTTTCAAATTAGAGATTCTAAAAAATCTGAAAGGAAAATTGGATAATCGATATACTTATGATGGCTTGCATTTTAACCAGCAAGCTTATAAACTTATAGAAAAAAAATTAATTAGCATTTTATGAGACGAATAGCTATCATTCCAGCTCGTTCTGGTTCAAAGGGGTTAAAAGATAAAAATATTATCGATTTATGTGGTAAGCCTCTAATTGCATATTCAATAGAGGCAGCCAATAAGTCTGGTTTATTTGATAAAGTTATAGTATCAACAGACTCGGAACATTATGCTGACATTTCTCGTTCTTATGGTGCTGAAATTGTTTTGCGAAATGAGGAATTGTCTAATGATCAGGCTACCTCATATATGGTAATAGAAGATGTTCTTCATAAAGTGGGAGGAAGTTATGATTATTTTGTCTTACTTCAACCTACATCTCCCCTTCGAAATGAAAAACATATTCAGGAAGCCTTAGATAAATTTGAAAAGAATATAATGAATTTTGACTTCTTGGTATCTATGAAGAAATCTGAATTTGGGGAGGATTTAGTTAAGATGATAGATGAAGATGAATCTTTAAAATATTTTGATAAAGATTTTGCAAATTATCGTCGGCAAGCATATAATTTTTATTCTCCTAACGGAGCTATTTTTGTTGCCAAACCAGAGGCATATCTTCAGCAGAAGCACTTTTTCGGAGCGAAATCTATTTCATATATAATGTCTGATATAGATTCTGTTGATATAGATAATTATATTGATTATTTATTAGCTAAAACAATCCTAGAAAATGGAAAATAAATATAAAGTAGCATTTGCAACAGGTTCAAGAGCTGATTATGGCATTGTTCGGAAATATATTTCAATGCTCAATGAAGATCCGTCAATTGATTTTTCCATTCTTGCTACAGGAGCGTTGTTGGATGAAAAATTTGGCAATGCAAAAACGATAGTTGAAGAAGATGGATTTAGGATAGCCTTTGAATGTAAGGTAGATAATAAATCAGAAAAACTTTCTGATACTACAAACATAATGGCTTTTGTCTTGCAAGAGTTTGGTAAGTTCTTCGAGGAAAATAAATACGATTTATTGTTGATACTTGGTGATCGTTATGAAATATATTCTGTAGCAATTGCTGCTGCGATGAATAGAATCCCTATATTACATATACATGGTGGAGAGATTACCTTGGCTAATTATGATGAATTTATTCGTCACTCAATCACCAAGATGGCTCGTTTCCATTTTACAAGCACAGAAGAATATCGTAAGCGAGTTATTCAAATGGGAGAGGTACCTGAAAATGTTTATTATTTGGGTGCTTTGGGTGCGGAAAATTGTAAGTATATTGATATGAATCATGTTGATAAGCGTTTGCTAGAGTTCCCTGAGAAGAAAATCTTTACAGTTCTTTTTCATCCAGAAACACTTAATGCGCAATCCCCTCTAGAGCAGATAAACGAGTTGCTTTATGCTATAAATAATTATATTGAAAATTATCAATTTGTCTTTATAGGATCTAATGCTGATACTGCATCAGAAGTAATAACTAACCGCGTGCAAGAGTATTGTAAGGAGAAATCAAATGCTCATTTCTTTGTAAATCTTCATCCGGATAGTTATCATTACCTCGTGAAAAAATCTTTGGCATTAATTGGAAATAGTAGTTCTGGAATTATAGAAGTGCCTAGTCTTGGTAGTTTTACTATCAATATAGGTAATCGACAGGCTGGCCGAGTACGTGGAAATAGCGTGATTGATGTTGTTTGTGATTGTAAGGCTATAGATAAAGCTATTGCTGAAGTAATAAATATGGTGAATTGTGTAGAAATCAAAAATCCTTATTATAAAAAGAATTCTGCAGTATTATATTACCAAACAACAAAGAAAATACTTGCACAAGCATATAAGTTAGATTATAAGAAATTCTATGATATATGTTATCTCAAATAAAACTTATATATTTAGGTAAATGGTTGGAAAGGCATCATTTTCATAGAATAGCCCATCTTTTATCTATTTACCAAAGAGTATTTTATACTTGTGAAATTCCTTTTTGTACAGAAATTGATAGAACTGTGCATTTTGATCATATGGGATTAGGATGTGTAATAAATCCTAATAGTGTGATAGGTGCTCATACTGAAATCCAACATCATGTAACACTTGGAGTACGTTATTCGGCTTTAAATAAAGATTTTTCTTCAAATAGAATAGCACCTCATATAGGTCATCATTGTTTTATAGGAGCAAAAGCTACGATAATTGGGGGGGTAAAAATTGGTAATTATGTTAGCATTGGAGCAAATTCTGTGGTATTACAAGATATTCCAGATGGGTGCACTGTTGTTGGTATACCAGCAAAAATTGTCAAACAATCTAATTGTGAGCATCCAAAAATGGCGTATTGACTAGCATGACTCTTTCCCGTACCTTCGTGCTAAACTTAAAACTCGAAAGATTATGTTTAGCGAAAAAGACTTTGAAAGACTGTGGTCCCTCTATAAGACCGAGGGTGAACCCAAAGGAGTTTCCATTAACTCGTTCTGTGTTAGTAACAACATTCCATACATGGTATTCTATGACTGGTTCAAGAAGACACAGAAGAAGGTTGTACCCGTAGAAGTGGAAGGTATTCCGGAAGAGTTGCTCTAGACAGGCCATGAAGAACAGGCTTCTACTAAAGACAAGCCCAAGCATATATCTCCCTATAAAGGAAGCATCATGGTGACGATAAGAACCCGTGAGGGCTTGTGCATACAGAAGAAAGGCTTAGACTATTAGGGGTGAAAACACTGGTAGAGAAACTGGAGGGCTTATTTACATACAATATTAGAGAACATGGAACTGGAAGAACTCATAGAAAATACACTCAGACGCAAGCATCTTGAAGAGATGTTGTCCCGCCCTGAAAGGGAGCATACTCCCCTTGAAGGTATGGATGCTGATCAGATAAAGAGGTTCGTCCTGTTCCTGTATGAGGAGAATCAGAACAAGCGGGGGCAACTGGATGAAATGATAGCCCGACTTGATGAAATAGGAAAAGACCTGAAGGAGGCCAATAAGAAAATAAACTCCCTTACAAATGCCCTGCTAAAGGCAAACAGTAAGGCAGAGAAGGCTAGTATTGAATATAAGCTTCGCGATAAGGAATACAAGACACTTGAGAAAATGTATCATGCTCTTGTCGAACGTCTGTCTCTTATGAACGCCCAGGTATATTCCTCCTCAAAAAGCCTTAAGGGAATAGACCGAAAGAAGTCATGCAAGGGCAAACATGATGACAAGGATGATTTCGATGGTACCCCCCAAACTCCGGTTCCGACAGAAGAAGCTGCGGAGCAACCCCAAGATCACCTCTCTCCCGAAGAGATCTACAAAAGGCGGAACGATGCCCAAACAGAAGAGGTCATTGAGAAATTAAGGAACAGGCTTTATGACCTTCTGGCCAACAAAAGTGAGATAAGCAGCGACCTGATGTTAAGAGCACTCAATTATCTACACACTTTCTGGGAACAGATACTGGCCTATCGAAACGATGGAGAAATTACTTCTGCCGCCTGATACAAGAATTGAAAAAAGGAAGAAAAGACTATGAAAACCTTCTTCCTATGACAATCTACAAATAATAATCGTTAAATTTGCAGTCTACTTTTTAGGGTCAGCGCTCGTAAGGCGCTGACCCTAAAAAGCACACCCTAGAATTGGATGCTTACAGTAATTTGAAAAATAGTTCGATCAATCATCTTTTCTTTGTATTAGATTGCTAAGTTGCAAAATCAAGTCCGTTTCATATAAAAATATATGATTAACTATGTTTTAACCATTTTTTCAAAATAGTAGTAATATAAAAATATTATTAATGATGCAGGGTTCAAATAAAAGAATTGCAGTGAATACTGTTTATATGTATGCAAGACTGTTAATTTCTTTGTTTATAGGTTTATATACTTCCAGAGTAGTACTTTTAGTCTTAGGGGTTTCTGATTATGGGTTGTTTAATATTGTTGGAGGTATTTTGACTGTATTTACTTTTATTACAGGAGCGCTTGGGGTTGCTACATCTCGTTTCCTTAATGCAGAAATGGGAAAAAAAGATGGAGATGTTAATAAGGTTTTTAATTTAAATCAGACACTTCATGTTGTTTTTGCAATTGTATTGTTTATTTTGGCTGAAACTATTGGATTATGGTATCTTTGTCATAAATTAGTACTAGCACCTAATAAATTAAATGATGCACTTTTTGTTTATCAAGTAACGATTATTACTACATGTCTAGGTATTATTAATTCACCA